>JBAXUE010000002.1:0-163622 GCA_037129835.1 bacterium | reverse complement strand
AGACACCAGTTGTTCCAGAGACACCAGTTGTTCCAGAGACACCAGTTGTTCCAGAGACACCAGTTGTTCCAGAAACACCAGTTGTTCCAGATGAACAGCAGGAAGAAAACAATGATTATTATCATACAAACTTGTCAGAATCAGAACTTTCCGACAACGTCCTTTCTACTAATGTTTCAGACAACCAAGATAAGAGCCAAATAAACAATTTGGACATACCGTCGGAAACAGATTTTGACCACACACCAAAAAACGAGTCACAAGAAGACAAATTTTCAGCCCAGGTTAAACAAATTGACACATTAGGTGCAAGCGAAATTCTGTTAGATATATTGGAAGACAAAGAAAAGTCGCGTGAAACTGAAAAAAATATCAGCATCTCAGACAATAAAGAAAAAGAAATTAACCAAGCGGACAGTGAAGAAATTGACGAATCCGATAATATAGAAAAATTACCTAAAGATAAATTTCATAAACTTGTTGCCAACAAATTTAAAAATAATTTTTTTAAGGCAGGGGTCCTAAAGGATTTACCACAAAACCCCGTTGAATTCCCTGAAATAAACGCTATAAATAACGTAGAGACTGAGCTTCCTATAAATCCCGATAATTCTGATTACCAGCAAGTCAATAAGCAAATCAACGATATCGTACCCATATCTGCTGAGGAGCAAGCGAAGATAGCTGACCATGTTAAATCAATCTTTTCCGATAACGAATCTACCGAAGTAGTAGACATTTACGATGAAATAGACAAAGGTCTCGAAGACAAAGGTCTCGAAGACAAAGGTCTCGAAGACAAAGGTCTCGAAAGCCTAGATACGATCGAAAAGAAAATAAGTGAAGCCAAGCCTCAGGAAATGGAAATTACTGAATCTGAAGCAAGTGATTATGATGTCGATTCTCTGCCAAGTAATATTAAAGTCAATAACACTAAAAAACCTGAAATATTAGCTGAATATTTCAAATCAAAGTTAGGATTAAATAAATCCAAAACCACAAATGACAATATCCTTGCTGCAGATAAGAAAAAAACTATATTCGATATATTTAAATCGAAAAAGGCGCTACTCTTTGTTTCGCTGTCTATTCTGGCAGTCGCCATAATAGTTGGCTTGGCATTTGCAACTATTTATTATTATAATCAAGAAAATCCAAGCAGTCAGCATAAAGTAGCAACCACAAAGGCCACGTTTAAAACAAACGAGCCTACATATATTATCGAAGGTTACAAGATGTCTGGTAGTAAAAACGATACAGTAACAGGTCTTTTTACAGTTGAGTATCTTTTTACAGAAGAGAGTCAAAAAATAATTACCTTTACGCAAGCAAGACCGAAGGATACCAACACCTATCTAAAGGGCATAATGGAGAAAGCTGGCCTTAGTTATGTAGTAAAGACAGTTGGCGGAACCGAATATAGGGAAATAGATGGAAATACTCTTGTATGGACAAATAACGGTTTTGTTTTTACAATAAAGGCAGAGAACTACAATCTCTCTATAGACCTTTTATATCAAATGGCACAGTCTGTGAAATAATATGAATAATGCACTCTGGGACAATTTAATCGCAAAACTCGAAAACTCGCCAGAAGGGGTTTCTATTCAGATACGCGAAGACATTCGAACAGATGATTTGGGAAATGAGCTTGTAACAAAGGTTGAATTCGTCGAAACGACAATCTCTGAAAATGATTTACGCATCGAAAGACATACCAGGCCAATAATTTTAGACAAAAAAGCACACTACAATCACACCGGTGGCAACCGCGCTAATTTAGAATATGTTCTGTCACCCGACGAAACTACTAGTTTTTTAAAGGTTTTTAGATATATTGCAGACGCGGATGATTGGCAAGAAATAGACCTAAAATCAGGGAACTTCACCCTTTGACAAACAAGAAGATTTCACCTCTCAACCCCTTTACTATTATTCTTACCTTTATAGCAGTGGTTACTATAATCATTTTAATTATTTTCCAAGTCAAAAAAGTTAATCTTTCGAATATTTTTAAATTCGAAACGCCGCAGATTATTATCTCAAACGATAGCTTTCTCAAATTACCTAATTCTGTAAGTGGGAAATATTCCCAAAATTTTAGCGAGGAGCAAGTCTGCAGTTTAATAAATGATTATCTTAGCAATTACATAACTGGGCCGACATGTACCTTTACAAACAATCTAATGATATTGGAAGGCAGGGCGAAATTCGCTTTCGGCAATACGATTAACCTTTCTGTGACTCCGAAGATTGATAACAATGCACTTCATGCGGATTTTAGCAACGGGAAATCCGGAATAGTGCCTATACCGGATTTTATAATGACAGGAGTTAATAATACTTCGAATGGTTTACTAGACAATAATTTTAACAAATACGCCAAAACAATTAATACCAACTTTACAAATAATATATTTAACATAGAATATGAATTAAAAGGAGAAACTAAATGACAGTAAAAAATACAGATCAAAGAGTAGGAATATTTATAGACGTACAAAATCTTTATTATTCTGCACGAGCCCTATATGGCACAAAAGTAAACTTTGGAGAAATAGTCCGCACTGCAACTGCTGGTAGAAAGTTGATAAGAGCAATAGCATATGCGGTAAAAGCAGAAATGCCAGAAGAACAAAGCTTTTTTGATGCACTCGAAAAAGCTGGCCTAGAAGTCAAAACAAAAGACCTGCAAACATTTGTCAGTGGACAAAAAAAAGCCGACTGGGACGTCGGAATCGCCGTTGACATTTTAAATATGGCCCCGAAGTTAGATGCCATTATCCTTTGCTCTGGTGATGGTGATTTCCAAATACTAATGCATCAGGCAAAGACTGAGGGCTGTCGTGCAGAAGTAATGTCATTCGGCCGTTCAACTTCTGCGAAACTTATAGAGGAATCGGATGATTTTGTTGATATGGACTTGGAGCCAGAGCGATATCTTCTTAATTTCAAAAAACCAATGCCAAAGACCCAGTCTCCGGCAGTTACGAATAATCGTCAACCGAAGTCGCAGACTGCCGTAACTCCAGGCAAGATTACCCCCGTTGCTCCAGAAGCTACTAGTAGTCTAGAAGGGGACATTATAAACGCAATTAATAATGAGCCTAAACCAGAAATACCAAAGAAAAGACGTTTTTTCGGTAAGAACTAAATATCTTCGTAGCTACAATTGCTCTCGAAGAATAAACTTATTTTTGTTATAATCATTTTATGAAATACATTACTCGTTTTGCTCCAAGCCCTACAGGAAAGCTTCATATCGGAAGTGCCAGGACCGCACTTTTTGATTATCTCGCAGCAAAAGCTTCTGGCGGACAATTTTTGCTACGTATAGAAGATACCGATAGAGCCAGATTTGTTGAAGGCTCCGTCGAGAATTTTCATAGTGGTTTGGTTTGGCTAGGTATCAAATACGACAGGGGGGTCGTATATCAATCTGAACGACTACCAATATACCAGAAAATAAGCGAAGAATTAATTTCCAAAGGATTTGCCTACAAATGCTTCTGTACTTCAGAATATTTAAGTAATCAAAAAAAGGAAATGGAAGCAAATGGTAAGCCTTTTATATATAATCGAATATGCTTGGGACTTTCGAAAGAAGAAGTAGCTCAAAAAGAAAAAGATGGCGATAAGTATGTGGTTAGATTCAAAATACCTTCTTCGCCTACGGAAATTACTTGGATAGATAAAATTAGAGGCACAGTAACCTTCCCAACCAACATCCTTGAAGACTTCATTATGATCAAATCCGACGGTTGGCCTACTTACAATTTGGCGCATATCGTCGATGATCATGAACAGGACGTAACACTCGTAATCAGGGGGCAAGAGTTTGTTCCCTCTACCCCAAAATATATCTTGGTTCATAAGGCACTTGGGTGGGAACATCCAGAGTATGCTCATGTTCCAGAGATCATTGGCCATGATCATAAAAAATTATCTAAAAGAAACGGCGATGTATCATTAGACGAATATATAGCAAATGGCTATCTGCCAGAAGCGGTTGTAAACTTTCTCGCATTTCTGGGCTGGAACCCAGGAACAACGGATGAAATATTCACCCTAAAGGAACTTGAACATATATTCTCTATAGATAGAGTAGGGAAGTCACAAGCTATTTTCGATATTGAACGGCTTAATTGGATAAACGGACTTTATATTAGAAGCCTAAGTATTGAGAATCTTGCTGATAGGCTTATTTCGTATGAACCTAGTTACAAAAAGATTAAAAATGATTTTTTTAATAGAGTAGTCGTAGTTGAACAAACAAGAATTAAAACACTAGCCGAGTTCGGTGAGATATCTGCCCCATACTGGCAATTGCCTGAATATAATAAAGATATGCTCGTTTTTAAAAAAAGCTCACCAGAGGCCACCAAGAAGGGCCTAGGAGCTTTTATCTCTGCTGTTTCTGACTTTACCGAAACAAGCTGGTCAGAAAAAACAGTAGAAGCGTGGAACGAATTTATGACCGATATTGTGGTAAAAAATGGGTTAAACAATGCGGACGTTTTTTGGCCGATACGCGTTGCTCTTTCTGGATCCGAGCGTTCCGCCAGTCCTGCCGAATTTCTATGGGCTCTAGGTAGAGACGAGTCGCTAAAAAGAATTCGTGGAGTTGTAGTATAATGAATGATTTCAAACCATTATTAAAATTTCTATCAATCCCACTATATATCATTTTATTTATGTATGTATTTTCTAATTTCGTACTTTCAGAAAATGGTGGACCATTTCTATTAATAGCAATTTTCTGGCCCGTCTTGTTTTTCATTAAGAAGCCAACAAAATATTCAAATGTTTCTGCAATAAAATTCTACCCAATTAGAATTATTTCGATATTTCTGTCTATTTTTGTTTTTGTAATGTGTATGTTTTCTATATTTTCCATGCTCTTTCATCCAGAATCGTACTTGGATGTATTTGGTCTAACATCTTTTTTTATCCTGATTTTGGGTTTCACCCCTATATCTTTTTTCATCGGAGTAAAAGCTTCTGAATTTTTTTTAAATTATTCAATTAAAAAGACTAAATATAAAAAGAAAGCGGCGCCTAATTAAAGGCGCCGTTGTTGAGCTCGCTTGCAAGCACAACCTTGTTTCGTTCGAGTGTCGAAATCTCTTTGTTGGTGAGAAAATCAAGATCGGCCCTACCTAGCAATATTTCTATCACATAGGCTTGGACTGAGGCTTTTGTGACATAGATCGCCCTTACTTGAGGGCCAACCGATTTCTCGAGAAGGCCGCAATCAACCAACCTAGAGACGGATTCGGGGCGGATCCCGATCTTCGCAGCGACGGTCCTCCTATCCATAATGCTTGACAGGTGTACATCGTCTGTTGCGATCGCTCGCAAGGTTTCGGCTTTTTTGGCCGTCTTCTCACGATATTCGTCAGCAGCCAGTTTGGCACTTTCTGCCAGTGAAAGATGATACCGTCGGACAATATCCGACTTGATACACCTATCGCACCAGCCCTCGTAGACCGGACGACCAAGCCTAGCTTCGACGTGTGCCGCAAACTCTACGGCTTCATCATAAACATTGTTATAACAGCCAGACTCCTTACGAATACATTTCGGATAGATTCTCGACATTTCTAAACCTCCCTAGGTTTGAACGGTACTCAACTTTGTTGCTGTTGGATTTTAGCACAAATAAACATATATTACAACACAATTATCAGAAATTGTAACCTAAGAGATATTATTTTCTAGCCACTCTTCTATGAGGTGAACGTCATTTTTGTCTTTATCACGAGTTCCTTGTTTTTTAAAATACAAAGTAGTCTGTATATTCTGGAATGGAAGCCCCCCGATAATCTCTTTTTCGGCTATTTGTTGAGCAGAGGTAAAAGACCCGCGGATAACGCCACCAAAGGAAGCTTGACACATAGCCTCGACATTTTCTGAAAGTCTAATTTTAACAGCGTCATGTTCATAGAATATATCATATTTATTTTCAAGCTCTTCCCACAAATCGTCTGATACCAAGATATCAACATCTTTCATAGTCCGAAGGCCACGAATGCCCATTGGACCACTGGCCACGACAATATATTCATCGAGTGGTAAGCGTAAAGACCTAAGTTCTGTAAACAATTTTTCATTATTACTTTTCATAATGGTATTTTAACATTTACATCTTCTTCAAAATAGCTTAGATTAATATAACAAAAAGGAGGAGGAGTAATTCTCGTCCTTTTTGTATCCGCACCGTTGACAACATCTGAAAGGATGGAAAGATGAAACTAGAAGTAGACTATCCTGGTAAGTTAATTGTTCTAGAAGGGGGAGACTGTACCGGCAAGGGTAAGCAAATCAAAATGCTACTAAGCCGTACTAGACAGCACCATGGACCCGGCAGAATGATCGTCACCGAGGAACCTTGGCGCAATCTCAAAAGCCCTAACGGGCTATGGATTGACAGGATTCTTAACGCCGACAACCTGGGAATACCAAAAGAGGTAAACCCAGGCGACGGTAAGCTACTGGCAGAACAATTCCAAACCCTGTACATCTGTGATCGCTTCACTCATTGGGCTAAAGTGATCTTACCGGCCTTGAGGGCAGGTAAGATAGTCATCTGTGACCGAGAGCGGATGAGCACTTATGCTTACGGCTATGCTTTCGGTCTCAAGATAGAAGAAATGGCAGCATGGCACGAGCTTCTACCTCCACCTGATCTGGTAATTTGGATTACCATACCGGCCAAGGAAGCTATCCGCCGAAAAAGGAAAAGGCTGGGGCTAACAGAACATTTCGAAGATCCCGAGACCATGAAACAGATAGGAAGTGCCTACAGAAAGGTGTTCTATTCAAGGGCAATTCCAAATGTTGTCCGCGTAAGCGGTCTTGGTACTCCAGAAGAAGTCAGCACGCGTATCTGGAAGCACGCAGGACCGCTGATCATGACAGAAAGGGGAATTTGATGAAACAAAGCAGGCCTCAGGATACTACAGGCATTACACCGATGTACGCAGAAATCGAGGTCGTCGGCATCAGTCTTCCTATTAAAATAGGAGACGATGGACTGCTTGTCATCGATGCTGAACTTGGGATCGATGGCATCATTGCTGATGCTGGGCGCACTTGCTATCAGAAGTTTCCTGCAGACGAGGAAACTCTTTCATTGCAAGAGAAGAACAAGCGGCTGGTGACCCGTCTCGTTAAGATGGGCCATCTAAGCGTTCTAGAGCACGCCAGCATCACTGTTCGTATCAGAGGTGGCAGCAGAGCCATGACGCATCAACTGGTACGTCATCGTCATGTCGCTATTTCACAAGAATCACAGCGTTATTGCGACGAAGGTGATTTTGGCTATGTGGTACCGCCTTCGATCGAAGAAGCGGGGATGGTTGACAAGTACACCGAGGCGATGGCTATCTGCCATCAACTCTATTTGGGTATTCAAGAAGATCTCAAGGCCGCTAAGGCAAAGGGGATTCTGTCTAGCGACCGTAAGGTCAACGAAGATGCCCGTTTCATCCTTCCAAACGCCGTTCAGAGCGAGATCGTTCTCACTGCCAATGTCGCCGAGTGGCGCTGGATATTTTTCCGGCGTCTAACGACGCACGCGCAGTGGGAAATCAAAGACATCTGTCTTCTTTGCCTCGTTCAGTTTATGTCACTCACATGTGCCTTCAACGACATGTGGGATTACTACAACGAAAATGGGTCGATGGATGGCTTTGCCTTTACGGCTGGCTAATATCGTCAACACGTTGCGGACAATACGAGGTCTTTCCTAATGGGAAGGCCTCGTTGTCCATATTAATCTACTTTTACTTTTTTAGCAGATAAGATAAGCTTTATATAATATATAAATAATAAGGAGGGACATGAAATTATTTTCTAGTCTTAAACAACAAGCAACAAGTTTTCTTGAACAATACAAACAACAAAGTCCTGCAACCTATGCCGCTGCTGAACAGGCCGTGGGAGCTGTTTTAATAACCGATGGTCTGATAGGCATCGATAGCCCGCTAGGCGGGAACAAACGCCCTGGGATATTTGGAACCTTGGGTGGCATAACTATGGGTATCATATTCCTGTTAATCCCTACTTTTTTTGGCAATATATCGGGCACTAATAATATGACAGCCACTACTACTGCAACAGTTGTTTCAGTTGGTGAAAATACATCTACCGCGAATGATGGTGGGAGCACTTGCTCTCTCACGGTTAGTTATAACGTCGCCGGGACTGAATATACAAAAGGATCTTCAATGTCGTCTTCCAGCAATTGCTCATTGTCCACGGGACAAACAGTAACGATAAACTATAACCCCAACGAGCCCGGATCTTGGGCATATGATGTAAAGACAGTCAGCCTCTTTCTTATGATATTCTTCTGGGCAGGTGTGTTTGTGATCATTACAAGTGCCTTTACTTTCGCTATTCGTTTGATCAGTATTATATTCGGTTGGAAACTTTTAAGAGAGGGCCGAAAATTGGCAGCCGGATTGCCAGAAGACACTAATTTCAAAACTATAATGGAAGAAATTAAAAAGAACTTCGTTGGGTCGGTTTTTAATTTTGGGGGCACAGGTATTACAACACCCCCCGTAACACCACCGCCGGTACCCACAACACCAACGGCCCCAGAAACACCTGAAATAAATAGTACTCCCTCTACAGAAAGTATAGCTCCCGATTTATCTCAAACACCAGGACCGGATAATAAATAAGACAGTTATACATTACTAGTTCTTCCTGTCAAGGAAAACCCAGTCTACAATATATAGAAAAACGACCTACTCCATAAGATCGTTTTTCATCTTACGTAGTAGATCGTTAAACATTGCTCGGATGAGCTCCAGCCGGCCCTAACTCGCCATGAATTTCATCAACCCATCCACGAGATAGCCGAATCCAATACAAAGGAGTATCAGAACCAGAGTGGCAGCCACGGTGATCAAGAACAGAACGACGGGGTTGTCCTCAGACCAAAATGTAGAAGGAGAACGATTTGTAACACTCTGGCGAGTGATACCTTCCCCTGTATATCGTTCGAACCTCTCGTTGGCCAATTCCCACCTTTCTTTAGGCCGAGTAGACGGAGTGCTCTTATGACTATCCCTAAGAGATGCGGCGCTAGATCCACCCGAATACGATCCACCACCGGAACCATACGAGGAACCGCCATAGCCACCTCCGCTAGAAGAACCCGGGGTTGATTGAGCCGCTGGCTTTTGCGTCCCTCTGATGCCTGCGTTAATTCCGTCCCGGCTCGAGGCATAATCCGAATTACTACGAGAGTCAAAAAGTGGTGAGTTAACACTTGTCGAATTACCATTAGTTGACTCGAATGATGCACCACCGAACATGCCGGTTGAAACAGTACCGACTTTGTCACCAGCACCCCCAAAAATGTTGCTTTCATATACATCTTTCGAACCGCTGAAGTTTTCAACCTCTACGTGAGTAACGTTACCGAACATGTCCTTGACTTCCGTTTTATCTCCATAAGCCACCGTAAACACCTCCTGTAAAGGAACGTATGAGCCGTGATTTACGTCTCAATTTGGTGGTTACATTACACCCGGGCTGAATAATTGTCAATACTAATTAAGAGCTTAAATAAAAATAATTATATTGAAAATATAGCTAATTTAAGTTAATATTTAGCACGTTAATCGGGAGTCGCCAAGTGGTAAGGCACTGGTTTCTGGTACCAGCATTCGGGGGTTCGAATCCCTCCTCCCGAACCAAAATTACAGATATTAAAGAATTATTTAAATGAAAGAATAATATGAGCTACTGTAAAGACAAAAACTGTTCCGAACCTAGCTTTAAGCCACTATCTGGCCTACATAACTATTTATGCTCCAAATCAGAGCTTTATCACAAGTGGCACCATCACCCTCATCACAAGAAAGTTCACATCGCGATACTTTCTGTTGTTTCGATATTTATGGTTGGTGTCATGGTACTAATGGTACTAATGCCCCTATACTATAGTTTTATGATTAATTAACTTTTTTAAGATTTACCAAACCTCGACAAAAGTACTATTTAAGTATATAATTAAGTGTCCTTACCCAAGATGAAGCCCTTTTAGGAGGAATATTACGTGGGTAAGAAGTACCAAGAAGACAAGCCCTTGAACTTCAAGCTAAGAACACTCCGCAGAGCAGTTGCAGCGAGACGTCAAAGGTTGCTAGAGCAGTCCCGTAATATCTTGTTACACCGTCAACAATTCCAAAGGAAGAGGTGATACAAATGGGGGATACTTCAGTACACAAAAAGGCAAGTTCGATTCAGGAACTGCAAATGTTTCTAAACCCGAATTTCGTTGCACGAATGCGTCGCATTCACACAAGCGACGAGGAGGTTCTTGCTCTCTTCAATCGACCGTTCTACGGCCGTGAAGATGAGACGCTTTTCGAAAGAATGACAAACGGCGATGAGCCAAACCTGCAGGGGTTCATCTGGGATGCCACCTGCAACTGGCCAACAGTGCGAACTCTTCAGGACTTGTCCTAATTCCCAGAAGGGAAACAAAACGCCCACAATTATGATTTGCTCGCTATTGAGCAATCACGGTTGTGGGCGTTCGCTATCATAACAAAAGAGCCCCGAAAGACTCTTTTGTTAAAACATGTCTAAATTATACCGTCCGTTGTTGCTTGAGAAAACTAAATGCCATTATAGTGAGAACTCCAAAAATCATCAAAGACACTATGGATGTGGCAATTGAGCCAATGAAACCAATATAAGGAATCGAATTTACAAATGTCACAATAACAACGCCGACTAATGCTGTTTTCCAGTTTATTGATAAATCGCTTTCTTTTTTCAGATATTTCCACACAAAAGAGCCAACAGCAAGGGCTGTAATTGTTCCGGACAAAGACAGGAAAGCCACATAAATAAGGCCGATGTAACCAAAAATACCGAAGCTTATTCCCAGACTGAACAATGTAATGATTAAAGTAATCAATAATACCACTGGGGTTACTAAAACAGTACCAAGGCCTATCCCGAGATTCGCCCAAGGATTAATTACTAGATTATTCACAACATTTTTTGTAAACACTGGCATCAAAACAACAAAAAGTAGACAAGTGGCAGCCATACCAATCATGCCCAATAACACGCCCAACCAATCAATTTGGAATCCTAATCCCTCGGTACTTGGACCAGCTGATTGGGTATATTTTACCTCTCCGACTATTGCGTCATCAGAAATTATCCCCTTACTCTGTGCGCTGTAAGTGAGCATGCCGCCTATTTCTGCGCCTTTTTCAATCTTTAGTGTGTTTATTTCACCCAAATCCGCCTTTCCAGCGACAGTTCCTGAAATAATGACATTACCGACACTACTATTTTTGATATCCCCCACAATCTGACCCTTTATATTCAAAGAACCGGCATAGACGATTACGTCTCCATCGATTGTTGAATTTGAATCTAAAACAACCGTTCCACCAAAGACGACTAGATCGCTTCCTACATTGCCTTTAATAGTTACGTTGCCGCCTGCCACACGGATGCTTTGACCCACAAAGCCATTTATCGTTACATCGCCACCAGCTGCGATAACACCGTTTTCAACGTCTCCATTTACAATAACAGTGCCTCCGGCTACGACTAAATCTCCAGAGATAGCCGCATCGATCGTGGCATTTTCTCCGGCAGTGTAGAGATTTTTTGGATTATCCTTGGCGTTTACTTTGTCGGACATTTTCACTTCAGCTGCCGAAACAAACATAGGGACAGCCAATATCGCTACAGCGATAAGCATTAATATTTTTTTCATATTACTCCTTTTTCTAGTTTTGCAACCGCAGAACTAGGTTAATTTACGATTTTATTATAACAGATTGTGATAAAATATGTTTATCAAAAAACACTATCTTACAAAATCTGACTTTCTCAAATACCAGACCTGCCCTGGCTATCTTTGGCTATGGAAGAACAAACGAGAAGTGGTACCCCAGGACAATCCAGAAGAGATTGAAAGACGTATCGAACAGGGAAATGAGGTCGAAAATTATGCCAGATTGTTATTTCCAGATGGCACGTTGATCGATGCGAAACTAGAACAAGCAAAAGACAAAACCACAGAACTGATTAAAAAAGGCGCAAATGTTATTTTCCAAGCAACTGCCATAACCGATAAAGGACTGCTAGCGATGGCAGATATTCTGGAAAGAGAAGGCGACTCGTGGAATATTTATGAAGTAAAATCCACTACGAAAATTAAGAAAGAACATCTCATAGACTCGGCCTTTCAACTCGTTGCTTTTGAAAACGCCGGTTTTAAGATATCAAAAATGCATATTGTGTATTTAAATAAATCTTATCGGCGACATGGCAAAATCGTCGCAAAGAATCTTTTTACAACAGAAGATATCACCAACAAACTTCGTGAAATTAAATCAGAAATAGAGCTAATGACAACAGATGCACTCGAATATGTACATAAACATGATGAACCAAAAACATGTAGCTGTAGGCACAAAACAAAATCAAACCACTGTCCAACTTTTACCTATTTCAATCCCGATATACCAGAATACTCTATCTACAATCTGACAAGAGTCAGCGAAAAGAAAGTTAATTCCCTCGTGGATATGGATGTCTTTGAACTAGATGACATTCCCGATGATTTTGAACTTACCGAAAAACAGCAAAACCAAGTAACAGCGCACTTAATCAAAAGTGCCCTAGTAGATAAAGAGCGGATTGCAGAAGAATTAAACAAGTTAAATTTTCCTCTATACTTCCTCGACTATGAAACTGTCAGTACTGCGATACCAATATTCGACAATACCTGGCCATATCAACAAGTAGCCTTCCAATATTCGCTGCACATACAAGGCAGCCCGGAAACCGAGCCACGACACTACGAATATTTGGCGCAAAAGAAAGACGGCCATCCGATCCCCGGGCTACTTGCACAAATGAAAAAAGATATCGGCCCCACGGGTAGTGTGATTGTTTGGAATAAAGGTTTCGAGATGGCAAGAAACAAAGAAATAGCAAAAGATTATCCAGAGTACAAAAACTTCCTACTCGGCGTAAACGAAAGAGTGTATGACTTAATGGAAATATTCTCGACACAGCTCCATGTCCACCCAGATTATCATGGGAGTGTTTCGATAAAGTATGTATTACCGGTTTTGGCACCAGATCTCAGCTACAAAAATCTCGAAGATATCCAGAATGGTGGCATCGCCACACTTAGATGGTATGAATCTGTTGCTAAAGAAATGGCTGAGACAAAAAGACAAGAAATATATAAAAACTTACTTGTTTACTGCGAGCTCGATACTTTCGCAATGTATAGAATATATGTATATTTACTATCTATAATTTAATATATTGTTGCGGTATAATATGATAAATAAATAATAATTAAAACGTTGTCATCCTTACGAAAGCGAGGATCTCCTTCCATCTTCACCAAGGCTTCGCTGGACAAGCCGGAGAGAACGAAAGAGATCCTCCTGGCCGACATAAGTGTCGAACTCGGGCAGGCTGGGCTTATTGTCAGGGATGACAATATAAAAAAGGAGTCAAAATGGCAGTTGGAAGTATAGGGGAAAAATTTCTTTGCCCAATATGTGGTAACGAAGTCGTAGTAACAATCGTTGGCGGCGGTACTTTGATTTGTTGTGGCCAAGAAATGATACTAAATTCATAGTATATGCAGTTTTTAGCTTATAAAATTCTAGGTCTACCCGTTGTGGCTTGGGGCGGTATTACTGTTTTAATACTTGTAACCTTACAGGTATTGATTGGCGCAAGAATTATCAAAACGGGTATAAAATATCACAAGACGCTTGGACTCACCATCTTGGCTCTCGCGTTTATTCATGGCGCATTGGCTATTATTTATATATTAGGAGCTTAGGATGACTAAATATTACTTTATCGGTATTGGCGGAATCGGAATGAGTGGGCTGGCCAAAATTATGACAGAAAATGATTTTGATATTTCGGGTTCTGATCCGAATACAAACAAAGAAACTAGAGCGCTAGAAACCATGGGTGTAACAATCAACAAGGAACAATTGGCAGACAATATCACTTCTGACATAGATTTTGTGGTGGCTACTGCTGCAATCCCTGATAACAACCCCGAACTCCAAAAAGCCAAGTCTATGGGACTTAATATTATCAAAAGACCGATGTTGTTAAATGAAATAATTAATGCACATAAAGCAATAGCGGTCACCGGAACCCACGGCAAAACAACAACTTCTAGCATGCTATCCGAGGCGTTAATAGCGGCCGACAAAGACCCTCTAGTAGTCATCGGAGCCGAAGTAGAAAGCATCGGCAGTAATGCCAGAAACGGTGGTGGTGAATATTCGGTTGCTGAGGTTTGTGAATATCAAAGAGCTTTTTTTGATATTCATCCTTACGCGGCCATCATAACGAATATAGATGCCGACCACCTAGATTGCTATAAAGATATCAATGATATCAAGATGGCATTTAAACAATTCGTCTCGCAGATAGATCCAAAAGGCTTTCTAATATATTGTGGTGACGATGCAAACACAAAAGAGATTGCTGCTAATTATAAAGGACATAAAATCTCTTATGGTTTTAAGAATACTAATGATTACATTGCGACCGACATCATAATCGGACTTATAACGACTACCTTTAAGGTTAAGCAACTAGGGGATTACACTCTCTCGGTACCAGGAAGACACAACATATTAAATGCTCTCGCCGTTATAGCAGCTGGGGTAGAAACGGGGGCCGACAAGGAAGCAGTGACAAAAAGCTTACTAGATTTCAAAGGCGCTGATCGTCGCTTTCAACTACTTGGTAATTTCAAGGGCGTACCAGTTATAGACGACTATGCACATCATCCAACAGAGGTAAAAGCAACTCTCAGAGCCGCTAGAGAACGTTACCCAGAGAAGAGAATAGTGGCAGTTTTTCAACCCCATCAACACAGTCGCACCCGACTATTACTCAATGATTTTGCTGATGCATTTCTCGATGCAGATAAAGTAATAATGCCAGAAATATATGCGGTCAGAGACACCGCGGAAGATATTGCCTCCGTTTCGTCTATAGATGTGGTAGAAAAAATTAACGAGAAATATCACGGAAAAGCAGTATATTTTGATAGTCTTGATGGTGCAAAAAAGTATCTTTTGGACAACACGGCTAGTAATGACTTGATTCTGACCATTGGCGCCGGGCCAGTAAACAAAATCGCTCAAGACCTTTTATCTTAAAAAATCTTGACCCCTTGCATTATAGTAGTATAATGTAATTAAGTTTTTGTCATTTCGATAAGGGCTCATAAAACAAATACAAATATATTTCTTGGGTAAAAAGTAAAAATTAGGTACTTCTATGGGCATAGGCTTATGGGAGGAAGTATATGACTTCTTCTATTAAGTTTGTGCCTAATTTAATAAGTAAAGTAAAATAAATATTTAGTTGGAGGGTTCCGGCTTCGCTCTTCTCGAGCAATGCAGGATAAGAAAGGAGAGTCTGATGAAGATTCTGGATAGATTAAAGAAAAACTTTTCAATTGTGGCGATAGCGTCACTGGTTTTACAAATGTTTTTATTGGGAGCGACACCGGCGTTGGCAGACGCTGATACTGATTTTCATCCTCCGTCAGCTGTTATCCAAAATACTGGTTGGGAGTCACCCAATAATGTTTATACATCAGATAATAATCGCGCTAAAGCTGATAATAAAAATGATGTTATTCAATATGGTAATTTTAACTTCGGTATACCAGATGGCGCCACAATTAACGGTATCGAAGTAAAAATCGAGGGATATCGTAACGCAACAGATCTTTTTGATGGAGATAGACAAGCAGACATTTCACTATCTGGGGATGCAGGATCGGTTTGGTCTGGTTTTAAAACTACAGAGCTTCCATATTCGGTATTAGGTATTACTGGCGAGGGCACTAAATACTATGGTTCTTCGGTAGATAAATGGGCAAAAGCATCTTGGAATTATTCTGAATTTTCCAATGATAATTTCAGATTAAAGCTAGATGCTACGTCTGCTTTACTGAATTTGTACATTGATTACGTAGCTGCAAAAGTTTATTACACAGAAAACGTAGCACCTACAATTCCGACGCTGGTCTCTCCACCAAACACCGGTATTCTAAATTACAATAATCCTTATCTTTCTTGGAATGCATCTGCTGACACTGAAGGTTATCCCATTAATTATGTCTTGGAAATAGGCACAGCAAGTGATTTTTCTTTAACTCCTACATTACTAAAAAATACTACAGAATTAGGATATCAGATTCTTTCAGGAGAGGTCCTCCCAGACGGAATCTATTATTGGAGAGTTAAGGCAAATGACGGATTCGCCGATAGTGCCTGGTCCGATAGCAGATCATTCACCGTAGACACTACTCATCCTACTGCCGACTTCACTTATTTACCTTCCTCATGGACAAATGGAAATGTAACGGCAACCATCGTCCCAAGTGAAACGATTACAATTACGAATAATAGTAGTCTGACAACTAAAGTATTTTCAGCTAATAGCTCTTTCACTTTCGAATTCTATGATCTTGCCGGGAATACAGGGTCAGCCACAGCAAACGTCACATGGATCGATAAAGTAGCGCCCACATCTTCGGCGTATGGAGTTCCTGATTATTCAAATAACTACCTAGTGACAATTCCCTACAACTCTAGTGATAATCTTAGCGGAGTATCGAGCGTTTCCCTATATTATAGATATAACCTAGGTAGTTGGAAGAAATACGCTACTGACTTTACTTCAAGTCCTATCATCTTTGATAGTAATTCTGCAGATGAAAATGGGTATTACGATTTCTACACAGTTGCTACTGATAACGCTGGCAATATTGAGACTCAACCAACTAAATGGTATGGAAAAGTTGTTGAAGAAAGTGTTTATGTTGATAATATCTACCCAGTAGTAAAGCAAGCCCAAGTCAACGCTGATTATATTCCTTTCGTTAATGGCCATAGCTTCGATATATCAGCAGAGGTACGTGATATTAATTCATCTGGAATTAACACTAGTAGCTGTAAATACACGCTAGACGGTACGAATTGGTACGCAGCGAATTACTTACTAGGGACTTGCTACAAAAATAATCTCACTGCTAGCAACGGCCAAGTATTAAGTATTAGCTTCCGTGTTGCGGATAAGGCAGGTAACATCAGTGAGGGAGTTCCAGTTACAAGAACTGCGGATATAGACCACCCTACTGGGACTACGTTAATTGACAATGCTTATTACGGACCGAATACTGATTATGACGGTTTTATAAAAGGAACTGCGTCTGATGGAACTAGTGGTGTCAAAAAAGTAGAACTTAAAATTAAAAGTTCAGATAATAAATATTGGAATGGCTCATCTTGGTCTTCACCGCAATGGTGGTGGTTCGGTTGGTACCCTACCGTAACCGCTGTGGGAACTACAGACTGGAACTACTCAATCCTTGAGTCGAACTTTACTGATGGTATAACATACACAGTAACTCCAATGGAGATATCTGATAATGTAAGTAATAAATCTATTGGAGGCGCAGATTCGTTTACTTGGGATAGCACCGAGCCGATTGTTTCAGGAGCCCCAAGCCCAACTGGTTTAATAGGTATTAATAATCCAGTGATAAGATTAGGCTTTACAGACACAAGTGGGTCAGGATTTCAGACAAATTTAGGTTCAAACGAACAGTTAATTAACAAAGTTACTTACAAAATTGACGACGTAGAAGTGATTGCAGATCCGAGCTGTATAACTATTAGCGGATTAAACAATTCATTACTTGATTTCAATTGTACAACCAGTACTTTAGATTTATCTGACGGCTTACACAAGGTTGAACTCCAAGTAAGAGATATTGCTGGTAACTTATCCGTTCCGACAGAGTGGGACTTTACAATTGATACTACTAACCCAACTGGGGCAATAGCATATAACACCATCGCCCCAACAAACAAAGATGTGATAGCAACGCTTACTACTGACGATAATATTGGTCCAGTTACTATAACTAATAATTTCGGCCTATCAACTTATGTCTTCGAAGATAATGGCACATTTACATTTGAATTTGAAGATGCTGCTGGGAACAAAGGGACTGCCGTTGCCACAGTAACCAATATAGATCTAGTAGCCCCTGTAATTACTCTCAATGGTGTAACACCAAATATTACTGTTGGTGGAACATACACCGAGCTAGGAGCTACTGCAGATGACGGCTCAGTAGTAACACCAACAGGATCAGTAAATACAGCGGTTGTTGGTAACTATATTATTACCTACAACGCCGCCGATACGGCCGGTAACGTAGGATCACCAGTGACCAGAACTGTTAATGTTGTTGCAGCACCTGTTCTAGCAACAACATTTGTTACCGGAACAGAAGTCCCAGAAGTGGCTGGAGTTTCTACAACGCCTACACCGACGCCAAGCGTAACTCCTACAGTTAAACCTACCGAAGAAACCCCTGAAGTAAAAGGAGAAACAAGAGCAGTAACCGACGATACAGACTGGTGGGGAGTACAAGTACTAGGTGTTTCCAGATGGGTCTGGGGATGGCTATTATTCCTAGCACTTGCTCTCGCGGGATACTGGTGGTTTATCCTAGGCAAGAAACGTAAAGCTGAAAACAAGTAATAATATAGTCTAGACATAAAAGAGGTCCCAATAAGGGGCCTCTTTTTTATAAGCTGACAATAGAACAATAACAAGAGATCCCTGCCTGCCGCAGGCAAGCTCACTTTCGGAGGGTACGAGAGAGATCCCTGGGTTTGCGACCAGGGATGACAAAGGGGGGTGTCTTTTATGTTTCAATTCTTACGAAAAATCGCTTTGGGCTCATAGCCCCGACCATCAACGAGGTCGAGTAATTATTGATTACAAAATTACGAGCCAAGTAGAAGGAGTTCGATTTTTCTTGATTCTTTGGTTCGTTTCTTATCAAGGAGAAATGAACATAAAAATAATAATAGTTCTCGATTGCTCTCGAACAATAAGGAGGAAACCCTATATCAAAGTTAAGATGACAAAAAAGTGACAATTCTTTGACCTCTTTTCTTTTCTTCCACGATTGGTATAATGTATTTGTGAAATCAATTCTGAAAACAATAAAAAAAGACGAGGTACAAACTGCCCGTTTTATTAAACGTAAAACCGTGAAAGTACGTCATAAAATGGCAGCCATACTTTCTGGCGCACTAGCAGTCACTCAGCTTTTCGCCGGGGGACTACTAGCAGATCCGAATAGCAGTATTGCACCTCGGGTCCCAGATGAAGCAGAAATAATTCAAATATCCAATGCCAATAGAGCAGAAATAAACATAGCTCCGCTCAAGGAAAATACTGTACTAAACGCAGCCGCAGCGGCAAAGCTAGCGGACATGCAGGCAAAGAGCTATTGGGAGCACGTCTCACCAGACGGACGTGAGCCATGGGACTTTATTACTACAGAGGGCTATGATTACTCATTTGCAGGCGAAAACCTCGCAAAGGGCTTTGTAAATGCTGACACGGTGGTCACAGCATGGATGAATTCGGCTAGCCACAGGGCCAATGTTCTCAATGGTAATTTTAACGAAGTGGGAATTGCTTCGGGAATAGTGAATCTAGATGGCAAGCCGGCGACCGTCACCGTCGAGATGTTCGGTAAACAAAAGCTTGTAGCAGCTGAACCAGCAGTAAACACACCACTAGTTCTTGGTGCAAAGACAGAGCCTAGCGTAAATATATTAGGACCGATTTCGGATAGTAATATTCCGTTCTTCTTGATATGGGCGATACTCTTCGCCCTTATCGTCTTTGACGGCATAGAGTTACGCAGATGCGGTCTCCATAAGAGCAAGAAACACATGTTCGAGTTCCGTTCTGCGCTCCTCATTAATTGTCTCGCATTCATATTACTCTTTATCAATATTGCGGTAGTAAGATAAAAGCCATGACAGCCAAGAAACGTCAAATTATATCATTTGAAAGAGACGCACGTGTAGCTGAGTTTCTTATAAACAACTGGGGCGATGATTTTATTGTTTCGGATGGAAAAATACTTTGTGGCAAGGATCTGCCCGGTTTTATGATACTAGAAGACGAAAATATTATCGGACTGCTAACTTATCATATCGAAAATAATGAATGTGAAATAGTGTCACTAGACGCACTTTTACGATATCAAGGAATCGGTACAACGCTCGTCGCAGAAATAATTAATAAAGCTGTCAAGGCGGATGTATCTAGACTTTGGTTGATGACGACAAACGACAATATAAATGCGATGAGATTTTACCAAAAAAGGGGTTTTCTCTTTACTGCGGTTCACAAAAACGCAATAGAAAAGAGTCGTCAACTTAAACAAAGCATTCCTGAGCTCGGTAGCTATGGTATACCAATACGAGATGAAATTGAACTAGAATATCCTTTGTAAATTTACTCGAATAGCTTTCTGTTCCAACCATCAGTTCGAAAATGCTCTATCAATTGCCATCCTTACGAAAGTGAGTATACCTGCCACAGGCAGGTATTTCTTCAAATAGACCGAAGGAGATCCTTGGTCAAGCCAAGGATGACAATGTGGGGTCAGAGATGATGAGGGGGGAGTTATTACGCCGTTAATACTTTACGAAAAATCGCTTTGGTACCGTGTACCCGACTATCTACGAGGTCAAGAAATTACGACTATAGCGAATTTCTTGCCGAAAAGAAGGAGTTCGATTTTTCTTGATTCTTTGGTTCGTTTCTTATCAAGAAGAAATGAACAATAAATAATAGCTCTCAAGACAAAACTACTGAAATTCAAACAATAAATAGGAGATCCCTGGGTTTGCGACCAGGGATGACAGTGGATGTTATGAGATGGCGAGGGAAAGATCCTGAAGTATTAATACTGTCGCTTTTAGCACAAAACGTGCTCCGAGATGCCTATGTGTATATAATTACTTATCCACAACTTGTGCACACTTGGCATATTGACAATATATTTTAATAGTACGATGATAGCTTTAATAACTAAATAAGAATACAGATGAAACAAAAACACTTTTTCATCGTAATAAGCAACTACACCTACATAATAAATTGCGGGGGAGAGCACGACTCTCTCTTTTTTAATGCAAAAAATATTATTAAGAAGGAGGCTTAAAATGCAAAAAGAAAGCATTCGAAAGTTACTGGAAAGCTACAGAAACGGTCTGATCACCGCCGACGAGCTTATAGTACTTTTGGAAAAAACTTTTTATAGATCTACTAGTACAGCAGACCAGTCAAGCACGCTACAACAAGACTAATATTACCGCTTATTTTGTGGTAAAATAGTCAAGTTATTATAAGCAAGAAACAGGGGTATTAATGTACGACTTAGTAATTATCGGCGCAGGACCTGCGGGCATGTCTGCAGCGGTCTATGCAGCCAGATACAAAATGAAAGTAGCCATGATCGGAATGTTTCCTGGTGGCTATGTAAACGAAGCACACTTGGTAGAAAATTGGCTCGGGGATATAAGTATAAGTGGGGGAGAGCTTTCTGCCAGATTTTTAAAGCATGTAAAATCACTAGATATTGATATAAATACACATGGGGTCAAAGGTGTCATAAAGACAAAAGAAGGCTTCGATATCGTTACAGACAAGGACAACCTTAAGGCAAAAAGAATTATAATCGCCCTAGGAACAGAACGAAACAAACTGGGAATAAAGGGAGAAGACGAATTTTTGGGCAAGGGGGTATCGTATTGCACTACTTGTGACGCTTTTTTCTTCCGCGGTAAAACTGTAGCGGTTATCGGTGGTAGCGACAGTGCTTGTACAGGATCTCTGATGCTCTCAGACATTGCCGAGAAGGTATATCTAATATATAGACAAGGCGAGCTAAGAGCTGAACCTGCATGGGTAGAAGAGGTAAAAAAGAATAAGAATATAGAAGTTATCTTAAACGCAAATCCACTAGAAGTAGTTGGCGACACTAAAGTTACCGGCCTTAAGCTCGACAACGGAGATACACTCTCTCTAGACGGCGTTTTTGTAGAAATCGGCACAACACCAGGGGCTGCGATTATCGGACAGCTAGGCCTCGCTACCGACGAAAAGGGCTATGTAGTAGTCGATGATAACCAAAAAACTAATGTCGATGGGGTCTGGGCAGCGGGGGATATAACGACTAAAAACGGTAAACTAAAACAGATTATCGTCGCTGCCTCCGAGGGAGCAGTAGCCACATATAGTGTCTTTTTAGCGAAGAAATCTGAAAAATAGTTATTACCTTTATATAGGCAAATTTTACACATTTGAGCACGTTTAAAAATACTTTATGCACAAAACGTGCTTGACAAAATATTTATTGGGTTTACATTATAGCTAGTGCTACGCACAATTTAGTTGGAAGGAGGTGGACGATTATGGCAGAAGGATATTGCGTTAAATGCAAAGCAAAACGTGAAATGAGCGAAGCTCAGGAAGTTACCATGAAAAATGGCCGACGTGCTATGAAGGGTGTTTGCCCAACATGTGGCACTGGTATGTACAAAATTCTTGGTAAATAGTAATTAATTACAATTTACAAATATAGACTCCTCAGTGATGGGGAGTTTATTTATTGAAGAAATAGCCAAATTTTGCTATAATCTATCGGTACTTTGGGTCCCATCGTCTAGCGGTTAGGACATCTCCCTCTCACGGAGGAAACAGGGGTTCGATTCCCCTTGGGACTACCAAGGAAAACGCATCACCAGAAAGGTGGTGCTTTTTCTTTTGATAATCAAAAGAGAGTCGGAGTTTACCCGCCTCTGGCGGGATTCTTTATCCGTCCGTAGCTTCACGTCCGGCGTAGCTTAATGCGAAGCCTGGATAGCGAAGGAGGACCCTTGCCTGCCCGCCCGTAACTCGAAGAGTGAAGGAGGGGGACTACCAAATGGAGCATATATTCTTAGCGAATATATGCTCCATTTATTTTTGTCATTTTTGCTTTTTTGTAAGAATAATAGTAGACTATAACTAAATTATAATATTGGAGGAAAAGTGGAAGAACCTAAAGAAAAAATTAATCCCGGCAGATTACTTATCACTATTGGGATTGTGATAATAACTGCAGCTGTAGTTGGTGGAACCGTATGGTATGTTATGAACCAGAAAGCAAAGACCGACAAAGCGAACGCTGACAAACAAGTGTCTGATTTGCAAAAGCAGGTTACTGACCTACAAAAAACGCAAATAATCACAACAACGACTACGCCAGCAACTACTTCAACCTCTAGTGATTCAGGCACTACTACAAGTTACACTAACAGTACTACAAATGTTTCTTTTTCTTACCCCAAGGACTATACGTTAGTTGACCAGTCAAGTACAAAGATTGGCTCTCCGGGAGATTCATCTTTATATTATCACTCGGATTTTACAAAGGCGACTCTCTATCTTACTAAAGATGGAGTAAACATTTTCGTAAATATTCTTGAATCAACAGATATGGACAAAGTGCTGTCATCCATGGGAG
Source organism: bacterium (assembly GCA_037129835.1). Lineage (GTDB taxonomy): Bacteria > Patescibacteriota > CPR2 > UBA1875 > CAIMLA01 > JBAXUE01. The sequence goes on along the minus strand of JBAXUE010000002.1, from coordinate 140,158 downwards.
ATACCTCTAATAGCAAAACTGTAGTTAAATATGGCGATTACTCTGGGTATGTGGCAACTGCTTATGGAACTGGTTATATCTCAAAAAATATCGTAGACACCATAGTGGGCAAAAAGTACTCCATTGCAATTATGGCACCAGACCCGAGTTACTCAACAATGCTTGATTCAATCATAAGGTCAGTTAAATTTAACTAGTTCTATTAAACACTGGCAATCATATAAACTCAACTAAGACCTTGAGACTAGATATGTACTCAAAGTCTTTAAGCATAGAGTTCCAATTGAAATACATCGATCTACCATTCTTCACCAATCCTCCTTACAGCCTTCACGCAAGGTTACGGCGCACAAGTCACCTTCAGCTACGGAAGGGACAAGAGCTACGAATGACAAGCCAGATTTAAATCACACTTTTCTAGTGTGGTTTTTGCTTTTTTGTAAGAATAATATTAGACTAGTTATAATAATATTGGAGAAAAAGTGGACACCGAAAAGAAAAATATCGATTGGCGGATAATTGCCATAACTGTAGTAATCGCATTAGTAACCGCGGGCGCAATAGGCGGGGGTGTTTGGTATTATATGGACCAGAATGCGGAAAGTATCACTGATTCAAATACTAAATCAAAAGATGCATTACGGAAAGAGATTGATGAATTATCTAAAAAGACAACCAGTCCAACAGCCACAGCTACAACAGCTGATAAATCTACAAAGGGTGTTTATCAAAATAATAAAGATGGTTTTCAATTAACGATTCCAGATACATGGACAGACTATTCGATTACTGATTTAAGCGACAAAAACTATGACAGTCAATACACGCTGGGTAACCAAGGAGTAATTACCTTCTACTTACCGACCAAAACTATTAATTCTCAATATGCAAACGATGACTTTCACTGTTACTACAATTATGTTTTCGACATATATGTTTTCACGCCTGATCAATGGTCTAAGCAACCAACTTCTGGACCCAGACCAACCGAAATAGGTAGAAATAGTAAATTTGTTTTTGCATCAATGAGAACGAACGGAATTACAAACCCTTCTGGGATGACTGAAGACCAAATGAACCTGGACATAACTGCAATTCTTGCATCCTATAAATCCTTATAAAAATTATGGGGCTATATTTATTCCTATTAATTTAGTTCTAATAAACACTGGTAATCAAATACTCTCGACTAGGAACTTGAGACTAGATAAATATTCTAGGTCTTTAAGTATTGAGTTCCAATTCAAAGTGACTCGTTCTACCACGCTTAGATCACACTATCTGTGTGTGATTTTTGCTTTTTTATAAGAATAATATTAGACTGATTATAATAATAATTGAGGTTATATGATTAAATATCTGATAAAATTATTTATGTATTCTATTTTCTCTTTAATAATAAATTTTCCCCTTTTCTTTTTTTGGAATGGCTTTCCCTTTTCTTTTTTCAAACAATTTGACTACATTCCAACGTGCATTGGATGTTTCTCTAGCAAACCTAGGGACCCAGAATTTCTGCTTTGGGCCTTTATATTTGACATTATATTCTGGATAATTGTTTGTTTTGTCATAGATGGGTTTAAAAAAATTTTACTAAAAAATAATAGAAAAGTTATTTCCCAAACAAAGATAACTAAAAACAATAAAGGAAAACCTAGTAAAATTACAATAAATCCTATGTTGATTGCTATTTTAATTGTATTTATATTTTCTATTTTTCTTATGTTTGTTTACAATAAAAATGTTACCCAGGAACAAAATAAAGGTGAATGCGGCAACAGAGGACTAACAGAGGTTTGCCGAAACCCAAAATAAGAATTTTTTGCGCTTTTTGTAATAATAGACTAAATTAAATAGTATTGGAGGGAAAATGAAAGAAAGACTTAAAAAAATAGATTGGCGGATAATAGCTATAACTGTTGGCATTGCCCTAGTTACTGCTGGAGCAATAGGTTTTGGTGTTTGGTATTATATGGATCAACAAAATCAGAAGCTGGCCGATGATAATGATAAGCAAGTAGAGTTATTACAAAAACGAATTACGAAATTAGAGAAATCAACGGTTAACCCAACACCTACGTTAACACCAACACCAACGCCAACTACAGGCAATGTTGTTGAAAGAGATTTAAATGAGGCTCTCATTGCTAATGGAACCTACACAGTAGGTGATAAAACTTTCAAAATGATCAATGGTGTCTACACCGAGGGAACAGATAAATATGAATTCGAAACACCTCTTTCGTCTAGTCGTTCCTCATTATTAACAGATGGCAAGACGGTAGCTGCTGTAATAAAGAAGAATACCGGAGGTACTGGTTTCTTCAAATATTTAGTTATTCTTGAAAGTCAGGGCGGGGAAGCTAAATCTGTTGCAAACATCTCACTTGGTGACAGAGTTCAAATTAAAAGCGTAGATCTGAAAACAGGTGATGGAGGCTCCATCAAGAAAGTCGTAACTGTATCAATGGTAGATTTCGGTAAAGACGACCCGTCATGCTGTCCTACAGTAAATACGACTAAAACATTTAATCTATCCTCAAACAATCAAATAACACAATTTTATGAGGGAGAATAATGGACATAGAAAAGAAAAAGATAAGTTGGCCTATAATAGCCGTCACGTTAGGCGTAACAATAATTACTGCCAGTATGGCAGGTACTAGTGTTTGGTACTATATGGATCAACAAAATCAAAAAATAGACGACGACAACGCTAGGCAGGTCGAATCGCTAGAAACCCAAATTGCTGAATTGGAAATAAAAGCCGAGATTACGCCAAGCCCCACGCCAATTTCTACCCCTACGCCGACACCAACATCGGAGGTAATTGATACAAGCACAGGTGCAGCTACAAGTGATGTTGAGAGCGTTACAACAACAATTAGCGCGAATGTAACAGAGATATCATCAGCTAATTTTCAAAACGAAGTTATTGATGCTAAAGGCGTGGTAGTGGTTGAAGTCTATGCCCCATGGTGCCCTCATTGTCAAAAAATGGCACCGATAGTAGCCGCCTATGCTAACGAAATGGCAGGAAAAGTAAAAGTTGGAAAAATGAATGCAAACAATCAAGATCCTGCGGTAAAATCAAATTTTGATTTCGCAGTAAAAAATGGTTTAGAAAGCTATCCTACAATTTGGATTTATAAAGATGGGAAAAAAGTAGATACCAAGTCTGGCCAGCTTTCTAAAGACGAAATAACTACTTGGGTTCAAAGCTACTTATAACGTATCAAAGTTTTTTTGATTTTTGCATTTTAAAAATGAGCGCTTAATAGATTTATTTTTAATTAGAAAGGATCCGCCGTGTTCAATAAACATAATAAGTGCTTGATTTATATGTTAATTACTATAATTACATTCTTATTACTGGGATCGCTAACTTTTAACCTTTGGTCTGGATTTTTACCAGACTTAAAAAAACCCCGAACAGAGTACGAACTTTTAACGGTCATTCAAGAAAAATATCCCAACTATCAAATTACTGGCTTGCGCAATATCCAAGCAAACCCGACTTATGGTAATTGTGGCGAAGTATACTTTCCCTGCAAAGAGAAAAGAACCGGTTATTTTTACACAGGATCTTATGAAATGTTAAATAACTATTATGGTCAAAATTTTACCTTTAGTGAAGATGACAATGGTAAAATAGATTTTTATAATCGTTAAACAGTTATTGTCCTAGTCGAATGTTCAACGCTCCACATAATATCCAGATAGTGATTCAGCGGCTACCATCTTTATGGTATACTAATTTCAAAAGGAGAACCTATGGACAGCCAAGAAGAAGAAGCACAAAAGCGAGCACAATTTGTTATAGATGAAGAGCATAGACACGCAGAGATAAAAGCTGAAAAAGCTCTAAAAACCCAGGTTGAAGACCAAAGGCACTCAAGAGTCTTGGCAGATGAACAGCGCATAGAATCTGCTGAAAACACCAGACACCAACAAGAAATTGAGAAAGAACGCTGGGAAAAACAAGCAGAACAAAGAAAACACGATCTGGCGATTCAAGAAATAACTTAACCTTAAATCGTTAATATACTAGGCTTTAACAATATATCAAAATAGATAAACCTAAAACTATCAAATCAAGGTATTAAATGTTGGAACTTTTTTAATATAGCCCTAGATATCTAAAGATTTTCGATTTCTTGTGGTTGCATTGAGATAAACCTTCCCGCGTCTATCTTCTCTCCATTTGGCATTGTTACTATAGATTTTTGCGCAGTTGCCATTGGATCTTCGGCGTTCCATTCTGCTTTAGCTATTTCTTGAGTTACTTGGCTCAAAATATCTTGAGAAGTTCCCTCATATACAAAAGACTTGCTCTCTTCGTTACCATTACCAGCAACCAAAACGTATTCTAAAGTAACTTTTAATGGGCCTTGTTTTTCGGCTGTAGCCTCCTGGCTCTCTGGAGAAATACTATTTTTTTCAGAATCATTTTCGACAGTATCAACAGAAATTGATTCCGGTAAATTTTGCTCATTTCTAGTCATCACTTCTTTGTCCATAGCGTGCTCGCCGGCTTTATCGGCCATATAGTCTAATGTTTTTTTCTCTGGCGCAAATCCCGGCATTACCTTGTCGATAGTTCCCTCCACAACATCTTGAACCTTGTCTATTTTTGCATAAACGCTATCTCTATATTTATCTTCTGCCTCTGCGCCGACTCTTGCTAATTCAACATCTGGTACATATTGCTCTTGTTCAGACATAACTCTCCTTGGTTTATTTTTTAATATTTTATTTATACAATTATTTTATCACTCCAGTCAATTCTGACATACTCGATCTCTGCGGATATAGTAATCTAAAATATACTAACTATACATTATAGATTTGGTTAAACAGACAGCTATAAATTATAATCTTTACCAAACTCTATATATTTATTATTATAGAAAGCATGCAAATAAACAAAAACAGGTTCTCAAATATCTTCAGTAGTGTAAGAGCCAAGGCAATAACGCTATTCGTCCTAATTATTATTATCGTATCTGCGACAGCAATTATCGAGACAACGGGAAACCCCAAAAGCGTTACCGCCAAAGGTATTACAGTTTCTACTGATCAATTACAAAAGACAATTAAAGAAAACAAAGAAAAATATTATCCCAAGACAGACTGGTTGACAAAAAATCCACAGAGTCTGCAAGTTTCCTCAAAAGGGGCTGTTATTCTGGATTATAATACCCGCCAAGTCCTTCTCGATAACAATATGCACACACAGTTGCCACCGGCTAGCATTACCAAGGTACTAACAGCCGTCGTGGCCTTAGAAAACTACAATATCGATAAACTATGTACAGTTTCTCAGAAAGCTGCGGATACTGAAGCTTTTAAAATTGTGATGAGTCCTGGAGAAAAGATGTCAGTCAAAGACTTGTTATACGGAATGATGATGATATCAGCAAATGACGCCGCAGAAGTACTTGCAGAATGCGACCCCGGCGGCAGATCTGCCTTCATTTCCAAAATGAATGAGAAGGTAAAAGAACTAGGACTTACAGACAGCCACTTTGTAACGCCAAATGGACTCGATGATCCAAAACACTACTCTAGTGCCTTTGATATGGCTACGATCACCGAATATGCCATTCGTACCCAACCAGACTTTTTGAAATATATGGGGCGCATAGAAGATTATAGTGTTCCGGCCACAGAGCACAATGAGCCCCATTCGTACTATCAGCTTAGCACCCTTATTAAAACTTTCCCCGGTATGGAGGGAGCCAAAACTGGCTTCACTTATGAAGCAGGGAATACTTATATAGGAGTAGCTAGCCGTGAAGGCCGAAGAATTATTATTGTATATTTCAATGCATATTCGCTGACATATGACGCAACCTCTATGCTAGAACAAGGTTTTTTCTTGAATCCTAGCAATTAATATATTATTCTTTATATAGAGATTCGGAGGGAATGTGCTAATTCTTAGCAAAGATAATCAGGATAAGATACTTATCGGTTCCGTAATACTTAACGGACTTTTATTCATTGGCTATTTATATATCGTAATTTTTACTTTATCGCCGGTAAATAAAGAAATAAGCTTTATGTATTCGATAGTTGTAATTAGTGCTAGTCTAATTTATTCATTTTTTTTCAAAAAGATAAGGGAACAAAATGAAGAAATAGCAGTCGGGATTTTATTAGTTTTTTCTTCCGTATTGTCTGTGTTTATATTGGATTTATTAGGGGGGATAGGCTCTCCCTTTGTATTTTTAATATTCCCTCTGCTTATTGTAGGATTTTTATTTGGCGTTTTATGGGGAATCGGGACAGAAGCTATAATATTGATTTATCTTTTAATCAGTATTATTTTTGAGAATTTATCAGTCGGACTAGGACTGATAGTAACTTCAATAAGTCTGCTTTTTTCAGTAATTTTTTATTATATTGGCTCTATATACCGTCAAGTTTTAAAAGAAAAAAATGAACTCGAATATTCAAATGTTCAGCTATCTGCTGGCCAAAACAAAGAAGAAGCACTACTGGCAGGTATAGCTGATGGTGTATATGTTGTAGATATGGAACGAAATCTTACGATGTTTAATACAGCGGCTGAAGGAATAACAGGCTGGAAAGCAGAAGAGTCCATCGGCTTAAAATGTTGGACTGTAATGAATCTGAAAAACGAAACAGATATTTCTGTTTGCCAAAAAGACTGCCCAGCGCTAAATGTCTGGAATACCGGTGAAAACATACTAAGAGACGATACTTGTTTTATCGCCAAAAGAGGTAATAAAAAAATACAAATTTCAAGTTCTTATGCTCCCATTAAAGATAAAAATGGTGTAAACGCAGGTGCTATTTGTGTTTTTAGAGATGTGACTGATCGCAAGAAAGTAGAAAGATTAAGAAGTGAGTTTGTTTCTACCGCATCGCATGAACTCAGAACTCCTATCACCGCCATGGAAGGGTATATGGAGCTAATAGAAAACGAGAAGATATGTACCGTAGACGATAAGGCTAGAGAATATTTAACCAAAGCAAGAAATACTGCAATGGGTATGTCCAACCTGGTGAAAAATCTTCTTACCGTTACCAAAATAGAAGAGGGTAAGATACAAACCAATATAACTAAATTCAGCATTCATGAACTTGCTGCGGAGGTTGTTGAAGCACTAGAACCATCCGCAAAAAACAAACAACTATACATCACCATTATAGATGCCCCAAATTCAAAAATACGCGGGGAGCATGCCATTGGTAGATCGATTGATGTAGTTGCCGACAAAGAGCAAATTCGAGAAGTATTCTATAACCTAGTGGAAAATGGCTTAAAATTCACAAGTAAGGGCGGTGTAAGTGTTAGTATTACATATGATAAAGACTTTGCGACTACTTGTATTATAGACACAGGAGACGGAATACCCGCAGACGGACAAATACACATGTTTGAGAAATTTTATCGTTATGATAATACTGCAACGCGGGAAGTCGGCGGGACGGGTCTGGGTCTTTTTATTACTAGGTCTATTATAGAAATGTTCGGTGGTAGCATTTGGCTTGAGAGCCAAGTAGGAAAAGGAACAAAGTTCTACTTTACAGTACCAAGAAGTTTGGATTAATATTTAATAAGGTATATAATAAATTAAAGTTTAGAGTTAGAGGGGAATATGGCAGTAAAAGTATTATTAGTAGAAGACGACGTAGCACTTAGGGATATATATTCAGCTAGATTTATGGCTGAAGGTTATGATGTGGTGACAGCCTCTGACGGAGAAATGGCGCTAACACAGGCCGTGAGAGAAAAGCCAAGCTTAATTATATTAGATGTAATGATGCCAAAGATCAGTGGCTTCGATGTCCTAGACATACTCCGCGCGACTCCAGAAACAAAAAATACTAAAGTAATTATGATGACCGCTCTTTCCCAGGAATCCGACGTAGAAAAAGGGAATACTCTCGGTGCAGATGAATACCTAGTAAAATCACAAGTAACACTAACAGACGTTATTTCAAAAGCGAAACAAGTGCTGGCTCGCTAGTAAAGTTGGGTAAAAATCCTCGGAAATTCCGGGGATTTTTTTTACTTATAACGGTTTATTTGTTAATATAGCTACAGATATATTGTATAATTTTGTCATTCTAGTGAATGCTGGAATCTAAACCTCCCGATGTCATCCTTGGCTTGTCCGAGGATCTACTTCAGAGGATACGCAAGAGATTCCTGGGTTCGCGACCAGGAATGACACCAGATAGAGGAGCTTTAAATATGAAAAGAGTATACACATCTGATATCGCCAAACACATCGGGGAAACAATTACATTATCCGGCTGGGTACATAAACTTAGAAAACTTGGGGCGATAAGCTTTTTGGTTATTAGAGACAAAAACGGTTTAGCCCAAGCAATTGCTGACGCTGGTGATGAAAATGATAAGCTTACAGGACTTACTACAGAAACTGTTGCCAACATCACTGGCAAGGTTGTCGCAGAAGAAAGAGCACCCTTTGGCGCTGAGCTTCATATTGAAAAGATCGAAATTATTTCTCCAGTAACAGAAGATGTCCCAATATCTCTAAATAAAAAAGAATTGAACGTTAATCTAGATACGCTTCTAGATAATCGACCACTCACCCTGAGAGCACCTGCCCAAAGAGCGATTTTCAAAGTTCAGGGGGTTATCATTTCCGCCTTCCGTGAATTTGTCATGAACGAAGATTTTACCGAGATAAATACTCCGAAGATTGTCGAAGCTGGGCTAGAAACTGGCGGGGCAGAGATGTTTGAATTCAAATACTTTGGCAAAAAAGCCTTTCTTTCACAAAGCCCACAAATGTATAAACAAATAATGGTAGGTGTTTTTGAGCGCGTCTTTGAAACTGCCTTTATCTATCGAGCCGAAAAACACAGTACCTCCAGACATATAAATGAATATCTCAGTCTCGATCTCGAAATGGGATTCATAGATTCATGGACAGATATTATGGACCTAGAAGAAAAGATGATGGCCTATATTATTAACAAATTAGAAACTGAATGTCAGGAAGAATTCATCCTTCTTGGTGCGACCCTACCGAAAATACCGAAAGCTATACCACGACTTAAGCTCAGTGAAGTGCAAACAATACTTGAGAAAGAATATAAAGAAAAATGTCTCGGAGAGCCAGACCTAGAACCTATCCATGAAAGACAAATATGCGAATACGCGGCCAAGAACCTAGGTAGTGAATTTGTCTTTGTTACACACTATCCAGCGTCAAAACGTCCATTTTATACTCACAATGATCCCAAAAGTCCCAAGGAAACATTGAGTTTTGATCTTTTGTTTAGAGGTGTCGAGATTACTACCGGCGGACAGAGGTTCCACTTGTACCAAGACTACATCGACACCATGAAAGCCAGGAAAATGAATATCGAAGATTTCTCCGATTATCTAACTGTCTTTAAATATGGCATGCCGACTCATGGTGGACTAGCCATAGGCTGCGAGAGAATCACTGCTAAAATGCTTGGGCTCGATAACGTCAAAGAAGCAAGTCTATTTCCAAGAGACATTAATCGCTTACGCCCATAATGTACGCTGTTTCAAATGATCAATTTGAAGGACCTCTCGATTTACTTTTGCAGTTGATTGAAAAAGAAAAACTAGAGATAACTACGGTTTCACTTTCCAAGATTACCTCCGCCTACTTAGAGCAAATCGAAAATATGCAGGGCACAAGCTCGGAAATGGCAGATTTTCTAGTGGTGGCGGCCAAGCTTTTGTATCTCAAATCAAAAGAGTTACTTCCTGACATAAAATCAGACGAAGAGGAAGAAGAAATCGAGGATCTAGAAGCCAAACTCCGCGAGTATAGTATTTACAAAAAAGCGGCAGCAAATTTAGAATCTATCCTTATAGACGGCCAAAGAGGCTATTCCAGACGCGCAAAATCAGAGTCAGAAATAATCTTTTTACCTCCACAGGACATTAATCATCAAATGCTTTTCGCGATTTTCCAAGAAACTCTAAACAAATTACCAGAGCAAATAGAGGAAAGAGTTATTACAGATTCACCTGAGCAAAAAATTACCATAGAAGACAAAAAAAAGATTATTTATTCCCTAACTAAAAAGAAAAAAACTATTAGATTCAAAGAAATATTAGCTGGTGCAAAGAATAAAACCGAGGTTATTGTGACCTTTTTGGCAATATTAGAAATGATAAAACAGAAAGAAATAGGGGTCATCCAAAAAGAATCCTTTGCGGATATCCTTATAATGGGTTTAAAATAAAGCTATGAGCGGAATAGAAACAAAAAATATTAATATCAAATCTATCGTAGAAAGCTTACTTTTTGTTGCCGAAAAACCACTTTCTCTACTAGAAATCGCCGAAGCGATCGGCATCCCAGTTTCGGAGATACAGAAATCGCTAAAAGAGCTTGAAGCTGATTACAAAAATAGGGGAATAAGCCTCATAAATAAAGGTGAATATTTTGCCCTTATCTCGGCTCCTGAAAATTCAAAGGAAGTAAGCAGACTACTCAACGAAGAGCTCAGACACGATTTATCACAAGCAGCTCTAGAGACACTAGCTATAATTACCTACAAACAGCCCCTGACAAAAGCCGAAATCGAAGAAATCCGAGGAGTAAACTCCGACCAGATAGTTCGAAATCTAATGGTTCGAGGGCTTATAGCCGAAATAGGCCGCAAAGAAAGTGTCGGTAAACCGATACTTTACGGTACTACTATGGAATTTATCCAATATTGTGGTCTAGAAAACGAAAATGCACTACCCAAGATGGAAGAATTAAATCTTTTTGAGAAAAACGATGAGGCTAGCTAAATATTTAGCATCTACCGGGGTTTCTTCGAGAAGAAAAAGTGAAGACATTATTCAGTCTGGCAGAGTTACAGTAAACGGTACAAACATTATCGATCCTGCTTTTTCTGTGTCTGAAGTAGATAAGATATTACTTGATGGTAAAGAAGTGCAGATAAGCAATAAGGTGTATTATCTGCTAAATAAGCCCGTTGGCTATACTTCTACGGTCTCAGACAGACACGCCGATCTTCTTATTACCGAGCTCGTCCCAGGAAGTCCCAGCGTTTGGCCTGTTGGTAGACTAGACAAAAACACCTCGGGTCTGATTATTATGACAAATGACGGAGACCTAACCCAAAAGATTACACATCCGAGCCATCAAAAACTCAAAGAATATAGTTTTTCAGTAGATAGACCGCTCTCTGATGTAGAATTAGCGAAGATGAAAAAGGGGATTGCCCTAGAAGATGGCGAGTTTAAACCAGATCACCTAGAAGTGCTTTCTCAGGGTAAATATCTGGTTAGAGTCCACGAGGGCCGAAATAGACTGATTCGGCGTTCTATTGAGCACTTTGGTAAAAACATTACCAAGCTTCACAGGGCCAAAGTAGGCCCACTAGAACTAGGTAATTTGAAGATGGGTGAATATCGCAATCTAACAGAAAAAGAGCTCAGGAGCCTTCTAGATGCGTGAAATAGCCTTAATACTACTATTACTGACACCCGGTTGGCATATTTTCGACGGACCAAGGGCTTATCTTGATAATTTTTTGAAGCCATCCCCTCAAAAAGAAACTGTAGTTACAAAATTGCCGGAGATTGTAAGCGGTCCTACTTTATCTAGCGTTGATGCAGAATACCAAAATTTGGCGAAATCAGTTTATAGTATTGATCTTGGCAGCAACACAGCTCTAAACGAGAGCAACAAAGACGAAAAGCTTCAGATTGCCAGCCTAACGAAGCTAATGACGGCATATGTAGTCCTAAAAGACAGCCCAAACCTAGACGAGAAAGTTACAATCCCAGATTACATCACTCAAGCTGGCGACGCCCTGATGGGCATAAGTAAAGGCGAGGAAATATCTAAGCGCGATCTACTTACTGGAATGCTGTTGAATTCTGGCTCTGACGCCGCTACCTCGCTAGCGACTCTAGATGCTGGGAGCGTTGATGGTTTTGTGACAAAAATGAATCTAGCAGCAGAGAGCCTAAACCTATCAAATACTCATTTTGCCAATCCTGTAGGTTGGGACGATGCAGGCAACTATTCTAGCGCCAAAGACATGTTAGAGCTAAGCCGAATATTACTCAGAAATAATTTCTTCGCAGAAACAGTGGCGACAACACAAAAGGTGGTCTACACCACGGCCGGAAGACCGATCTATCTCACGAATACAAATATCTTGCTCGATGGAAAGAAATATTTCGGTGTCAAAACCGGTTATACTTTTGGGGCAGGAGAGTGCCTAATATCCCTAGAAAAGCAAGATGGCCACGAGGTTCTGACGGCAGTGATCGGCTCAGCGAGTAGATTTTCTGAATCTTATAACATAAACTCATGGATTTTTACCCACTTTGTGTGGTAAAATACATCGTTAAGTAAACCAAAGAGAAAATATGTCAGAAAATGCTAATATCCCAGTTATTGCCATTGTGGGCAGACCGAATGTCGGAAAATCGACTCTTTTTAATCGTATCTTAGGAAAACAACAAGCAGTTACTGCCGACTGGGCTGGAACGACTAGAGACCGTCTATATGCAAGGACAACCTGGAATAGTACCGAATTTATATTAGTTGATACCGCAGGAATAGAATCAGAAGGAACTGCTTACACAGTTCTCGATGAAGATGTCAAAGAACAGGTATTAGTAGCACTCGATGAAGCAGATCTAATAGTATTTATCGTTGATGCCTCTGTCGGACCGACTAAAGACGATGACAATGCCATTAGAATGGTACAAAAAGCAAAAAAACCGTTTATTGTTGCTGCCAACAAATATGATAGTGAAAAATATCTTTCAAATTTATCAGAGCTTCACCGCCTTGGCGCAAGTGAAATAACACCGATATCTGCGCTCACAGGCCGCAATATGGGCGATCTTATGGACGGTATTGTCACAAATCTAAAAGATATCGAACCACAAAGAAAAGTGGTCATAGACAACGAAGAAGGAATAAACGTCGCTATTGCGGGTCGTCCGAACGTCGGCAAATCAAGCCTTTTCAATGCTCTCATCGGCAAAAAGCTAGCAATTATCTCTGATATTGCTGGCACCACCAGAGACTTTACTATTTCGAGTTTCGAAGACGAAAGAGGAAAAATAAACTTTATCGATACTGCTGGAATCCGAAGAAGAGGTAAAGTTGGAGATCTAGGAACCAAATATGAAGAAGGTAAAATAGAGAAATACTCAGTCCTTCGTTCATTCCGTGCCGTTGAAGACGCTGATATCGTGCTAATACTTATAGATCCAACAGAAGGACTTACATCACAAGACCTACACATCGCAGGATTCGCCGCCGATCAAGCAAAAGGTGTTGTAATAGTTGTTAACAAATGGGACGCAATTGATAAAGACGAAACCGACATGCAAAACTATCTTGCCTATCTTCATAACAAGATTTCATTCCTACCTTTTGCTCCAGTTGTATTCGTTTCAGCAAAAACAAGTAAAAATATCGAGAAAATCCCCGATGTAGTCTTCGAAGTAACAGAAGCACGTGCCCGCCGAATCCCAACATCCGAGCTAAACCTACTTATAGGTGCGGACATCTTGAAAAAATCACCACCAGCAAAGAAGAATGTATTACCCAAAATCAACTACATCACTCAAGCCGATATCAATCCACCGACATTTATTTTCTTCTCAAGTCACCCAGAACATATTCACTTTTCTTACAAAAGATATCTCGAAAATCGAATTCGCGACCACTGGGATTTCTCAGGTACGGCCATAAGACTGGTTTTCAAAAAGAAAAATGCTGAGTATAATAAGAAAAGTAAAAAGAAAAAATAACTACACTCGTCGCACACCTCTTTGCGTCTTCCTGAACTCGATTCAGGATCTCGGGATACTGAAATAAATTCAGCATGACGGGGGAAAGTACATAAACCATGAAACTAATCGTTGGACTTGGTAATCCGGGAAAAGAATATATCGGCACACGCCATAATTTCGGCTTCGCTACGGTTGATAACCTAGCAGATAAATATGACGGTGATTTTAAGCTTGAGAAAAAGTTCAAGGCTGAGATCTGCGAAATAATAGTAAGTGGCGAAAAGATCAAACTTCTTAAACCTCAGACTTTTATGAACCTATCTGGAGAAGCTATACAATCTGTAATGAGTTATTTTAATATTAATACTGAACATCTCTGGGTCGCTTATGACGATATCGATCTCGAGCTTGGTGTAGTCAGAGTCAGACAAGGTGGTAGCTCTGCGGGACACAAAGGTGTTAAATCTATCATAGAGTGTATCGGCACTGATGAATTTGCCAGGTTTCGAATGGGAATCAAAACAAAAGAATGTGATAATATACCCACAGAAGCTTTTGTGTTACAGAAATTTACTAAAGATGAAGAGGCCCTTGCACAAGAAGTTGTCACAAAAACAGTGTCAGAAATAGAAAAAGCCCTCGCAGAAGGCATAGAGCATATTAGTATTTAAATAACAGTATCCAGCAATAGTAAAAGATTAAGGGTTTATATGGAAAAACAACTAGTAGATTTTCAAGAAATGAAAAAAGAAAGTCACAAAATTATTTCTAATATCAAGGCTTCTGAATTCCAATTACCGAAAGATCGAGAGTATGAAAAAATAAACGACATTAAATTTGAATTTCTAGAAGATGGTAGTGATCGAGTGGCAGATATTACAGTTTCTCAAGAAAATATTGAAGAAAAAGCAAAAGAAGAAATTATTAGTAATAATTGGTGGTTACAGGATAAGTGGAGAGAAAAAGGCATACCAGAACAACAAGTATCGATTAAAGTAGGTGAGTACAGCCTTGAATTATACAGTTTTAGTCAAAAAATAGAAGACAAGAGAATATTTCAGCTAAAATCCATATTAGAGAAATTCTCTAATATCTTAGGTGGCGAAGCTCTTAATACCGTTAAATATATTCTAATTGATGACAAAAACGAGATTAATAAATACACTAATGAGCCACTAAATGGTTACGCAGAAACAGGCGAAGGTGCAATTAAGCTTTATCCTCCTGCGTTAGAAGACAAACAACACCGAATATCGGCTACATCAAACTTTGAAGGGACATTAATTCATGAGCTTTCTCACAGTTTGGCCTCTAAACAACTAGATAAATGGCAGAAAGATTTTGGCTGGGAACACGTCCCAGAAGGCATAACAACACCTGGTGGCCTTACTTTGTATTTTAAACCCAAAGATCCATCAAGGTGTATCAGCGAATATGCAATCCATTCTGCTGCTGAAGATTTTTGTGACAGTATGGTAGCAGCAATTGTAGATCCTGACTCTTTAGACCCAGAAAGACTGGCGTTTATCCGAGAGAGAGTATTACCGAAAGAATCTAATAACATCTTTGCCACAGCTGAAGTGCGAGAGGGAAGTGATGTGAGCCTACCAAAAATAAAGCAACCTGTAGTGGTAAAAGTAACCCCGAAAATTAATGTTGTGAAAATAGTTAAAGAATAGTTAATTTTTCCTTGTCCACTAGTCATAAACACTTAAATATAATAAAGTAAGGGAGCCGTATAAATACGACTCCCTTACTTTTGTTTCAAAGTTCTCCCGTTAGTGTAACTCGATCCGAAGACTTTACCTAGCCCAAAATATTGGCTGGCGGTTACGGGGAGAACCCTACCAACAAGTAAGCTTAAAGGAGGGTGTTTAAGGCCTTACTCATTGATAGGACACTCGCCATAACTGGCGTTTACCTAGAGAAACTTATTGTCAAATGTCATCCTGATTTAGGTTGACTATTTATTCTAGCACTGTTGGCTACTTTTGTCAAGTGTTTTTTGGAGGGGTTGTGGAAAAGAATATTGAAGACTACATATATTGGCTTACACTAGGTAGAAATGCTCGATTCACTGCCTCTCTGTTTCTTGAGGTTTTCGCCTTAGACGCTCCCATAAATAATTTGTTCGAGCTACCCGATAGCAAGCTAAGAGCTCTCAAACTAAGCAAGCGATGTCTCAAAGAATTCATATTCTCAAAAGAGAACTACAAACCAGAAAACGTTCTCCACGAACTTAAACAAAATAATATAGAGCCTGTCTTTATTTTTGAAAATGACTACCCCGAACTGTTGAAACAGATTTACGATCCTCCATTTATTCTATACAAAAAGGGCACAGCCAAGCTAAATCAGTTATGTATCGGCGTAGTAGGCAGTAGAAGACCCTCTGACTATGGCCTCCGCGTCACAGAAAAGATTACCAGCGAACTTGCCATGGGAGGTGTGACAGTCGTTAGTGGGCTAGCAATTGGCATCGATACTGCCGCTCACAAAGGAGCCCTATCTGGCGGTGGGCAGACTATTGCGGTTATCGGCTGCGGCCTGAATCAGATCTATCCGAGCAGCAACTTTAGATTATCTCGCGAAATCATCGGTAACGGAGCAATAATCTCTGAATATCCATTCGACACTCCTCCATTAAAACAAAACTTCCCAGCCAGAAACCGAATCATTAGCGGTATATCTCAGGGTCTCATCGTTACCGAAGCAGCAGAGAGCTCTGGAAGCCTCATCACTGCGCTTTCGGCACTGAACCAGAACAGAGAAGTTTTTGCCGTTCCTGGAAATATATTTAGTTTAGCCAGTATTGGAACAAACAACCTGATCAAATCTGGAGCTCATGTCCTTACCAGTGTTCAAGACGTCTATGATGAATTTGGGTTTTCTTGCCCTGAAGTAGTTTCCGAGATGCGCCAAGCAGTTGGTAGCAATAAAACAGAAAAAACAATTATCGAAGTGCTAAGACTAGAACCAAAACACATTGACGAGATTTCAAAAAAAGCCGGGCTCTCCCAAAGTGAAATAAGCTCTGCTATAACCATTATGGAAATATCTGGCAAAATTAAGCATATTGGTGGTATGGTATATAGAATCAATTAAAATATTTAAGGAGATAATATGGATACAAACGATCTAGCCCAAAGGTACAATCAGGAAGTGGCAGACTTTTTCGGCACCAAACCACTAAAAGATATAGACGTTGTTTTGTTTGATAGTCAAAAAGATATTATTACTTTTTATGACAAAAACAGAAATGATGATATCCCAGCCCCAGACTACCTCGTTGGCTTTTCTCCCCAAAACCATATTTACATTATTGGTCCAAATGGAATGCCCCCGCAAAAGGATCCAGGTCACATCAGATTTCAGAAAGTTTTAAAACACGAACTGGTTCATAAATATTTACGCCCTGTCAGCAATAAGCATACGCCAGGATGGTTAATAGAAGGTGTCTGCGGATACGTTGCTGGCCAAAGTAGTACTTGGACCCAAGAAGATATAAATATACAGTTACTGAATAAACTTAGCTACACCCAAAACGGTGATAAATATCAAGTGGGTATAACTATGGTCAATTTGATCATGTCCGAATTTGGCAAAGAAAAACTATTTAACCTTGCCTCGTTAGAAAAAAATGACGAAAGAAACATAGA
Organism: bacterium; assembly: GCA_037129835.1. Taxonomy (GTDB): domain Bacteria; phylum Patescibacteriota; class CPR2; order UBA1875; family CAIMLA01; genus JBAXUE01. The sequence continues at coordinate 122,728 of JBAXUE010000002.1, read as the reverse complement.
GCTCGTCAAAATGTTTCCATGGCTAAACAAAGAATAGCTTTACCGGCAGCCATGAATGGAAAAGATTGACACATAGCACTAATTAAAATAACATTAACACTTAGTTATGAAACTTGTAATTGTAGAGTCTCCCGCAAAAGGGAAGACAATAGAAAAATATTTAGGTCCAGGCCACAAAGTAATGGCTTCTTTTGGACATGTGCGAGATCTACCAAAAAGCAATAAAGACGCCGTAGATATCGAACACGGGTTTAAACCAAAATACATTATTACTCCCCGTGGTAAAAAAATTATCAGTGATCTACGAGCGGTAGCAGTGAAAGCCGACCAAGTACTACTGGCGACTGATCCTGATCGTGAAGGTGAAGCAATTTCGTGGCACTTGGCCCAAGCGTTGAAGCTAAAAGAAAGCGATTATGACAGGATTGAATTTCATGAAATCACCAAAAGCGCAGTTGAACATGCCGCCAATAATCCACGCAAGATAAATATTGACTTAGTAGATGCACAACAGGCTAGGCGTGTCCTAGACCGTCTTGTTGGCTATGACCTTTCTGGAGTCATCTGGAAAAAGGTTCGATATGGTCTATCTGCAGGCCGAGTACAATCTCCTGCACTTAGAATTATTATGGAAAGAGAAAGAGAAAGACGAGCTTTTGTCAGTGAAGATTTTTGGACACTAGTTGCCGAAACAAAGACTCTGGGCAAAGATAATCTTTCGCTTACCTGTACCGAAGAGCCAAAAAATATAGAACGATTAACCGAAATAGAAACCGTTGCCAAAAATGGACAATGGATAGTTGCCAATGTCACAAGTACAGAAGCAAAAAGAGCACCAAAACCACCATTTACTACATCTACACTACAGCAGACAGCGAGCACTAGACTAGGATTCTCGCCATCACGAACCATGGGAGTAGCACAGAAACTATATGAAGCAGGTTTAATCAGTTATATGCGTACCGATAGTACTAATCTTTCAGAGACAGCGCTAGAACAAATAAACCAAGTGGTGACGAGTAAGTACGGCAAAGAATATTTATCCCCTCATAAATACAAAACTACGAGTAAAAATGCCCAGGAAGCTCATGAGGCAATCCGTCCCACAAATTTTGAACATGACAATGCTGGTCACAATGACGAACAAAAGAAACTCTACAAGCTGATATGGGGCAGAACAGTGGCAAGTCAGATGGCTGATGCCAAACTTCTTCGAAGCAAGATAACTGCCAAGTATTACGATGACAACAAATTTCCTTTATTTACAGCCAATGGTAGTCATCAACTATTCGCCGGCTGGCTTTCAGCTGATCCGGCAGTGGCAGGCGAAGAAGTCAACCTACCAAAAGTTAATATCGGTGACGAGCTAACACTGATAGATTTTGTTACTACTGCCAAACAGACCGAACCTCCAACCAGATACACGGAAGCTGGCCTGATTAAGGAATTAGAGAAAAGAGGTATCGGCAGACCTAGTACTTATGCTTCCATTATGAAAACACTAGAAGATCGTGGCTATGTTACAAAAGAGGGTCGAACACTCATTCCTACAGATACCGGCGATGTTGTTAGTACCTTTCTTGAAAAATATTTTGCCGAATACATCAGCGACACCTTTACTGCTGAAATGGAAGATGAACTTGACCTTATAGCTAACGGAAAAGCCAAGTATGTCCAAATACTGTCAGAATTTTATGGTCCATTTATCAAAAAAGTAAAAACAGAGCTCAAAGAACCAGTAAAACCAGAACCTGCGGATCCAAAATTCAAATGCCCAAAATGCAAAAGTAGTATGATAATAAAGCTTGGGAAGAACGGTAAATTTCTTAGTTGCTCCAAGTATCCAGAATGCCAGGGTGCACTTACTATGGAAGGCGAAGAGATGGAAGGGCCGAAACCAATCGGTGAACCCTGCCCCGAATGTGGCGGAGATCTTATTGAACGTGAGGGAAAATACGGCAAATTCATTTCTTGTTCAAATTATCCGAAATGCAAATATATCAGAAAAGACGAAACGGCTGTAATCGATAATGGTACTGGCGTAAAGTGCCCAGTCTGCAAAAAAGGTGAAATGGCTGAAAGAAAAGGTCGTTTCGGAATATTCTATTCTTGTAACAATTATCCAAAATGCAAATACGCTATTAAAGCGAAACCGACAGGTAATATATGTAAAGAATGCGGCTCTCTGATGATGGAAGGGACCAAAACTATCCCAGAGCGTTGTTCTAGCAAAGATTGTCCTAATCATAATCCACATAAAAATGTATAATGCTACAAGGAGGAAAAATGGCTAAAGGAAAAAATTCACAAAAGAATACCAAGAAACCAAAGCAGGCAAAAAAGCCTAAAGGTATTCAAATTACTTCTTCAGTTCAAGCCGAGAAATAATACTATAATATATTTATTTGTGCTCTCGGATAGATAATATTTTGAGCTTATTAATTATACAAAAAAAACGTAATTTTGCATTATCTCGAAGTTAGGTTAGAATAACCTATAAAATGGTCTACTAACGGATTTTTATATGAATACCAATATAAGAAAAGCTACAACAAAAGATATCGATACTATCGTAAACTTAAATACCGCGCTATTTGAACACGATTATGTTTTTGACGATACATTGGATGTTGCCTGGCCAGATTCTCAGTGGGGTAGAGACTATTTCGAAAAAAGAATAAACATAAGCGACTCGCTAGTTCTTGTAGTTGAAACTGACGAAAAGATTATTGGGTACATGATTGCACATTTGACAGAAACTCCCGACCATATGCGAAAGGACCTAAAATTAGCAGAAGTTGAAAACACCTTCATCAAAAAAGAATACCGCAGAATGGGTATCGGTGAACAGTTGTATACGATGATTGAAAAATGGGCCATAGCGCAAGATTCAAATCTAATGACTATTACTGCGTCTTACAATAATAGTTTTGGCAGAAACTTTTATACCAAAATGGGCCTTACGGAAACAGATGTTACTTTTCAAAAGAAATTGTAAAGTGTAAAGTATTAATAATAATGTATATTAAAGGAGATGATATGGATATAACAAAAAAGGACTCTATAAAAAATAATTTTTACAAAAGCCCTGTCTTTATGAAAATTTTCTTTGGATCTATAGCAATTATATTCTTATTTTCAATTATCGCCTTGGGCTGGTATTATCGCGTAAGAAATACATCGAAAAGCGCTATCAAAGTTAATAATACGTACATTGGAACTGCAAAATCCTGCGGAGATATTACTAAAATGCTCGCAAGAGATGTACAAACAAAAAACATAGGCGTTAATGCCCCGCTTGGCATGAGTATAGAGGCCGGTGAAGCCACTACCGCAGATACTACAGGAGGTAGTAGTGATTATTCTAAAACGAATGTGCAAGTTGAGGGAGTTGACGAAGCTGATACTGTTAAGAATGATGGTGAATATATCTATACTGTCAGGCAAGGTAACATTGACATCGTTAAAGCTTATCCCGCCGAAGATGCCAAACTTGTAAAAACAATCAAGGTAGTAGAAAGTAACAATACCGATGCTAGCCCTTCCTCTATAATGCCTGAAGAATATACGGGTAGCGATTATGGAAATGTTAGTCAATTATTTATCGCGAAAAATAGGTTATTAGCCATCGGCAATAAAACAGTTACAAAAGAGACCTCTACAAATAATAGTATTATCGAAAGGTTTACAAAACCCTATAATCCCTCTACCACCTATACTTTTATCAAAATCTGGGATACTAGCAATAAGACAAACCCAAAACTCACTAGAAGTGTTGAGTATGAAGGTAATTATAGTGCTGGCAGAATGATTGGTGACAATGTTCACTTAGTTCTTAATACATATCCAAATTATAATGTCATTACACCCCAAACAGATGCCCTATCTCTACTTCCTAAATATTCTGATGTTCAAGGTTCTGCCAAAGCAGTTTATAAACCCACTTGTGGCTGTGCCGATGTGGAATATTTCAAAAACGTTAATAATATAGAAGATAAGACCAATAACACCTTTGTAAGTGTTGTGAGTCTATCGATCAAAGACGAAACCAAGGAAATCAATAGACGGACAATTATCGGAAATTCAGACATTGTATATGCATCCAGCCAAAACCTGTATCTTGCCAGTCTTGAACAACCAATTTATACAAACTATACCAGGAACACTGTCTCAAAAACACAGTTCCACAAATTTAAACTAGTAGGTAACAATTCTGAATATCTTAGTTCGGCTTCGATAGAGGGTAGTGCGCTTAATCAATATTCTATGGACGAGAGCAATGGATTTTTTAGAGTAGCCGCTACCAAGGGAAGTATTACTGATACAGTCAATAAATCGACAAATAATATTTATGTTTTTAATGGTGACATGAAACAAGTTGGCGCCCTAGAAGATCTTGCGCCAGGAGAAGAGATATATTCCGCCAGATTTATGGGAGATAGAGGGTACCTTGTCACTTTCAAAAAAGTAGATCCTTTTTATGTTATTGACCTTAAGGATCCCGAGAAACCCGCTGTTCTTGGATACCTAAAGATACCGGGATACTCTGACTATTTACATCCATATGACGAAAACCACATTATCGGCATCGGAAAAGAAGCTATCGACGCCTCCACCGAAGCGATCGAAAGCAGAAATTTGGACTTCGCTTGGTACCAGGGCGTAAAGATGGCTATATTTGATGTTACAGATGTTACCAATCCAAAAGAAATGTTCAAGACGGTAATAGGTGACCGAGGGACTGATTCACCAGTCCTTACAGACCCAAAGGCGTTTCTGTTTGATAAAGCAAAAAGCCTATTATCGTTACCAATATCTCTTGCCGAGCTAACACCAGAACAAAAGGCGAGTACTGGGGCAGAGGCAAATACATATGGTACGGATACTTTCCAAGGAGCCTATGTTTACAAAGTGGACTTAGAAAAAGGATTCCAGTTCCGCGATCGCATCACACACAAAACAACTAACGAAAACTCAAAAAATAATTATTCTTACGACTATGCAGCCAACAGTACAATATCTAGAATTTTATATATTGGTGACATTTTGTACACAATTTCGGATTCGATGATTCAGGGTCATAAACTTAGCGATATCTCAAAGGTCGCAGAAGTTAAATTCAACTAAAGCAACCTATTCCTATAACAAAAACTTGTAACAGTAAATTATCTTGACATATAGGTAAAAAAGAGTATAATACCGCACATGAGTCGCGGCAACGTGATGATGCAGTTACTCCGCAATATTGCGAAGTGCTGTCAAACGAAGGGAGTCTTTATGACTCAATTAGCTCTTTTACAAGCTCTGCAGCGTAATGGGTATCACATTGAGGTCTTAGTAGACCTTGAAGAACAACGGCGTGAAATCGAAAGAGACCAAAATATCAGGGACGTCGACGAACTACTCAAGAAGTATGCCGGCAAAGAGGTTCGATGGAATAACCCAGAATTACTAGATGACCTTCTTGGTTTATCCGAGATGGGACTTAGTCTTTTCTGGGCCGTTTGTAAACCACAGGACCTTGGTCGCAAAGTCTTCTTCCAAAAAAGATAACCCAAAACTCTGCACTCAGAATCAAGGGTAACTGGAAACAGTTTGATTCTGGGATTAGGTCAATCTCAATAACTCAAGTAAGATACCACAACCCTTCATGAGAGAGGATTCGCCTATGGGCAAAGCCGCGCACTACTGTTACCCTACAGTGCGGCTCAACCTGCAATTTATTACAAACAGCCCCGACTTAGGGCTGTTTTTTGCGTAAATCATGCTTTACAAATATACCATAAAGTGGTATAGTAATTTACATTGTACCTACACAATTCGTCTAGAAACGAGGGGATTGTCAATGGCGGCTTTAAGCACACTAATACTTGGGGCAGTCCAAGACATGCTAGTTCAACGCTGTGAAGATCTAGGTCTCGAGCCTGAACTCAGTATTACTGTACTGTTAACGGCTTCTGTCCAAAGAGAGGCGGTACTAAACTTCGCGGCACATTATCAAGTGCCCGATGACATGATCACGATTGCTGAGATTATCGGCGATCAGATCGAGTACATCGAAAGCGGTTGCTTCGGCCCAACAACCAAAGATCCTGAAACACTGGTTTTGGCCAGCAGAAGAGCGATTGTTTTACTCTTTATGGCAGCCCGGCACGAACCTGAAAGAGCAAGAACCGACCTGTACATCTCACTAAACTGAAGGGGGTGTTTGGCTTGGCCAAACGCACTAGCACTACAGATGTAACAAAAATGAAGGTCACCAGACCCAATTGCCCCTACATCGGGGTATTCAAGGTCGCCGGCTTGAGTGTCGGTATCTATGTCACGCAGAAGCAACACGACGCGTGGCACGCTCGTCCCCGGGAGTTCACTACTACTGTGAACTTCTCACACATCATCAGCAATGCACTGAGTAGGAAGTTCAATCGCAAGATAGAACAGAGCTGGTTGGTGCAAGACAGTAATCTCGAGGAGTTTGTCGAGAGGTTTCCAAAGGGACCTATCGACAAACTGCAAGTATCAGATACGTCTGATGCTGCTGGGAAAGACCAGCCCTCCCTGTTCTAAACAAGACACAACGGCCCGCAAAGAGAAGGTTCACACCTACCCTAGTGCGGGCCTTTTCTTTTTATTATTTATCATTCATAATTATGTTAAAATATTTTCATAATCATAAGGAATTAAATGTTTGAAATCTTAAAAAATATGTGGAGACGAAAAACCAGAACACTACTGACGGTTTTTGGTATCGCCATCGGTATCCTGGCCCTTGTGGTTATGGGAGCTATCGCCGAGAAACTGAGTTTGCTTGTAGATGGAGGGGCAGAATATTATAAGGACAAAGTAGAAATATCTGCCAAAATAAGTACATATAGTAGCCCATTAAAGATTGATAAGAAAAAAGAAATAGAAAAAGTCGATGGCGTCGCATATGTAGCGGCCGAAACTTATTCACTACTTAGTGATAACATCACTGCTAGTCTTGGACCACTAGCAAACATTATTAGCATTGACGAAAAATCCAACGATTACGAAAGCTTTAAAATTAGACTTACTAGTGGGCGAGCTATTACTGCTTCAGACCGTAACAAGGCATTGGTCGGCGCAGACCTAGTAAAAAAACTAAAAGCCAAGGTGGGAGAAAATATCAAAATTAGAGGTAAAAATTTTGAAGTTGTTGGCATTGCCGAAAAAACTTTCACTCTACCTGATACTCAAATATCCGTCTCTTTACATGATGGTAGAGAAATAATGTACAATGAATTACCCGAATTACTTAGAAATACTACGAAACCAGACGATCTGGTTTATGGCTTTATTGCCTATCCTAAAAAAGGTGTAGACCCAAATAAATTATCAGAAAAAATAAAGAAAGAGGTCAAAGGCGTTGATACTCTTGGACCGAAACAATTTCAAGACCAAATAGCATCTACAATGCAAACTTTTAACTCAATTATTTACGGAATTTGTATCATCTCACTTCTTGTTGGCACGCTATCAATAGTCAATACCATGACGATGTCAATTTCAGAAAGAACTAAGGAAATAGGGATAAAGAAAGCTCTAGGGGCAAAAAACCGCAATATATTACTCGAATATCTTACAGAAGCTGGCGTTATCGGATTTTTTGGTGGCGCCATCGGGATAGCCCTTGGAGCTGTTATTGTATATTTAGTGAACTATTATATGGAGCAGACTGGGGACAAGATATTTTTACTCACTCCTAGGTTACTTATCGGTTCAATGATATTCTCGCTCGCCATCGGCGTAATTGCGGGTATTTACCCCGCTTACTATGCGGTGAAAATCAGTATTGTTAAATCACTGAGGGAGGAATAATCATGGCCGATACTATTCTAAAGCTTAATAACCTTCGCAAGGTTTACATTATGGGGAATAAGAAGGTGGCAATAAAGGCCCAGGAAGCAATCCACAAACTTCATCATGCTTATGAAAAAGCAGTTTCAAAGAATAATACTGAAAAAATTTCTGAAATTGAGATAAGACTAGAAAAAGCACAAGATTTATTTGATAAAGAAAAATACGTCGAAACTTATCATTTTCTAACGGGTAAAAAAATAAAAGAAGGCAAAAATGAAAAAGGGGTTGTTGTCCATGCCCTAAATGGCGTGGACATAGATATTAAAAAGGGGGAGATGGTTGCTATTATGGGACCATCTGGTTCTGGGAAATCAACTCTTTTAAATATGCTAGGCCTTCTAGACGAGCCAACGACTGGGCAGATATTTCTACGAGGCGTCAATGTTACTGGAATTAGTCAAAACAAACTACCAGAAGTCCGATCTAGCGAGCTCGGCTTTGTCTTTCAATCTTTCAATCTGATTCCAACGCTGACAGCCATAGAAAATGTGATGCTACCACTCCGTTATGGAAAAACTCCGAGAAACGAACGAAGGGCACTTGCAGAAAAATCGTTAAGGCTTGTGGGGCTTGGAGATAGACTTACTCACACTCCAAACGAACTTTCGGGCGGTCAACGGCAGAGAGTAGCAATAGCTCGCTCTCTAGTAAATAAACCAGCAATTATATTTGGTGATGAGCTTACAGGAGAACTAGATATCAAAATGACCAAAGAAATAATGGATCTTATAGTTCGACTCAATCAGCACGGGCAGACATTTATAATTGTTACCCATAATCCAGAAGTGGCCAAACTCTGCACTCGTACGATCACGATAGTCGACGGCAAAGTAGCAAAATAATTACCATTAAATAAAACCGAGGGGGAAAGATCACCTCGGCTTTATTATTGATGCTTATTGACAAAACCCCGTTAAATGACTATAATATCGTTTGTGTTAAGTCCTATCAGTTCTTGTCGTTCATAAGACGACAGCGTTGGATCAAACCAGCGTTTAGCGATTGGAGACAATCATGAAGAAAGGGAGTAACAGTACCAACAAAGACGGTTATGACAGTTTTAGCAGAGCGGAGGTTATCGCTTTGGCTTCACAGTCCTTTAGAGGAGATACGTTGTGGGAACGCAACTACGCCCTCTGTGAGGTTCAAAACTGGCTCTCGGAGCACTTTGGGATAGAACCCGAAGAATTCCTTAAGGCAGTAAGAGCCGAAAAAATTGGCAAGCGAATCAAATTCCCAAGCTAGTCAACACCGCAACAATGGAGCCCATGGGTCTCACCAGTAGGTGAGAGAGCGAGTAATATCGCAGAGGACTTCGACCAAACAGCAAACCATCTATTATTCCAACAACAGAGAGGAATGCCTATGGAAGCTATCGTTCCCAAACGATGGCTTTTTGCATTATTGATATTAATAATAATAGAGGCCGGGGGATGGCCTCTATTATTTTGAGTGGAATGAAAAATATATATTTAGTTGTGGTGGTTTTCGTGACCCTGCCCGAGCTGAGAATATGTACTTCTAGCCCTGAACTGTATTTGCTATCCGACTTTTGCGACACACTAGCACCAACTCTTTGTGAAATTCGTGTCCTCCAGTGGCGCCAAGTCTTGATAGCGGCGATCACTACTCGCCAGGTTTTGTCATTCATCTCCTTCCTTGTTTAAATGACATCTATATTGTATACATCAAATCTGAGCAAAAGCTGAGAGAACCTTTGTGGCTTTATGCAAAGAAAATGGCCGCATATTACAAAATATATTTACAATTATTAATTAATTTTGAGCAGATTTACCTTGCTCTGACAAATATTTTAGTATATTATCACCTAGTCTGGTATCCATTACTATCGGGGGGAGCGAGCATGCGAATCTGTAACGAAAAGGATCTGCGGCGTTGCAGGAAATGTTGCGCCAGAGGTTGTGGCAAGGCCGTAACTGCTGCTCACCCAAGAAAAGGGAAGAAGAAGCACCGCAGCTAGAGTAGTCGCACAATCTGCCCCTAGTGAGAGGAGGACCCATCGTGAGTAAGCTTGGCTTTATCGGCAGATGCTTTCGACACAACTGTGTCAAAGTCTATTTATGCAAGTCGAATCGTCGTCGAGAAATAGTGATACACATCACCGGAAAGCGATGCGGCCCTAGTAGCTATATCTTCTACTTTGGGGCTCAAGACCAGTGGAAGTCACTAGCGAGCAACATCTCGTATCGAGAACTAAAGGAGGCTTGGCAACAGCTCAACATTTCGACTGTAGAGTCGGAATACCAAGATATCCTAAAAGGTTTCTATAAGCTACTTCGCAAAAGAGGTGTGTGGGTAAAACCACCAGCCTTCGAGAAGAAGTAAGTAGAACAATATGAGCCCATGGACGGCACCCTAATGGGGCCCGATCTTGGGCTCCGAACTTTTGTAAACTAAGGTTGTTTACAACAACTAACTGAGGTAATATTTGATAATAAGGGAAGAATAATATGACACCAGAAAGACTTAGCAACGACGAAGCCTACAAAGAAGGACTCGTAGTAAAGAAAATTGCAGAAGCAATAGCGAGTGATCGCAATGTTACATTGCCTAGCACAGAAGATTACTCAAGAGCAGAGGGATTTTTTACAAAACACCGTGAGAACGACCCCAAGGGGTCTCAAGACAGTATTGATCAAATAAATGAAGCTAATGAGATGACCCGAGATATTGAGAAAGAAAAGGCAGAGATTATCCCTGTTATGCAATCATTGATAGCTGAAGCATCTATATCTGTAAAACAAGCAATGGAAAAAATTGTCCCAGATATCGCAGCAGATTTCTCAGCCGATTTATTCGAAATAGTGGACGGCGAAGTAATAGAAAAGAAAGAATCTGACAGTCGTTCTACTGAAACAAAAGATCTACAAAAGATTCTTAAGGACGAATTTGAATTCACCATGTACCTAGAACCAGGAAAAGATTATGTATTTGCCACTACTAGCTTCGTCGAGGACGGTAAGGCATATATGACTTATGCAGACGTAAAAAAGAATATGCAGGAATTTTCATATCAGTTTGAGAGCCCAGAGATCACAGCTATTCATACACCAGAGCAAATACGACAAATGAAGCTACTTGATGTATCACATACACTGTCTCATGAATATATTCACCTAGAGTCAAAGCCAGAGTTAGTAACCGACCCAGAAGAAAAAGATAGACTAGCAAAAGTGATAATAGCTAATTTCGAAAGACAGCTGATAAACAGTTTTATCAAAAATAACAATCATTATAAGCAGAATGCCGAGTTCAAGACTAGAGTTGAAAACTTTTACAAAGAAAGGCTACTAAAACCAGACGGAACACTAAAAGACGGATATGCTGTTAAGATTTTGGGTGGGAGAATCAGGATAGATAATAGTGAAGGCGACACTGTCATGATGACCGGATATGAGATAAATGAAGAAATGACTGAGTTAACCAATGAAGGAATCTATCGAGAGGTATCTATGATGGACCCAGACTATGATAAATTTATGACTGATTATTACATGTCAGAAACAAGAAAACAAAGAAGAAAATCAGCTATTCAAATCGGAGGGAAAAGCTCACACTCAGTAGAAAATATCGTTGACCCAGAAGAAGCCGAAGCGCTACTTAAGCTGCTCTCAGAAAAAGAAGGTGCGGACCTTACCGCTAGTGGACCAAACTTCGCAAAGATATTTACCTCTGGGGAGTTCATTAGATTACTTTTAAAACATGGGATGGAAGACATAATCAGATAAGGATAAAAAAATTATGATGCATATAGCCAAGGTAAAAGCAGAAAAAGATATTAAGCCATCAATTCAAAAAGCAGTTGATGAAATTGGTGGTTTTGATAATTTCGTTAAAAAAGGTGAGACTGTACTAATAAAGCCCAACTACAATACCGCGGATGAATCACCGGCATCGACAGCACCAGACTTCTTGGCAGCTACTGTCGAGCTCGTCTTCGCAGCTGGAGCCAAAAGGGTGATAGTGGGCGAGAGCTCAACTTTTACTATCAGTAATCACTCTATATCAACAGAAAAGACATTGTGCAAGGCATGTGTCTATGACCTGCAGAAATCCAAGACACCACCGGATATATACATTTTTGATGACCATCAGTGGGTGACAAAACAAATCCCAGAAGGAAAATATCTAAAGAAAGTATCAGTGCCAAAGATCATGGATGAAGTAGACAAGATTATTCTCTTGCCCTGCTGCAAAACCCACTTTATCGCTGACTTTACCGGTGCACTGAAGATTATTATTGGCTTTATGAAGCCAACAGAGAGAATCAGTCTACATCTCGGCAAAGTATCCGAGAAAGTCGCTGAGATGAATACTATCTATACACCAGATCTCATCATTATGGATGCTAGAAAATGCTTTATCACGGGTGGTCCGTCAAAAGGCACAATCAGAGAACCAGGACTGGTATTAGCCTCTACCAGTCGAGTCGATATTGATATTGAAGAAGTTAGGATTATTCAATCATTTAAAGGAAACTCTCTAGCTGGGAAAATACCAGAAGATATTTCTCAAATAAAGCGTGCGAAAGAATTAAAAGTTTTATAACATATATACAAAATAGACCCATGTCATATATCTAGGAAATAAGAATCTCAATGATAATAGTTTCTTGTAATAAAGCTTAAATAATATTAATATTACTTTATGAGCCAAGAAATAGAACATGAGAATACAGAGTTCCCGGAAACGCCTTATCAAAGATTAGAAAAACGCATTGACAAGAACGAACTACTTTCTCGTCTATATATTGACATTACAAAACCGCTTTTGCCCTCTATCGTAGACTATAAGATGGAACTAGAGTCGAAAGAACAAATTGATGTGACGGAGTATGAAGAACTATGCAAGTCTCTTAAAATTTGGGTGGAAATGAACGGCAGGTTTGATGAAAAATTATTCACATTAATGTCTCAATTGAGAGAGATATTATCTAAAGATAATACAAATCAAGAACTAGAAACAATCATCACAGAAATTGTCCAGCTGAGCATTTCCATCAGAGAAAATAACGTTAGAATCAAGGTTTTACAAAATAACCTCCCAAGACTTAAAGAATCTTCAAATATTACTAGCCCCGTACAACCAGAATATTATAATTTTAATGGCGCGCTAACTATAAGTTCAATCATTAGTATCGCAGAACCATCTATGTCTGTCGGTTGGGAAGAGATCGACGAGATGAAACAAGCCGTAAATAGCATCCTAACCGAAAAAGATGAGTTAGATCCAGGGGTAGAATTACAAAAGAAGATGGGTCTTTCCTTCTATGAATACTTTGTTCAAGAAGCTCGGAAGACACGAGAAGAAGCAGAAAAAGAATTGATTGTCTGGCCTTATCGCGACTATCTGGTCAAACAAATAAAAGCACTTTCTGATGAAAACTTAGAAAAAGCGAGAGTACCCCTTTTAGAATTTTACCAAGACGGTGACTTTTCAGAGACTGAAGAAAAAATTAGGGAGATCGGTGGCCATGATTTAGCCTCTGAGATCAGGAAATCAATGAATATTAGTAGAAATAATATTGCAGATGCCGTTACTATTTTTACAGAATTCGATAAATACAATGATCTAGCCGAATTGATAAGAAAACGCATACGACAAGTCGAAAGCAACCCTCAAAAAGACTCAATTGCAGATACCACAATGCTAAAACGATTAATAACTGAAATTGATGGTGATTTTCTTAATCAAAAACGTGATTTAATCAAATTCTTAATAGAAGCCCCTGGTTTGTCAGATATTTTTGGAGAAACCCTAGTCGATATAATCCGTACTAAAATAAAAAGATCAATTATCGATGAAATGACAGTAATAAACGACCATTCAGACCTTTCGGTGAGATGTAGCTCTATGCTTCTTTCTTTTAAAGATCCCGAGGCCGTAAAGATTAATGTCCTAAATGCCTTTAGAGAGGTAGGTTATTCTGGAGGTTGGCCATATATTGATCAGTTACCCGGATATCTAGAGTCACTTTCATCTGATGACTTGAGAAACCTAATAGAGCTCCCCAAAGAGCTTCTGGATTTTATACTTTTCATCAAGGCCAATCCGAATACCCTGCAACTTTGGTATCAAGACAGTGGAGAAAAAAGTAATTTTGACAATGACCGTGAATTTCGCCGCCTTTTAAGGCAAACTGCACTATATTTTGCCAACAATGGAACTGAAGAAGAGCGATTTTTTATCATTGGGATTATGGAAGATTTTCCAGAAAAAGATAAAGATGGTAGTGAGAATGTAGAGCAAGCAAAAGCTGATCATCTAAACGAGCTCGACCAAGCACTTCAAACCGCTACCAACCCAAGAGTTATAGCTTCTTTAGTGGAAATCTTCCAAGAATTTACCTATAAAGGAGATTTAGAATATGTTAGGACTGCTATCCTTGTATTGTTGAACAATTACGAAAGGCTTGGGAAAAGCAAAAATACTGCAAAAATGTTATTGGATGCTCTTTTCCTTTCTGACAAAATTTCCGAGTCTGGGTTCGAATTATATGGACAGGTACATGGAGTTACAAAAGAGCAGGTGACTGCAGCTAGCGAATATGTCGCATACATAACAGACTTAAGGGCAAATAATGAATTATTTTATGACCTATATTTATCCGAAGAGGCTTTGCCGAATGTCTTTATTCTTGCCGAAAAGCCTGGTTTCAAGGATTTTATAAATAAAATATTGGGGTCTGCCACAGATCACACTGAAGCAATAAATTATACAAGGCTTTGCGAATATCTTGTGTCGAATCCCGAATTATTTAGCGGAGATGATGATATAGAATTTTTTAGTAAAGTGATCGACAAAACCGGTCTTGATAATTTCTGGTATTTTATAGACGTTTACCAAGACACTATAGAAAGCGGTAGTATCAAAAAAGAAAATCGAGAACTATTACTTGATTCTTTTATGACTTTTGTGGATAACATTACGAATATTTCCGACGAAAGAATATCTGACCTAGAGGAAACAAAAAATTCTGAGTTGGGACAGTTGACAGCATCTTTGTTTGCAGAGGGAAAAGAAGCCACACAGATACTACTGGACATTTCCTGTTATAAACAGTTTGATAACCCAATAAAACTACAAATACTAACAAGGGAACTAGAAAATTATTCTGACGCCGATAGATTTCAAATAATTTCACGGGCACTTAGGTGGCTGACAGAAGACCAAGTAACCCTAGATGATACTGTAGAGCAGATACAGAGTAAGCTAGAAGCCTCTTTGGATGGTTTCAAGGAAGGTTTTGTTCCTTTTTCCCAAGATGCAGCACAGATTGACCGTTTTTCCTCCGATTATATACACATCAGAAAGATCTACGATGAGATTGTCAGCGATCTAAATATTAAGCCAAAGAATTTTAAGATGCCTGTTGAGTTTCTAAGAGAATTTGTGAAGATAAAAAGAGAACATCCTAATGCAATACCACTGGTAGAAATGGCAAAATATATCGCACAAAAAATTATAGAAAAGGGTTCAGCCTATACTACTGGAGATATTTTTTACGAACAGCTTGGTTCACTAGAAGACAAAAAAGGTAGAAATCGTAGAAAATCAAATTTTACTCCAGAGCAATTGATAGAAACTATGGAACATAATATTGAGTCATCAGTCACTACTTGGAATACGGCTCTGTTATATCAAAGAGAAAATCCAGAAAGCCCTGTTTTTTTGCTTGCCAATGAGAGGACTGGTCCTGCCGATGTAGCAGCCGAATACTTACCAGAACAGTTTGCTAAAGAAAGAAAAATACTCCAAGAGCTTCGTACCGATGATATTCGCAATTTTGTACGAGCAAATAAAGATCGGATTGAAGCCGCCTTTGAAGAGTATGAACAAACTGGCGCCTTAGACGAAACATTAATTACAGAGGCAAAAGAAGCTATTGGATATGACGATGAGCTTATAATACCAATATATGGCACGAAAATTCCTTCTAGTCTTTCTAACGCCAGTAAAGATGAGCCAGAGGGGATCGATGAGTATCTCACATTCCTCAAAATGATTTCAATGCTTGGAGGAAGAGCTTTATTTATGGATGAATCTACTAGAAGAGCACCCCGATCTCTCGAGTGTCTTTACAACTTTTTAAACAGAAGACAGGAATCTCTCGGTGGAGTAACATTACGATTTTTTGGTAAAACCAAGGATGGTGTCGGTGAAGATCATACAAAATTTGTTGAGATAATGCCGACCGAAAAACACATGGAAGTAGCCTTTGTAGACCCGTGGACTGACTATGAGAAACCGATTAATGATGACTCACAAGGTTTTGTCCCTGAGATTATCGGTAAAGCCGGTTTCGTCGAAATAAGCAAACCGAGTCAGGCCGCACTTAGCCATACCGAGGGCTTAAGCACATTACAAGATCTCTGGAAAACCATGATAGCCATCAAGGCAGCTGCGGAAATCGAAAGCAAAGAAGAATAATCTCATAAGCTTAGTTTTTAACGCTTTCTGAATTACTGTAAAGATTATTTTAATTAAGATTTTATACTTTAGTATTAAATAATTTCAATAAAGTGTAAGATATATTTATGAAGAAAATTTTTATATTCTTAACTTTATTATTGTTTCCAATCACCGTATCAGCTCAGACCCTAAATAGTTTCACAGCTGATAGCTTAAACACAGACAATTTAACCTTTAATGAGTTATCGATACCACCTCGCCGCACCAACATCACCGAGTGGTACGTACAGAATTTTGAGACCAATATTATAGTAAATCAGGACTCATCATTAGACATTACGGAGAAAATTACCGCAGATATTGGCGATGTATATGACAAACACGGTATCTTTAGAGTTTTACCTACTCGCTATCTAAGCGATCAGGGTAATATTATCTTTACGCCAATAGTTATTTCTTCTGTTACTGACTTTTCCGGAAAAAACCGATACTATACAACTACTATTGATTCTTTAAGTGGCCTCATCACTTTGAGAATCGCGGATGACCTAGTAAATGTATCGGGGGTGAATGAATATATGGTAACTTATCATGTCAAAAACGGTATAGACTATTCCAATTCTGACTATGACAGATTTAATTGGAATATTACTGGCAACAGCTGGGACATGGAGATAGACCAAGTTGTCGCGACGATTAGATTCCCTGATAACGTTACCGAAAACCAGATAGATTACAAGATATACTACGGTAGTCAAGGGGGCACTAATAACATTAGCTCTACGGCTTCTTGGAACACCGACAACACCTTATCACTTACGCGGACAGAACTTATGCGAAAAGGGGATGGGATTACGATTGATGCAAAACTACCCAAAAACACATTCACGGCCGCCAAGCTCGGACTCTTCGATATCGTTCCTTTTGATGTTTTTTGGTTAATAATCCCTTTGTTCCTCTTCCCGTTTGTATTTTGGTTTTGGTATAAATACGGCCGCGACCCAAAGAAGAAAGCCGCGATAGTTGCCGAATACGACCCACCAGACGAATTATCTCCTGGGGAGATCAGCTACTTACAAGGTGGTGGTGGTAAAGATAAATTTATCGCTGCTGAACTTGTATATCTAGCAACAAACAAATATCTAAAAATCGAGGAAATCAAGGGTAGCTTTCTAGGACTCGGAAAGGATTTTCAATTCACCCTACTCAATCGGGACTTTAGTAAACTCAAAGAGCATCAAAGGATACTTATTCGAGGTGTTTTTATGGATCCGGTAAATGTTATCGGCAAAATTGGACTAATATTCTCGGGCAAGCCAAAAATAACTCCAGGAGACTATGACCCCAAAAACGAAGTAGATATGGGTCTTCAAACAACTAGGAAACTATCGGCTTTAAAAAATAAATTCACAACCACGTATACGATGGTAGAAAAACTAATAAAAGCAGAGTTGGTTTCAGCTGGATATTTAGATACTAGCGGTAGTAAAAATCAAATAATTATTTTAAGCATAGGTGGCTTCTTTGCTTTTCTTGCCTATATTATCGCAAGTTCCAATTTTTTTGTTACCGCATCATTTGGTATCTCGGCGGCTATACTCATTATCTTTGGGATTCTGATGGACAAAGTAACGCCCAAGGGAGCAGAAGCTAGATGGAGAATAGAAGGACTGAGATATTATATGAATATTGCCGAAAAATATCGCCAAAGATTCTATGAAAAAGAGGGGATATTTGAAAAGCTACTGCCCTATGCAATCGTATTTGGCATTACCAAAGAATGGGCAAAGAAAATGGAAGATATCTATGGCAAGGAATACTTCAATACATATGCACCCGTTTGGTATGTCGGCTCTTTTAATAACTTCAATGCCGACTCTTTTTCATCGGCCATGTCTTCTGTTTCATCATCTGTCGCTAGCTCTTCGATGTCTGGTTCTGGTGGAGCTGGTGGTGGTGGCGGCGGTGGCGGTGGAGGCGGGTGCTAATCCTAAAGTTGATTTTTCAACCCATAATGATATAATAAACATGTAATAGGTCAGCGGCTCCGAGGAGCGTCCATTGCGGTTATTACAAGGATTGTACCTTGTTTATTGACCGCTTTTTGTTTATAAATGCATTAACAAAGAAATGGAGGTTGTATGAAATATACACCAAAGATCGAAAAAGCCCTAAAGGTAGCAGCAGTCTGCCACCGAGATCAACTAAGAAAATCAGACGTAGCCATTCCATATATCATTCATCCTTTTGCTGTCGCTATTATCTTGTCAAACTACACCGATGACGAAAATACCATAGTAGCCGGGCTACTTCACGATACGATAGAAGACTCAGAATACACTCCGGAGGAGCTTACCAGAGATTTTGGACCAGATGTCTGTGAGATAGTTATGGGCGTTACTGAAAAGAAATCAGATGGCAAAGAGAAACTGCCATGGAAAGTCAGAAAAGATGCCTATATTGAGAATCTGGAAAACGACAGAGTAGAGTCTCTGATGGTGTGTGCCGCAGACAAAATTCATAATATGAGAAACCTATTAGACGACAAGAAATTAGTAGGCGAAGAAGCTGGAAAAAACTTTAACTCCACTCCAGAAGAAAGACTCTGGTATCACGAAGAAATACTAAGAGTGCTGAAAACAAAACTAGATAGCAATATAATAGACGAATATGAAAGGCTACTTACCGAAACGAGAAAATCAAAGATGTGATATAATATATCTACAATCAAATATATCAAGAGTGCAGATAGGGAACTAGCCCGATGCCTGACCGACATAGCGTCGCGACGGCGGTACCTGCCGGCAACCCACACCAAATGGGTGCCAATGCTAGCCGCAAATGCGGAACGATAAGGAGTGAAAACTCAAAGGTCGAACTTATCTTTCCAAATGGAAAGATTTTTTGATTGGTAAATAACTAACTTGATGAAAGTTGATTCAATGACAACGATGTTTCTGAAAACAAAATATTATCAGACATTGCGGTGAACCGCAGTGAGTCCGCATGAAAAGAGTCTTTTGGCGATACCTTTGTGACGAAAGACAAAGGTATCAAAATAAGTAGTTAAATAGTTATAGATTACGGCAGATTAATTTTATTAATTGCCACCTCCTCTTGAAAGCAGGTGGCGCCAGGTTCAGGAAAATCGACTCCTTCAACTCATTAAGAAATTCGTTTAACGCAATTTCTGGCAATCGTTGATAGTCGGGCAGCTGAGGCTACCTAATGATTTTTCAAAAGAAAAGAAAGAAAAGAAAGGGATGTTTATGTATCTAACAGAAAAAGAAAAACAAGAAATTCGATTCGGGATAGGATACCTGACTGATGTGCTAAATGAAACACCAGAAACAATTGCAGAAGTAACTATTAATTATATTGATAGATGTGAAAAAGAAAGAAGGAAGAAATAACAAAAGAACTATTATTTATGATCGATACCCATGGTAAGACAAAGGAGGAAGTAGTGAAAGAAGCGATGACGGCGATAAACTCGCGAAAAGAAAAAGTAGAATATTATAGCAAGAAGGGGATACGGACAGCCGAGTGCGTCAGCCCTGGACACCCCGATAAAGTCTGCGACCAAATATCCGACGGATTACTAGACGAATATCTAAGACAAGACCCAGAAAGTAGGGTAGCGATAGAGACGATGGGAGGTCATGGGCACATATATATCACCGGAGAAGTGACATCATGTGCAAAAGTAGACGTCAAAAATATTGTACAAAATATTTATTCAGAAATCGGATATTCTGACGAACTCGAGATACACATAAATATCGTTCATCAAAGCCCAGAAATCGCCCAAGGAGTAGATACTGGTGGGGCGGGGGACCAAGGAATCATGGTCGGATATGCCTGCGATGAAAACGAAGAAATGATCCCGCAGGAGCTATATTTAGCCAGACAACTGATGAAGAATTTACCGAAAGGTTTCGGTCCAGATGCGAAAAGTCAAGTAACGTTGGGTGAAAATGGTAAAGTAGACACAGTAGTCATCAGTGCCCAGCATCTTGAAGGCGCAGACTTTACACCCCTGAGAATATTAGCGGAAACACTTGAACCAAAACATATTCACATTAACCCGACAGGGGAATTTGTAGTAGGAGGCTTTACCGCCGACACTGGTCTCACCGGTCGCAAGCTAGCAGTAGACAATTACGGTCCTCAGATTCCCATAGGAGGTGGCTGTTTTAGTGGCAAAGACGCCACGAAGGTAGACAGAAGCGCTGCCTATATGGCGCGCCGTATCGCCGTAGACTATCTCCGCAAAGAAAATGCCCATGAAGTGCTCGTGAAGCTTGCTTATAGTATCGGTGTCGCAGAGCCGGTGATGGCCATCGCTATTATTGATAACAGAACCGAGGTAAACCTACTGGGATCGAACGAGTACGACTTGACCCCTCGGGGAATCATCAGTTTTCTAAAACTAAAAAAGCCAATGTATCTAGAAACCGCAAAGCACGGACACTTTGGGAGTAGCTGCGTTTGGGATAAATAATCCCTTGCTCTAAGCACAAAATAGGAGTAAAATGACGCTACAGGAGACCAAAAAAATGGAAGATAATAAATACATAGTAAACGTATTTGAAATAGACCAAGGTAAGAAAAAAGTATTTGTCGGATATGGCACGAGCAATCACCAGCAAGCCTTTGAAAAGTTTGTGACTAGCGTTCGCAAAGAACGTCACCCCGCTAATCTGACCAAATGGACAAAAGAATTACCAGAGTATGATACTGCCGAAGAGGCGATAGAGGCCGCAAAAGCGGTTATCGTCGCTCTCGAAGCAAAAAAATATATGGTTATCGCTGGACCCATGGTCCAGAATGATTTTTGGCAAGTATATGCTATCGAACTAGATAACAACGAGAAGAAAATATATATCGGGCAAAGTATCTATGATCCAGAAATACGACTGGAGCAACACATGGCAGGGCTGAACTCATCAGTAAAGGTCCGAAAGGCAGACAATCCAAAGCTCCGCCCAGACCTCTACGGCAAGATAGGAAAGATAGAAAATAGAGAAGAAGCAAAAAAGGCCGAGATAAAGCTCGCCGAAGAGCTAAAACAAAAAGGCTTCACTGTCTACGGCGGACATTAATTCGCAATATACCAATTTATTCTAACTAAAAATTTATTAATTATTTATTATCCATTTTCTCTTGAAAGAAAATGGAGTTAAGTTCAAGAAAAATAACAACTCTCTTTTAAAAATACTTTTAGTAGCCGAGCTACAGCATACATATTTCTCAAAGTGTCGGTCTGCGGACTGAGTTATTTTTCGTGGGAACACCCGTTGTCATCCCTGGTCACAAACCCAGGGATCTCTTTCTTACCCTCCGGAGGTCATCCTTACTTTCGTAAGGATGACCTCCTGGGTCTTGCCCCAGGCACAAAACGAGCGTATATTGCAAATATGACACACAAGTTATACAAATGCACAAAGTGTAATTATCAAAAAAAGACTATTGCTGGTTTTGGCCGCTGTGCCGATCAGGAAACGCGGACTTGTGTCTGTGATAGAAGAAAGATATTAGTAGAAGTCACTACCAAGGCTTGGGATGTGCCGTGGGATCCAGAGAAATACTTTCAGTCTCTAGTGAATCTATGCCCATATTGTCATGACGAAAAGTATCACATCTGGCCAGCTAGTCATCCATGCCCTAAATGCAGTGCCAAGATGATATGTCCAGAGATAGAAGAACAGAAAGAGTGGGACAAAATCAGAAAACATAACAAGGGACTCTACATTGCAATCGTCTTTGACGAAAAAGAGTCTGGCTTCTATGACGCCTATATTATAAATGATTCAAGTAATCACTATACCAGTGTCGAGGATATTGTAGGGGGTAATATACCTCAAGATGATGACCCGCCAGCACCGATGGGGATAGCAGAGAACTCACTAGGCGTGTTGAAGCCGCACTCATTTCTACATGTCGAGACAAATCACATCGACATGCTAGACTACAGACTTTGGACACATTTTTTGTTCACTCCAGAGAAAGGGAAACCATTTAAAAGATGGTACGAAATCGGTGGAACTTTCTACTATAGTAATTATGAAGGTAGCTCCGAAATGATACCCATTCTTAATAAAGTCGGAGTGATAGAGGAATTACGTGATTTGAAATAGTAGGCTAGCGTGCTGTTTCAACTTGTCTACTAGTTTTATCCTATGGCAAGGGTAAAATATAAGTATGTTTATCTATATCGACGAAACTTTTAACTTAGAAAAGGGCACAAAAAATCAGTTTATGGCTGTGGCCGGTTTTAGCACTGCAAATCCGGGTGAGACGGCGAAATGGTATAAGAAGGTTAAGAGGAAGGCACTACCTGCCAGTTATCCGAAAGGTGAAATAAAGAGCTCAAATGCTTTATCAGACTTGTATATATTGCCATATATCTTTAGTCCTGAGTGTCCAGCACCTGAGATTACAGTATTCGCTGCTTCTCAGAGCAAGAATCTGCTGTCTCAGAAATATTATTACAAAAGTAAGCTTGTCTATGACAGGTTGTACATCAACCTTGTAAAGAAGGTTTTGCTTGAATCTAGCAAAACATTTAAACGTGAAAAGGTGACTATAGTGACTTTAGATAGTTTTAAAACAAAATTAATTAATAAAGAAGGTTTATCAAGAACTATCGAGACCGAACTAAAACTAGAGTACCCAGAGTCGGACTTTCGTATTGATTTTGGCACGTCAGAAGAAGCAAATCTACAAATAGCAGATCAGATATGTGGAATTATTCATAGTCACCTGTATGGAAATAAAAAAACTCTGACTAAACTAGGTAAAAAAGTTAATTTAATATATTTAGAAAATAAGCTATAAAAAAGAAGAGGTGACCTATATACTCGTGCTCCTCGCTTCACGGGCCCTCTATCGAGGTGCCTCCACTCGGCGTTACATAGGCATTACTGCTCTCTTCATGAATAATTATACTCCGCGTATTTTAGTTGTCAATATCCGATGCCTAGAGCCGTCAAACCGAATTTATGCTTGCGATAAGCACAAAAGGAGAGTAGAATATAATATATATTAAATTTGGAGAGCTATGTTTAATCCAGATGATTATAGAGACTCAGAAAATAGAAGAAACAGCCGATATGAGAAAAGAATTAATTTCCTTAGAGATAAAAAGGGTATTGATACTTTTCAAATTGAAAACGCTGTTTCAGATTCAGTAGAAAAAATTCAAAAGGGTATAACATCATTTGTGATTTACGGTGAGCCACAAAGTGGCAAAACCGAAATGATGATATCGCTTACAGCAAAATTACTTGATATTGGCAACAACACTATTGTTATTCTCATGAATGACAATAAAAAGCTTGAACTTCAAAATCTCGAAAGATTTACTAGTTCAGGTATCGACCCTACACCAGATACCATGTCTAGCAGGGCTTTTCTTGAAGAAGACTTAAATGATGGGCAGGTTATAATTTTTTCAAAGAAAAATATCCGCAATTTAACAAATTTAAACGAAAAACTAAGAAATAGAAGTGGTTTAATAATAATTGATGACGAGGCTGATTATGCCAGCCCAAATTCTAAAATAAATAAAGATGAAGTAACGGCAATTAATAACGAAATCGGCAAATTACTTCGAAGAGACGGCACCTACGTTGGGGTAACAGCCACTCCAGCACGACTAGATCTTAACAATACTTTTGATAATTTATCTGAAGAATGGGTATTTTTTGATTCTCATAAAAATTATGTAGGCAAAGACTTTTTTTTTCCAATTAATCTAGAAAAAATAACCGAAGTTGAATACATGGTGAATATACTTCCTGAGAATGGAGATGACCCATCATATTTACATGAAGCTTTAGCAAGCTTTTTAGTTAATGCTTCTTATTTAAATATAAATCCCGAGTACAAGGAAAAGCTCGTAGAACAAAATGCGAATAATGATGATGTTAATTTTGCTTTTATTATTCATACAAGTGGCATTAAAAGTGAACACGAAAGAGATAAAAAAATTGTAGATAATTTTTTTGACGCACTGGCAGATACAAATAAGGGTCCCAAATGGGAACGTTACCTTGGAATAATACACAGTATTGCAGAAGAAAGATTTGGTGATATAGCAGCAAAAGAAGTGACAACATTTGTCAAAGATTATGTTAATAAGAAAAAAGTTTATGTTATTAACTCAAATAATAAAATGGAAGAAGACCCAACTAATGCACCAGCTCTTTTTACAATAATAATTGGTGGAAATATAATTTCCCGGGGCTTAACAATAAAGAATCTTTTGGGCATGTTCTTCACACGAACTGCTAAACACAGGATTCAACAAGACACTTATATCCAAAGAGCTAGAATGTTCGGCAGTAGAGGCAAATACAAAGACTTCTTTGAACTCTCAATACCAAAATCACTTTTCGAGGACTGGCACCGTTGTTTTATTTTTCATGATTTATCTTTAAAATCATTAAAAAGCAATGACGAGGGTGCAGCACCAGTTTGGATTTCAAGCCAAAGAGTTAAGCCCGCCTCTAGTTCTAGTATCGACAAGAAGAATATATTAACTGACAAAAACGAAATGTATTTTCCTATGTTTGATTACGCTAGCATTTTTTCAGATATTATTAGTAAAAAAGGAATAAGTAATATCCAAAAGCTAAAAGAAGTTAACCGGCTTTACGGTGGCAGTGTGGTGCCTCTATTTCTAATTAATTTTATTGTATACAGTGGAATGACTGCAGACAAGGACATAGCATTCCATCCAATAAGAATGGTTTCAAAAACAGATGACCTTGAATATAAGGACTTTTTATACAGAAGTAGGGGTGTTTTTGGTGGTACAGAAATGGTCGCTTTTCCCAATGCAAAGCACCATATTATGTTGATCAGAAACGAGGCAGGAAAGTGTAGATTTGTTTACTATTTTAAAGATAGCCTTAAAAAGGCAAACTATAGGCTAAGATAAATTATTATGGCAAATTTTAAATATCAACTATATTACGGGGCAGCTTTACTAAAAATAATTCAAGACCAAAGATGTCTTGGTGTTAGTGATTATGTTGATGATGACAATTCTAGTTTTAAGATTCTCTCTCAGCTCAGAGAAAGTGGCTTATATGTTAAATATACTGAGAGTCGGTTAATCCCCTGGAGCTTTACATTTTCGGAGAATCATCTCGAAAAACTATTAGAGCTAAAATCAAAGTTTGAGAAGGTTTTTGTCCTACTTGTATGTTACGATGCAGGAGTTTGTTGCTTAAACTATGACGAAATTGAGAGGTTGTTAAGGCCTAGCCAGTCCGGAGTCAAATCAATTTCTGTGTCAAAGCGCAATCGAGAAAAATATTCAGTACATGGAACAAACGGTGAATTAAAATATAAAATTGGAGATAACGATTTTCCTGAAAAGATATTTAATCCAATTTGCTTTGAAAAATAAATAAGGTTTTAAATGGCACAAAAAAATTTACATAACGCAAAAAAGACTAAAAACGACGAGTTTTATACTCAATATCAAGATATTCAGAAGGAAATCCAAGCCTACATTGATTACGATCCTGATGTTTTTCGCGGCAAGATAGTCTATTGCAACTGCGATGACCCATTTGAAAGTAATTTCTTCAAGTATTTTGCAAATAAATTTAAGGAATTTGGCTTAAAAAAGTTGATAACGACAAGCTACGTTGGTTCGCCGATTGTACAAACACAGATACAAATACCGGGTTTCGAAGAAATGGGTAAAAATAAGACACTTTCTAATCGAAAAAATAAAAAAGCATTTAAAATTGAGATCAATGAGGTTTCAGACCTTAATAAAGATGGCATAACCAACCTTAATGATGTGAAATGGCTTTTAGAACATGACAATAATGCTTATTCGCTTTTACTTGGCGATGATAAATACGCAGCCGGAGATTTTCGGAGCAACGAGTGTGTTGAGCTACTAAAGCAGGCTGATATAGTGGTAACTAACCCGCCTTTCAGTTTGTTCCGCGAGTACTTAAAACAACTTATTGAGTACAAAAAAAAGTTCTTAATAATTGGTAGTATGAACGCTATTACTTATAAAGAAGTCTTTCCATTAATTAAGGATAACAAGATTTGGCTTGGCAATAATCATAAAGTGAATGGTGGAGCAATGTTTTATGAAATACCAGAAGATATTGCCAATCTAGAGCAAGTACGCGAAATACGGACGGATGAAAATGGTAAGAAAGTTTACATCACGAGAGTCCAAGGTGTTCGCTGGTTTACTAATCTTGACCACGGAAGGCTTCACGAATTCTTACCATTAATGAAATTGTCAGACGTTATAAAATTTGGCACTAAAAGATCTTTTGATAATTATGATAATTTTAATGCAATAGAAGTTCCTTTCGTTAAACATATTCCTGGAGACTTTAAGGGTATTATGGGCGTGCCAATTAGTTTCCTTGACAAATATTCTCCTGAACAATTTGATATTATTGGTTTGGGAATAGCAAACCTGGGCTTATCCATCGGAGTCAAACCGTATAAACCTGAGCATAAAAAGTATCGGAAAGAAGTGCAAAAAAGAGGAACGGTGAACGGTGATTTATATATGATAAAAGATGAAACTGTTGTGGTTCCATTCGCTAGGATTTTAATCAAACACAAGAAAGGTATAGCATGAAAACTACTTTAGTAACTAACATAACCGTAAGAAATATATGTGAAGGATTTGTGTATAACCAGCATGAAGGCAAGGGTTTGTTCGGACTCTCTGGCAAGCTCACTATTCAGCCAGAGTATCAACGTAACTACATCTATGCTGATGGTAAAAAAGACGTCGCGGTCATTGACTCATTACTCAAAGACTATCCGCTGGGCTTAATATATTTTAACAAAGTGAGCACTGACAACTTAGAAGTATTGGACGGACAACAACGTATCACTAGTATCGGACGATTCGTTTATAACAAATTTGCCATAAAAGACGAAAACGGCATGGAACAATACTTCAGTGGAATTGCTTCAGATAAGCAGGCTAAAATCATGAACGCTGAGCTTCTTATATACGAATGCGAGGGCGAAGAAAGTGAAATAAAAGAGTGGTTCAAAACCATAAACATTGCCGGTGTACCGCTAAATAATCAAGAACTATTAAATGCGGTTTATTCTGGTCCATTTGTCACACTTGGTAAAGAGGAATTCAGTAATAGTCAAAATGCCAACATTCAAAAATGGAGTGCTTATGTAACTGGCAGTGCCAACAGACAGGAATTTCTAGAGAGAGCCTTAGACTGGATTAGTTGTGGTAATAACGGCGAATATATGAGTCGTCACCGCTTTGATAACAATATCACTGAGTTAAAAGCATATTTTAAAAGCGTAATAGAATGGGTTTCTGGTGTATTTATAGATGTTGAAAGTGAAATGCGAGGCCTGGATTGGGGTCGACTTTATAAAAAATTTCATACAAAAGCCTATGATCCTGCAAAAGTGTCATTGGCCGTACAAAAGCTTTATGGAGACCCATACATAAAAAATCGAAAGGGAATATTTGAATATATTCTAGGTGGGTCTAATGAAAAGAAACTACTTGAAGTTCGTGTTTTTGATGAGGCAACTAAAAAAGCGGTATATTCGTCACAAACTACGACCGCTAAATCTAAAGGCATTTCAAATTGTCCGAATTGCGTAATCGGTCACGACGCCAACAAGACAAAAATCTGGAGTCTTACCGAAATGGATGCTGACCATGTTACAGCATGGAGTAAAGGTGGCGCCACAGATATCAATAACTGTGAGATGCTTTGTAAAACACATAACCGTGCCAAGGGAAATAAATAGCGAACCAATGAAAAAACTTGATAAGCAAAAACGATAGATCAAAGTAAAGGAGAATTATGACGGTAATAGATAATAATGACGTTATTCTTGAAGAAGACAATAATGACAACGAACCACTGGTTTTTGATATACCTGAGGATGAAAGAAGAATTACCTTTGACAACCCCAGTAGAGCCATAAAAGACTTATATTCTGATTACAAGGCAGGGGAACTTGATGTAAGACCATACTTTCAAAGAGGATATGTCTGGGATAAAAGCAAAGCTAGTAGACTGATAGAATCTATTCTCTTGGGAGTCCCGATACCAGTAATATACACTGCCGAAGAAGATGACGGTACCCAATCAGTAATAGACGGGCAACAAAGACTAATTTCTATCTTTTCTTTTAAGGACGGGTACTTTCAAGACAAGCACGAAAAATTTGCCCTTTCGGGATTAAAGGTTTTGACAGGACTAAACAGGAAATCATTTAAGGAACTAGACAAAATAACACAGCGAAAAGTTGATTCTTATCTTATACCATTTATCAGAATCAAAAAGGATTCTGATATCAATGTTAGATTTGAGGTTTTCGAAAGACTAAATACTGGCGCAGTGAAGCTGAACGACCAGGAACTCAGAAACTGTATTTACCGTGGAAAATATAACGACTTACTAATCGAGCTTGCCGAAAATAAAGAATATCAAACATTATTAAAATCACCAGCTATGTCCATAAGAATGATTGATAGAGAGCTTTTATTACGATTTTTCGCTTTTTATAATAACTCATACTTAAAATACAAAGCACCCATGAGACAGTTTCTAAATCAAGAAATGCATAATAACCAAAATCTAAATGAAGAAAAAGCAAAAGAACTTCGTGAGGTTTTTAAAAAATCTGTTGACCTAACTCGCTCAGTATTTGGTGACAATGCTTTTCGTAGGTTTGTTGTAGGCGAAGAATCTGACTCAAACGGAAAGTGGGAAAATACAAAAATAAACAAAGGCTTATTTGACATCGTAATGTGGGGTTTCACGATGTATCAAAAAAACGAAATTATCCCTCACCTTGATTCTATTCGCGAAGAACTTTTACACTTAATGACAGCTGTCAAGAAATTTGAAGATTCCTTGAAGTCATCAACAGATAAGCCAGAAAATGTGCAATACAGATTTGAGAAATGGCTAGAATCTTTGAGGAAAATCGTAGATTATTCCAAGTCACAGACAAGAAACTATTCACACGACGAGAAAAAGCAACTTTTTGACACTGATTCAACCTGTAAAATATGTGGTCAAAAAATACGTGTTTTAGACGATTCTGAGGTTGATCATATTGAGTTTTACTGGCGAGGTGGAGAAACCAAGCTATCAAACGCCAGATTAGTCCACCGATATTGTAATAGACAAAGGGGTGGCAGAGACTAGTTTAGTTAATAATTTTTTACAAAGTAAGATAGAACAATGTATTCTTTTATAAAAGGGAAAAATGACTAAAACAGAACAACACAGCAATTCAGGCTTTGTAAAGCAGGACTTGTACAATCCAGACAAGCCTAATATCTTGTGTCGGGTTTGTTCCAAAGAGGAGGGTTCGAACAAGTTTCTGCCAAACTCAATAGATTTCTATCGCAGTACTATATTCCCACGGCTGATAGATTACGAATTTTCTGATGATGACCCAAAGTATGCTGCTTTTAGTAACATCGCCTATAATCTCCAATATCTTCACTATCTAGACGAATGCACCAAGCAGCTATATCTCACCAGCTCTCTCTATGGGCAGAATGTGAAGACATTTGTTCTGATATCGGCACTAATAATAGAGTCTATTCTGTATATCCAGCACAAAGAAACAGGTGCCAGCTATGACGATATCCATGATTTTAAGAGCTTACTCTATAAGTCTGCGCAGGAGCAGACATTCGGGCTGTCATTTGCCTTTTATCGAAATGATTTGAAACAGCTCAAGAACTTGAGAAACAAGATCCACATCCAATCGCCCTCAGAGATAAACGAAGCTGATTTCGTCGTCTTTTGTAGTGCTGATGTACTGAAAAATACAAAAGATTTACTGTATACTTTCCTCGAGGCGGCATTTATCCTTCGGAACGATGAAATGAACAGAGTTTTTCCGTTCTTGGTGACGAAAGAGAAATAAATACAAAGAAAGGATAATAGTGGAACATATACCATTACCAATAGGACCTGCTGAGCGTGAGGCTAGTAAGCTGTGGGAAAGAACAAAACTTAAAGAAAGTGCGCCTACTAGTAGTGTCTATACGGAAACTCATGATGAAATATCAAAGGAGAAGCTAGATGATTTTCGAGCATATCTCGGTTTCGAAGGATTTGAAGAAAACAAGAATCTAGGAGAGAGCGCCTTGGAGTTCATCGCGAGAAATTACGAATTAGAGGATTTTAAAAAAGTCGGTATATCAAAAATAATCTATGATAATGTAATAATGTATGTCTACACCCCAGGAATAGAGAATGAAAAGAAGCTTTATAACAGGGAAGAATACGAAAAAGCCAAAGCAAACAACGAGCTACCTGAGGGTGATGAGTGGTTGAGGGTACGGGCACATGCCATTTCCGACAGAGAAAGCGAGCACTTTGGCGATATAAAGCTATTTGATACCTATGACTATCCATACGAGATGCCAGATGTAGTAAAAGAAGCAGATAACAAAGAAGAGGCGCTACTCGAATATCTACTTGCACATGAAATCGGACATTTTTATTTTAAAAATCTTTACGCTACAGAAAACGGGACTGGCGCTCAACTAGAACGAGGAATACTAGCAAATACCGAATTCGGACAGTTCTTCTTTATCAAAGATGACGAAGGCAATATGTATTACAACCCACCAGGGATGGGATATCTAATAGATAATCCCTTTACCCCATATCTAAAGACCAGAGTAAAGGCGATCAAACCACTCTATGATGAATGTATAATTAAGGGAGAGTTCACTGACGACTTTATTCTTGAATATGCAGAATATTTCGAAGAGTTTTTTGCAGAATCGGCAGCTCTTACAAAAAATATGTTACCAAATAAAATGAATGAAATAGAAAAATATTTTGTTTATCTGTATGATAATATGGAAAATATAATTCATGCAAAAGGAGAGGAACATGTACAAAAGTAATATCATAACAAAATCGTTACGTATCGCGTCTGGAGGGTGGTGCTTATGGGTCTAATTACTGGGCTATTCATACTCTTGCTTGCTATCGCGGCTATGGTCGCACCTTCGATCATTATCTATATCAAGACCGGGAAAAAACTCGGAGATCTATCAATAGGTCTAAAGATAACTAGCGTCGTAGTAGCCGTCGGATTTTTTCTATTCGGAACCTATATACGCACATTACCAAACCAGGCCTGGGGTGATGCCATCTCTTATGCACTTGGTCTATTCTTTTTCGTAGTGATTTTGCTTGGGTCATTCGTTGTAGATATAATTAACCTAGTTAGCTACATAAAGAAAAGACGAGAAGCGAAGCCAATTCAAGCTCCGGAATAAGAAGAACAAAGATGATTAATATGTACGATGACGACATAGCTAACGATCCAATAGAGCGAGACCCGAGGTATCGTGATATTTTCGCAAAAATCAATAATGAAGTCACGGATGCGTTGAAAGATTCGCCAATCAAAGAAGGTGATTTGGGATATTGCCATACCTTTTGGCATAAGAAAAAAGAAATACTTAGGAAGAAGTATAAAATACGCTGGAAAACACCGGCGGAGATGAATCCTTTTATACTTTTTGATTAATTTTTTCGTAAATGGGCACTTTTGGCATTATTGGGGTGTATAATGCAGGAGCTATTAATAAATGCTAAAAAGAATAAGGAGATAAGATGACAGATTCAGAACAAAACATTAAGTGCCCAAAATGCGGTTGGGATATAGACATCGACGACATCCTAAAAGAGCAGATGGAACTAAAGGTTCGCAAAGAGCTAAGTAGTGAACAGCAAAAGCTAAAAGATGAGCTAGAGCAGACTAATAGGCTTCTGGCCACCAGAGAATCTGAGATAGAAAAAGAGAAAACCAAGATAGAACTAGAGGCTGAGATAAAGTATGCCGAAAAGATAGAAAATTATCGGCTAGAACTCAAAAAAGAATTATCAATAGAGGCAAAAAAAGAGCTAGAGCTAGAAAAACATAATTTTGAGCAGTTAATTTTGGAAAAAAATGAAAAGCTCGAAAAAGCTCAAGAGAGTGAAATAGAGCTCAGAAAAGAAAAGACTAGGCTAGAAGAGGAAAAAATCAAGATAGAGCTCGAAGTCGAGAAGAAATACGCCGAGAAGACTGAGGCCTATCGCCTAGAGCTCAAAAAAGAGCTAGCCGACGAAACTCAAAAAGAGCTGGAGCTAGAGAAACGTAGTTTCCAAGAGCAAATGAATGAAAAGGACGAGAAGCTCCGTAAAGCTCAGGAAAAAGAGCTGGAACTTCGAAAGCAAAAGATTACCCTAGAGGAAGACAAGCAGAGCTTTGAGCTAGAGAAGATGAGACAGCTAGACGAGGAGCGTCAGAAGATTCAAGAAGAAGCGGGTAGAAAGGCCGAAGAGCAACAGCACAAAAAGATTGCTGAGCTAGAGATGAAGCTATCGAATGTCAGCAGGGCAAAGGACGATCTAGCTAGGAAGCTGGAGCAAGGCTCCATGCAAACCCAAGGCGAAGTTCAGGAGCTCGAGCTAGAACAAGTGCTAACCGACGCTTTTCCTTTTGACGCTATCGCGCCAGTACCAAAGGGTGTAAACGGTGCTGATGTGGTACAGCTAGTACAAAACAAAGCCGGTGCTCTGTGTGGCAAAATAGCTTGGGAATCCAAGCAAACCAAGTCTTGGAGTGCAGGTTGGGTAGATAAGTTAAAAGAAGATATGAGGGCTATAAAGGCAGATATCGGAGTGATAGTAACAGCAGCTATGCCTGGAGATGCTCATGGATTCGTACAAATAGAAAAGATTTGGGTATGTGAGTTAAAATATGCTATTGCACTCGCTACAGTGCTGAGAAAAGGCCTGGTGGA
The DNA here is from genome assembly GCA_037129835.1 of bacterium. Lineage (GTDB taxonomy): Bacteria > Patescibacteriota > CPR2 > UBA1875 > CAIMLA01 > JBAXUE01. The sequence continues at coordinate 89,586 of JBAXUE010000002.1, read as the reverse complement.
TGTCTATAGAGAGAAGGCCTTGGCAGTCAACAAGAACGACAAGATGGACTACCTATATACATACCTTACGGGCAATGAGTTTAAACAAAGGGTAGAGGCCATAGTAGAGGCTTTTGGAGCTATGGAAAGTGGTATACGCAAAGAGCGAAACGCTTTCGAAAAGATATGGTGTGAGAGAGAAAAGCAGCTTAGCAGAGTACTCACAAATACTGTAGGAATGTATGGTGATATTGGTGGTCACATAGCCCTACCTGAGATAAAGGCACTAGAGCTTCCTGGTGGAGATGACTTCCAGAAACCTGTTACAGAAGTAGAAAAAACAGTTGTTTCTGTAGAAGAGGAAAAAGCTATTCAGTCGTCAGAAGAAAAAATACTTCGAGCGATATTTAGTGGAAATACTAAAGGAGTAGAAGATAGGTCAGACGAAGAACCTGTGGTAGAACACATCGATGAAGAGTCGGAAACTTTCTTGGAAGTTGGGGATCTTATCAGTCATCCTGATTTCGGAATAGGCGAAGTAGAGGGAATATCTGATGATGAAATTCGAGTTTCTTTTAAAGATACGGGGATCAAAATGCTCTCTGCTGACTATGCTAAAAAAAATGTAAAAATACTCGATAAGAAGTAAGGGGCATTATGACAGTATTTGATTATTTTGAGAACCAAGTCACAGTAGTAAAGGTAAATATGAAGAATGAAACTGCTACAGTCATCACCAAAAAAGGCGAGAGGCTGATACAGCCCTTCAAATTCCTCGTATCTGATGGAGGAATCAACGAAATCCTTGAAGAAGCCGAGAAAAGAGAAGGGGTAATACGATAAGACCAGAAATATTATTTGATTAATAGTTTATAGTTTATAGTTGACACTAAACCATAAACCATATATAATCTTACTATGAAAACAGATACCTCAAAAAATATAATCAGATACATCTCAGAACACAAACAAGCAACTCCCAAGGAATTGGTTGTTGAGTTTGATATATCAGAACAGGCTATTCACAAACAGCTCAAGAATCTGATAGAAAATGGTGCCCTAGTAAAGAGTGGCACGCCTCCCAAGGTGTATTATTCACTAAGTGAGTCTGGTGAGGCTGGCAAAACCCTAGACGGTCTTAATGTTGATAGAAAAATAATCAATACTATAGACAAAAACTACCTCATTATTACGCCTGCTGGCGAAATGAAAACTGGATGGGAGGGTTTCGCATACTGGACTCAGAAAAACCATCTAGACATCACAAAAACAGCTGTGGAGTATATCAAAACACTCGAAAAGTATCTGAAATACACAAAAAATGGTTTGATATCTGGCATAGACAAGCTTCGAACTAGTTTCGAACAAGTGAATGTAGACAACCTATATTATCTCGATTTTTATAGTATCGAAAGATTTGGTAAAACTCGCCTGGGTCAACTACTACTATATTCTAAACAAAGCCAAAATAGGGAGCTCATCGATGATCTGGTGGATAGTATCAAACCGCAGATTATGAAGCTGATACATGACAAGAATGTAGACGGGGTGGCTTTTGTTCAGCCTACCGTGAAACGTGAACTTCAGTTTATGAAAGAGCTGGAGAAAGAGCTAAATCTGCACATTCGAACGATAGGTATCGTAAAGATAAAAACTCAAGTGATAGTACCCCAGAAAACTCTCAATAAACTTGAGGACCGTATAGAAAATGCTAGAAAAACATTCGTGGTAGAAGATAACAGTAAATACAAAAATATCTTGATAATAGATGATGCCGTCGGTTCTGGCGCAACTATTAATGAAATCGCTGGAAAAATGCGAGAAAAACACCTAACAAACGGCAAAATAATTGGCCTTGCCATAACTGGTAGTTTCAAGGGCTTTGACGTAATTAGCGAGGTATAAACTAGTACCAAGAGGCTATTTTTTAGTTCTCGCTTCGGCTACTGCCGATCTTCGAACAATAAGCAGGAGATCCCTGGTTTGTGGCCAGGGATGACACAGGAGAGGAAAAGTAATTATGAATACAAAGAAGATAAAAGAAATACAAAAACTGTGTCGAGAGTTCTTCGAGCTCACCGATGCTGATAAAGTCCCTGATCCGCCGATAAAGTTTCTATTTACTAGGGCTGAGATGGACGAATTCACAGGTAGGAAAACAGAGGACTGGGTCAGGGCGACTACGCATAGCAGGGGACTGGCCTTTATCGACGAAAGTGTTTTGGAAGACATCACCCCGCATAAAAAGGGGGATTTTTGGAAAGTAGTCCACCACGAGATGAGCCACTGGTACTTTGATCATATCGTCGGAAGATACAACGGGGAGCCTATTTGGTTTGTCGAGGGACTAGCCGAACACATGGCGGGACAGAAAACATATCTCCCAGTAGAAACTGACGAAAATGTCTGTGCAAAGCATTATTCTAGCTGTGATCAGCAAACATATCGCTGGGGAATCCTGATGGTAAACAAGTTAGTCCGAGACTACGGTAAAGATAAGCTACTAGAAATGATCAAATATATGGGCCCAGATATGACAGAAAAGGGCTTTGCAAAGGATTTTAATAAAGTATACGGCATATCAATTTTGGATTTCGAGACTGAAGTAAAACAAGAGCTAGAAATACGGTGGGAGAAGGCCAGAGAGAATAAGAAATGAGTCCGCACCGCTCTGGCAGCAAATATGCCGGCAGTCACACCACCATCATCGATGCTGCGGAGGATTTTGTCGATGCTGCATCCAAATATCCAGAAGTGAGTAAGATTTCTCTCGGTGAAATCAAGGTTATCGGCAGGGGAATACGCAACATCAAGCTTCTCGACATCGATAGTGGGTTTAAATGCGTCGTCCGTGGGAATACGACGAGACAGTATATCTTTATATATACGAATGACCCAGAGGAAACTAAAAGGAAACTTTTGGAATTTATAAAAGGGAACTAGAGAGATCCCCCTGGCCGACACGAGCGTACGGCTCGGGCAGACTGGGGTTCCTACTTCGCTAACAAGCTACTGGAGGACAAGTGCGACCAGGGATGACAAAGGGGCGGTATATTTAAGCGTTAATCCCAATGAAAAATCGCCTTGGTACCGTGTACTCGACTATCTTCGAGGTCGAGCAATTACGACTTTAGCGAATATCTTTTAAACGTTATATTATAATATATGCCACTTTTTTAATAAAAGTGGTGCAAAAAGCCCAACCTAACAGATTCTTTAAAGTATCATTCGTTGCAGTAGCTCAAATATAATAAATAACAACAAGCCGATACCGGAAGTTATTTATTATAACTTCGTTACTTTACTCTCTTTCTTTTCGAACTGATGGTTGGATTACGTAGATCCTATGAAAACTACATATAACCTGTATCTGTAGTTCTCATTAGAATTCGAACGATAAGGAGAGTGGACATGGATCCCTGCTTACCGCAGGCAAGCTTCGTTTCGACTCAGGATGACGTTGCCAAAAGAGACCCTCGCGTTCGCAAGGATGACGAAAGCGGGCCATGGATGACTGGGGAGTATATGTTTATCTTTACAGAACACTCATTATGTTGTATAATCCTCTTTGTCTCAATCACGATAACATCGTTTGGGAGGTGAGCCACATGAAACTTGTGGGTACGTTACATTTCTACTTCGAGACCGGAACCGAAGGAGGTTTCTGGGCCTTCGAAGAAGAAGGAAGGCAAGGCGGCTATGATGGCCTGCACTTGCTCCAGACCGGTGACTCACTTGTCATCTACGATATCGTTGACCGTGAGAAAGTGGTTTGGCAGGGAGAGATCGAACTCGATTTCTTTCCCTCTTTCGAAATCCCCATAGGGGGAATGTGGGTACATTCGCTGCAAGTAGGTGTCAAGAGAGAGCTGTGGGGTTCATGGTTCTTTTCCGAAAACCCGGCAATACTAGAAACCGACTGAGGGGGATATATGCATTGTGTACACAGTATCGAAAAGTTCGAAGCAGGTAACGGCCACAAGGCCGTGATCCTGAAGCTCGGAGGAAATCTCGACGACAGTGTCGAGCCGGTTCTCCGACTCGAGTTCGACAAGACTCTGATAAAGGCCCGCAAGGCCGGAGTCATTCTCGACCTCGCAATGGTCACCAAGCTTTGTAGCGCGGCTATCGGCCGTATCTACAGCTTTGGTCGGTACCTGATGAATGATCACATTCCGTTTGTGATCGTAGTCCCCGAGGACGAGAAGGTCTCTAAGAAGTTGGTGAAGTACACCAACAACTTCGACCTGGCACCCGATATCGAAGTCGCGAGAGCGATGCTCGGGATCGATGAGGTCGAAGACTAGGTCCAAGAGGTCCGCAACGAGAAGGTAGCTATATAAAGCGTCTTCCCGGCGCGGACCTTCTCCATTTGTATTTATTTCTCTTCATTATTATCTATATATAGCATAAAATATATTTATGAATTCATTGCTCTATGACGATATTACTAAAGTATTAGATACTCTAAAGACGACTGACAAAGGTCTTTCGAGCGCAGAAGTTACAACGCGTCTCAATAAATACGGCCACAATAAGCTAGTACAGCAAAAACGAACTCCATATATAGTCAAATTTCTTGTCCAATTCACTGACCTTCTAGCGATAGTTCTTCTGACGGCCGCCGGTCTCGCATATATTCTAGGAGCACCTAAAGATGCAATTGTCATCTTTTTAGTTGTGATTGCCAATAGCACTATTGGTTTTTTCCAAGAATACAAAGCTGATAAAGCGATAGACGCTCTTAAGAAATTTGTCGCTCAGTCTGCAACCGTTATCAGAGACAATGACCGCCAGACTATCGACGCCATGGATATCGTACCCGGTGACATTATTGTTCTTTCCGAGGGAATGAAGATACCAGCAGACATCCGGCTAATATCTGCAAATGAGTTAGAAACGAATGATGCAGCACTTACAGGAGAATCTGAAACACAATCCAAAGTAGCGATGGTAACAGAGGAGAACGAGAGAAACGTAGTCGATGTAACAGGCTCTGTATTTATGGGAACTGACGTAATCTCTGGTAACGGTATCGGTGTGGTGGTATCCACCGGAATGGAAACTAGCTTTGGTAAAATTGCCAAAATAACCTCGACCCAAAAGGTATCAAAATCACCGCTACAAATAGAGATAGACCGGATTGCCAAGACTGTAGCCAAAGCAACCTTCTGGGTCGTTCTCATCCTGCTCGTAGTCGATACAGTAGCAAAGGGTCACTTTGACGCACTAGAATCTTTTCGTTTTGCCATCGGAGTAGCATCTTCTCTTGTCCCTGAGGGTTTACCAGCCACGGTGTCTATCGCACTTGCGATCGGCATCCAAAAAATGACCAGAAGAAAGGCTGCTATCCGCAGACTTTCGGCAGTGGAAACCCTAGGTGAGGCAAACTACATCATTACTGACAAAACAGGCACCCTAACCAAGAACCAGATGACCGTAAAAGAGATTTACTTTAATAACGAAAATTATCATATAAAGGGCGTGGGATATAGTCTCGACGGGGAAATCACCCGTGAAGGAAAACTGTGCAACAGAAGCTGTCTGGATGAAACTAATATATTGTTTCAAGCTGTAACTATTTCCAATAATGCCGAAGTCGATACAAAAAATCATCACAAACCAGATTATATCGGTGACTCAACCGAGATCGCTCTGCTTGTGGCAGCAGAAAAGGCAGGACTAGATACTTATACGATGCAGAGGGAAGCGAAAAGTGTAGAGGAAATACCCTTTACTTCAGAACGAAAATTCATGGCCAAGGCAGTCGACTACAAAGGTGAAAAGACGGTATACGTCAAAGGGGCGCCTGCGGTTATCTTACAAAAATGTACAAAAATACTTAAGGGTGGCAAAGCAGTCGAACTAACTACAGCTGATAGAAAAGATATCGAAAAAACAAATGACGAATATTCCAAGGATGCGCTGAGAGTAATAGCCTCTGCCTATAAGCCTATGGATGGCAGTACAATCGATTCTGACCTGATTTTCTTAGGACTTCTTGGTATTATCGATCCACCAAGAGAAGATGTAGCAGAAACTGTCAGAATCGCTAAAGAAGCTGGAATAAAGATAATAATGGCGACTGGCGACTATGGCCTGACAGCAGCAGCCGTAGGTAAGAGAATCAAGCTGAACATAGATCCGCGCGTCATCGACGGTAATGAACTAAATCAATTGAAAGACGATGAACTATATCAGATTATCGAAACTGGAGATGTAATATTCTCTCGGGTAGACCCAATCCACAAGCTGCGGCTAGTGAAAGTACTACAAGCACATGGAAATATCGTCTCGGTCACAGGCGATGGCGTCAATGACGCTCCGGCTCTAAAGACCTCGGATATTGGCGTAGCGATGGGGCTGACAGGAACAGATGTTACCAAAGAAGCTGCAGAAATGGTTTCGCTGAACGACAGTTTTTCTTCTATTGTTTGGGCGGTAAAAGAGGGCAGAATCGTCTATGACAATATCAAAAAAGCAACAAAATATGTCTTTACTGCAAATATGGCGGAGTTCACTGCTGTTGTTTTTGGGCTAGTTATCGGCTTGCCTCCGATTTTTGTTATCCAAATACTATTAATCGACCTCTGCGCAGAGGCTTTTCCGGCTCTCGCACTTGCAGGCGATATAGAAGAGGATGATGTGATGTCAAAACCGCCAAGAGACAAAAAGGATATCCTCTTTGGTACAGATACTATCTACTACATCGTAAGGAGTGGTATAATGCTGGGTGTTTTTTCGGTGGCGGGATTTTGCATATATGGATATCTAAATGGTTGGCGTTGGGGGAGTGCTTTTCCGAATAACGAAACATATATTGCGGCCACTACTGTCACTTATGCCACCATGGCCCTGTGCCAATATGCCAACGCTTTTTCTATACGGTCAGCCAGAAAACCAGTATGGAAACTACTTGGTTCACAAAGAGTCTGGATAGGACTGGCCGTGTCTTTTATGTTTGTAAATTTATTAATTTACGTTCCTTTTCTCCAGAAATTCGCTGGCATGGCACCGCTTAACTTCTCTGCCTGGGCAATAGCAATATTTATCGCTTTATTCTATCTTTTGGTTCAAGAAACATTTAAAGCTAGAAATAAACCTCCAAAGAGAATAACCCAACTAGTAGCAGAGAAATTAGTATCAAAATAATAATTTAACACCCCCAAATCGTCATCCTGAGTCGGAAAGAAGCTTGCCTGCGGTAAGCAGGAATCCAGATACAATCCTAGATTCTTCACTCGGTTCAGAATGACGAAGAGAGAAAAGGAGACACTATGGAACAACAAGTACAAATAAAAGCCGATGACGCCACCCTGAAGGGAAACTATGCCAATGTCGCGATGATCGGACATACTAGAGAAGAATTTACCCTAGATTTCATTAATATCTTCCAGAACCAAGGAATGTTGCTCTCAAGGATAATAATGTCACCAGGACACACCAAAAGGCTCTACGAGGCACTCAAAACCAATATAGAACAGTATGAAAGCGGTTTTGGAGTTAAGATAGAGCAAGCAGAAGAAAATACCAAGCACGTTGGCTTTACCAACTAGATAGGCGAGTATGCAATTATCCAAATCTGATTATTTATTATATTTAAAACACCCTGCTTGGCTTTGGCTCAAAAAGAATGAGCCCAAGAAACTGCCGCCATACGACGCGGCTACTCAAGCGATATTCGCAGCGGGTTTTCGTTTTGAAACCTACGCCGAGAAGCTTTTTCCAGATGGTGTGAAGCTAAACTGGGACGGCTACAAAGAGTATCTATCTCTACCGGGTAGAACAAAACTGGTAATCGAATCTGGCGCTAAAACTATATTCCAAGGTCGTTTCGAAGCAGGGGAGCTAACCTGTATTTTTGACGTAATCCAGTTTGTTGACGAGAATATGATTGATCTATATGAAATCAAATCTTCCACGGGACCACGAGTATATCACGAACATGATCTGGCATTTCAGACAATAGTGATCGAGGACTCGGGATACCATGTACGCAACATTATGGTAGCTCATGTGAACAAAGACTTCGTTCGACAAGGAGAAATAAAACCCGAGGACATTACTACGGTCACAGATATTACCGATGCCGTAAAAAAACGAATACCTGCGGCCAGAGAAAATATCGCAGAAGCTCTTAGAACTGCCAAGCTAGATAAAATGCCAGATATTTCACCTGCACACTGTGGTCTTTCGGCTACTTCTGACTGGATAGAAATATACAAACTACTAGCAGGGATAAAAAGCGGTGATGGCAGTATCTATGATATCTATAATCCTAGCGCGACCCTGATAGGAAAGCTAGAAAAAGCTGGTTACACGAAGATTGCCGAGGTTCCAGAAGATTTCGCTGGTCTCTCTGATAAACAAGGATGGCAAATAAAGGCCCTAAAACAGAATAAAGCGCTTATTAATAAAGAAAATATTAAACAATTCTTGGCAACAATAGAGTATCCTATATATTTTCTTGACTATGAGACTATGAGCAGTGTGATACCGTATTTTGACGGTCATAAACCGTTTCAACAAGTGCCTTTCCAATATTCACTACATATTATAGATAGCCCTGGGGCAGAAGTAAGACATCTCGAATATCTACACAAGGACAATAGCAATCCAGTATTACCACTATCACAATCTCTTGCAGAAAATATTGGCAAAAAAGGCAGTGTACTAGTCTGGTGGGAAGATTTCGAAAAGGGATGTAATCGGGATATGGGAGAGATGTTGCCCGAGTTTCATACCTTTTATCATAATCTGAATGAGAGAATCATCGATCTAATCACTCCATTTATAGAGTTTGACTACGTGGACGCTAGATTTGGCGGTAGTGCTTCAATAAAACACGTTCTACCTGTACTTATTCCCGAGCTTTCACACAAAGACCTAGAAATATCCGAAGGACTGGCTGCCCAAAGACTGTGGATGGGAGCGGTCCTCGATGGTAATAATCCAGACGAAAAAGAGAAAATTCTAAAAGACCTCTGGGACTACTGTGGACTCGACACACTAGCGATGGTCAAGATATGGGAATTTCTCGGAAAAATTCAATGAGCTTAAAGAACAAAATAATTTTGAGGTAATATATGATATATCTTATAGGCGGGCCGCCAAGATGTGGGAAAACAACGGTCGCAAATAAACTGTCCATAGATACTGGCATCCCGTGGGTCTCCACAGACACTATCGAGGGTATGGTAAAGCCTTATATTGATAAAGCTGATATTGCGAGGCTATTTCCCATCGATACAATTAGAGAGAATACATCATCAAATGAAGAAATGTATAACAATAACTCTGCAACAGACATTATCCGTGCCTACACCGCTCAAGGAGCAATTACACAACCTGCAATCGGGGGGCTAATAGCGTATACCCTGGGAGACGGACACAATATCATAATAGAAGGATATCACCTGGCGCCGAAATTTATAAAAGAGATGATAGACCAGTACGGCGAAAAAAAGATAAAGGCAGTAATAGTGACGAAACAAAAATCTGAAGATTTTATCAATAATATACTACTAGATCAAAGTGAGTCATGCTGGGTGAAAAATAAATCAAAAAATAACAAAATTTATCCCAAAATTGCCAATATGCTCAGCCAATATTCTGATAAAATTACAAAAGAAACAAACAAATATAACCTCCGTATCATAGAATACAAAGGTGATTTTATTGAACAAACAAACAGGGCGGTCAAGACATTAAAAAATATTTAGGTCATAATTTTCAATAACCTTAACCCTTCATCTATAAAAACACACTCGTACTCAAAATATATGGACTGTCTACTGGAATATATTCCCAATAAACGGGATAATACATAAATGACCCAAGAAGAAGCTTTTGAAATATTAGTAAGCGGCAAAAATGCTCTGATAACTGGCCAAGCAGGAACTGGAAAAACATTTCTACTAAACCAGTTTATTCAGTATTTAAATAAAAACGATATTGCTGTTGGCATTACCGCCTCTACTGGCATTGCTGCGACACATCTAAACGGGGTGACCATCCACTCTTGGTCGGGGATAGGGATCAAGGACAATATAACTAGCGCAGATATCAAAAAGCTTTTTAGTCGTAACAAATCTACAGTAAAAAGAATCCAAGAAGCAAAAGTTCTGATAATAGACGAAGTATCGATGCTACACGCCCATCAACTAGACATGATAGATGAGATTTGCCGTAGAGTAAGAACGGATCTAGGGCCATTTGGTGGCTTGCAAGTAGTGCTTTGTGGAGATTTTTTCCAATTGCCTCCGGTTGCGAAAGGTAAATCTAGTGGTGATTTTGTTAATAAATCCACTGCCTGGCAACAGATGGACCTCCAGATATGTTATCTCGAGAAACAATACAGACAGAGCGACAATAACGACCTTTATAGGCTTCTAAACGAGATCAGAGAATCTAGAGTGACAGAAGAATCCTGCGAGCTACTAAGCTCTAGAATAAACTGTGGCTTCGATGAAGGAATAATACCCACCAAGCTTTTTACCCACAATTCTAATGTCGATGACTATAATCTCCAGAGATTAGCAGTGATAGATGAAGCCGAAAGAGTCTATCTGATGTCGTCGAGCGGTGATGACTTTATCGTCGGCCAAATGAAAAAAGGTTGTCTCGCACCCGAGAAACTAAAGCTAAAGATCGGCGCCGTTGTAATGTTCGTATTTAATAATCTTGCCAAAGGATACGTAAATGGCACCACGGGTACAATAATCGGTTTCGATTTAGAAACCAACAATCCAATAGTAGAAACATTTAAGGGCAACAAAATAATCGCGATGCCGATCCGTTGGGGAATAGAAGAAATCGACTTCGATGGCTGGATCGAACAAATTCCGCTACGGCTTGCATGGGCGATAACAATACACAAAAGCCAAGGAATGACTCTTGATTATGCCGAAATAGACCTCAGCCGAGCATTTACATATGGACTTGGATATGTCGCGCTCTCTCGTATTCGTGAACTCGATGGCTTAAGCTTGCTAGGATATAATGAAATGTCCTTAAAGGTCAGCGATGAAGCAAGGGAACTAGATAAGTTGCTTCGAGAAAACACCCTGATACCTACTTGAATATAAGCCGTGTTTGGCCTAGAATAAGGCCACAAAATGATTAAAATAAATAATATTTACTATAATATAGCAGGTCGAGAAATACTAAATAATATTTCTCTTACTTTGGATTTGGGTGAAAAGGTCGCCCTAATAGGTGAAAACGGGGTCGGTAAAAGTACTCTCTTGCGGATAATTGCCGGTGAATTAGAAGCAAACTCGGGAGAAATAGTGAAAGATAAAGAACAAAGTATCTGCTATTTCCCCCAGGAAATACCGGCAAATTATAAGGGCAGCGTTCTTGAATATCTAAAGCTAAGAATAGGGGATATCGAAGAGTTTCAAAGATTAAAGGTATTTGATTCGACCGGAATTAGAGAGATATCTCTAGATAGAGAGGTTGGCACACTTTCTGGGGGAGAAAAAACGAAGCTTCTTCTGGCTACTATTATGCTTGCGGGTAGTGACATTCTCTTACTCGACGAGCCTACAAATAACCTCGATAAAGAAGGCCTGATACTTTTAGAAGAGTATTTACTAAATAACAAAAAGGCTGTGATTTTTGTTTCTCATGATCGAACCTTTATCCGTAAATTGAGCACAAAAGTACTGGAACTTAGCGCTAACGCGACTGGACTGGCGACATACAATATGAGCTATGATGATTACCTCAACGAAAAACATCTAGAAAAAGAAAAAATCAAATCTGATTATGAGAACTACTTAGAAGACAAAAAACGAGCAGAAAAAGCTTATCGGGAAATGCAAAGAAATGCGACAAAATCGAATAATTCAAAAAACAAAAAGGATAACGATAAGCTCGCTTTCAATAGGGAGAAAGAATCTGCTACCAGAAAACTAGGGCGTCAAACTGAAGTTTTAAGAAATCGAATCGGTAGAATGGACGATAAGTCGAAGCCTCAAAAGGAGTTGGACTTAAATTTCCTGTTTGATAACCACGAATATCTGGGTGACTCGATTGCAAAGCTAGATAAAGTCGAAATAAACCTAAGCAAAGAACGAAAGATAGGACCCCTGACTCTAGAGGTAAATCGTGGGGATAGAATAGCGATAGTGGGAGCTAATGGTGTAGGTAAAACTACATTATTAAAAATATTACTCAAAGAACTGAAGCCCACTTCGGGAGATATATCCATCGGTCCCAGTGTCCACTTTGGCCTTATTGACCAGGATCAATCGATTCCAGCACCAGATAAAAGCTTACTAGATAATTTCAAGATCATGACTGGACTAGAGGCAGATAAATCAAGCTTAACCGAAGGAAAACTACGACAAGTTCTCGCTAGATTTAACCTAGATGAAAAGAATAATATAGTTGCTGAAAAGATGAGCCCAGGAGAAAGACAGAGATTGATACTTGCTAGCTTGTCGTGGAAAGGAGCCAATGTCCTGCTCTTTGATGAACCAACCAATCATTTGGATATTGCTGCCGCAGAAGAGCTTCAGTCCGCTATCAACAAATACTCTGGAACGTACATAGTAATTACTCACGACAGAGAGTTTCTTGAAGCCATAAAACCAAGTAAGGTACTTGAGATAACACATGATGGCATACAGACAGTCTAGACGTACACTTGAATTATGCTTACTCTAAGCTTAGAATAAGACTATGGAAATACCAAATATCTTTAATAAAAATAATTCTCACAAACCTCTTGCTGACAGAATGAGGCCCACTGATTTTAATCTCTTTTTTGGTCAGGAGGACATCGTCGGTGAAGGGAAACTTCTACGACAAATTATCGAAAATGATACTCTCTCTTCGATAATCCTATGGGGGCCACCGGGAACTGGCAAAACTACTCTCGCACGGATTATCGCAAACCAAACAAAGAGCAATTTCGAAGAATTTAGCGCAGTTACTAGCGGTGTAGCCGATCTCCGTAGAGTAGTCAAAGAAGCAAAAGAAAACAGAGAGCTTTATGACAAAAAAACTGTTCTTTTCGTTGACGAAATACATCGTTTTAACAAATCTCAACAAGACGGTTTTCTTCCTCATATTGAGAACGGTACTATTATTTTGATAGGCGCGACGACCGAGAATCCAGGTTTTGAAATCAACTCTGCCATCATGTCTCGGTCGAAACTATTCGAACTAAAACCACTTGAAGAAATAGATATAATAAACATTATTAAGGCTGCACTAAAGGATAAAACAAACGGTCTTGGGGACAGGGGAATCAAGATAGACAAGAAAGCACTCGAGACTCTGGCTGAATATTCTAGCGGTGATGCAAGAGTGGCCCTAAACTCATTAGAAATCGCGTCAAATTCCAAATTATTGAATAACAAAATTACTCAAGATATTTTACAACAAGCAATTAGTAAAAGATTCATCAGTAGTTACAAACAGGGCGCCGAGCACTACGATATTATCTCGGCTTTTATCAAATCAATGCGTGGTAGTGACCCTGACGCAGCAATCTACTGGCTAGCAAGAATGATAGAGGGCGGTGAAGATCCTAAGTTTATTGCTCGCAGAATGTTGGTCTTTGCCTCTGAAGATATCGGCAATGCAGCACCGATGGCACTAGTGCTTGCGAATACCACCTTCGATGCAGTTACAAAAATCGGCCTTCCAGAAGCAAGAATCAATCTCGCACAATGTGTTATATATCTCGCCAGTGCACCAAAGTCGAATGCCTCATATCTTGCTATCGATAATGCACTTCGTGATGTTCGAGAAGAAAAATTCAGCGGTGTGCCTAAACATATCGTAAATGCACCAACAGGTTTTGATAAAAGTCAAGGAAAAGGGAAGGGGTATAAGTACCCTCATGATTATCCTGGACACTTCGTTGAACAAGAATATTTACCACCAGAATTAAAGCACAAGAAATATTATCAACCGAGCTCAAATGGTGCAGAGTTAGAGATCAAAAAAAGGCTAGAAGAAAGAAAGCAAGATGTATAGGAAACGTAAATTTTTACGAATTAAGATACACAATAAGCGAATATATTATTTTTTATTATTAATAATTTTTATTATATTTATTGTTCTAGTATACGCATATAAACAATTTACCTTAAGCCAAATAAATAGTTATGAAAGTTGTATAAAGGCTGGCATCCCAGTTCAGATGAGCAATCCACGAAAATGCGTCGTAAAAGGTAGGGTATATTTACAACGAAGCATTAATGCAAAATCTTCTCCTAGTGTGACGCCGATGTTAACGCCAACGCCTACACCAATACCGACGACGACATCGAATATAGGGACATTAGGCGAACCCATCTCAAATTCTTTATCCAGAATAACAAAAAAACCTTTTGGAATCTATGTCACGCCTACTGAATCACCAATACAGCCCGAGAATTTTATAGGATTTCATACCGGCATTGATTTTGAAACGCTATCTAATGAGGCAGATATCGCGGTGCCAATAACCGCAATATGTAACGGAAAAATACGTCTAATCGGACCAATAGAAGGATATGGAGGAGCTGTTATCCAAGATTGCAACGTGGGAGAACAAGTAGTAACCGTGCTTTACGGTCATCTTGATATTGCTTCATCAAACCTAAAAGTTAACGACATTTTAAACAAAAAAAGTTTAATAGCAAATTTGGCACCAGCCTACAGTACTAATAGTGGGGGGGAGAGAAAACACCTGCACCTAGGCATACATCTCGGAGAAAATATAGAATATCGTGGATACATTCAAAATGAAAGCGAACTTTCTAGCTGGCTAAATTATAAAAGATTGTTTAAATAGTGGTAAAATAACCTAATGAATTGGGAACCAATAATAGAAGCAGCAAAAACTGCGCTAAGAGTAGGAGTAATAATCCTGCCTATCTTTGTGATTGTTGATTATTTTAATCATCGATACGGACATAAGGTTGAACATAAACTCGAAAAATCCAAGAAAATGATGCCTCTGTTCGCTGCACTTTTCGGAATGCTTCCCGGATGTAATGTAGCTGTTGTAATAGCGATATTGTTTACGGAAGGGATAGCGACCCTAGGAACCTTGGTAGCCGCGATTATTGCTATCTCTGACGAAGCGATATATGTATTTATACCGCTTGGGATAGAAAAGTTTATACCGATTTTACTGGCTAAGCTAATTATAGCCATAACGGCTGGCTACCTAGTAGACTTCTTCCCTGGATTTAAGATACGCAGAACCAAAATTGAAAAAGAAATAGAGTTTTGTTGCGCACAACATCCGCACCATGATGGCCTGAAAGGCGAGATCATACATGCCATCAAACATGCTATCCGAGTGGTCTTTATTGTATTTATCACGCTTGCTATTTTTAATTATATTCAAGACACCTATACAATGACTTTTTTAAACGACTTTTTTGCGAATATTTTATGGCTACAGCCTTTCCTTGCGTCATTAGTGGGGTTGATACCAGGTTGTGGCACCTCTATAGCGATAGCGACTCTATATATTGAAAAAATCATTACCTTTGGCGCCGTAGTAGCTGGACTTTCTGCCGCTGGTGGAGAGGTCTTCGTCGTTCTAGCAGCTAGAGGCATTAAGTGGAAAAATCTCGCACAAATAGCCCTGATTCTGGTGGTTATCAGCACCGTTGCGGGCACTTTAATAGATATATTCATAAAATAACGCTATAGGCAAATAAGTTGACACAACAGGCTATTTTATGCTATAATCGTATTACGAATTATGCCTAGAAAACAAGAAAAAAACACGAATACAGTAGAGATACCTTCGGTTGCAAAATTTAATGCAACAGACGAGGTTAATTTTTTTTTGAATTCTGCAAAAATAAAAAAAGATCGCGAAAGACAAGTGTTGAGCGAACGCTTTGGTGTTGATGGCCTAAAACCAAAAACTCTCGAAGAAATAGGTAAGAGTCTAGGCATTACTAGGGAACGCGTACGACAAATAGAGAAGAACGCCATTGGTAAGCTTCGCGACTTCGGCAAAACCGACATGCGAGCTCAAGAAATATATATAATCATTAAAGATATTATAATCAATAACGGTGGCATCATCGTTTCTGGCGACCTAGAAAAGGATATTTTCACCGCTGTGGTTACTACAAAACAACGATATCAACTAAGTTTTTTGATCTCTTGCAGTAACAACATCTCAACGCTCTCTGACGCTGATAACTTTAAAAAATCGTATTTTGTCGAACCAATTACAATACCCTTAATTAAAACGATTAGTGCTGCAGCTATTAGTATCCTCGAAAAAGAACAAAATCCCATAGAAGAAGTAAAGCTTATACGAGAAATAAAAATGACTATCCCTGAAGCAAATACAGATACTAAAAATATTATCGCGATATTATCGACCGCTAAGGAAATCATCAAAACCGAAGCAGGACACTTCGGCCTTACCAAATGGCGTGAAATTAATCCTAAAAGTATTAAGGATAAAACATATTACATCTTAAAGAAACACAAAAAACCTCTTCATTATTCTGAAATATCAAAAAAGATTCAAGATGTTGGAACTAAGAAAAAAACCGTTACCAGACAAGCCGTACACAATGAACTTATACGTGATGACAGATTTATTTTAATCGGTCGAGGTATCTATGCGCTCAAGGAGTGGGGTTATACTTCTGGCGTGGTAGAGGATGTAATAGCAGAAATATTAATTACATCTGGCGAACCTATGCATAAAGACGATATTATAATAGAGGTATTGAAACGAAGGGTTGTAAAAGAAACGACGATATTACTCAATCTCCAAAGAGATCGATTTAGGCGAATATCTCGGGCTACTTATACCATTTCTAACGGGAGGGAATAATGTTTTTGCAGGAACTTAGCTTAGCGATACTTGGAGGAATGTGGAGTGTTGTAGTTTGGACTTGGTGGTTTATAGTACCACTAGTTCTATTTTTTTCATGGAAAAATTTTAAAAAAGCTTCATACGTAAACGAAATTGAACATACTGTCTTATCAATAAAAATACCTAAAAATAATGAGAAAGGCCCTGTGGCAGCAGAAATGATGTTCGCAGCCCTACACGGTATTCTTCATTCAAAAAGCGAACAAAAAAAGGGAACCACCGTACAAGAACATTTCAGCCTTGAAATCGTCTCTACGTTAAATTCTATAGAATTTTTCATCTGGGTGCCCAAGAAGATTAAAGAATTTGTAGAAGGTCAAGTCTATGCTCAATATCCGACTGCGGAAATATCAGTGGTTAATGACTACTCAAAAACAACCGATGTAGACGGTGATAAAAATCCAGATGCTATTGCGGGAACAGAATTACTTCTTACAAAAGATGATATTTACCCAATAAAAACTTTTTTGAACTTTGATGTTGACCCGCTGGCAGGAATTACGGGCATGCTTTCTATGACCAATGAGCCAAATGAACAAATTTGGATTCAAATACTCGCAAAACCAGAAAATGACGACTGGAGGAAAAAAGCTCTTTCATATATCGCGTCTAAAAAAACCATAAAACCCAACTCCGGCACCCTCCCTCTAGATTTTATATTCAATGCGCTCAATGTTGCACCCGTAGAAGCTAAAAAAGATGCTAAGCCTGAGGCGCCTAAACTTTCTCATGCAGAAGAAACTGAGTTAACAGCCATTGAAGACAAGAGCGCCAAACTCGGGTATCGCGTCATGATAAGGGTTGTATATCTTTCTAAGTCCAGAGAAAAGGCTACCGATAAAATTCAAGCCGTTGTTGGTGCTTTTAAACAATTTAATACAACAAACTTAAATGGCTTTACTGGGAAGGGTTTATTTACAAGTGAAGAATTCTTAAACGCTTATCGGGCAAGACTATTTAATGACAAGGGCTATGATCTTAATATTGAAGAACTTGCAAGTTTATATCACTTGCCACATGTTTCGGTAGAAACGCCCAATATCGTATGGACATCTTCGAAAAAAGGCGAACCACCATCAAGCTTGCCCTTCATTACTGATGAAAACATTAACGATAAAGACATTTCACCCCTTGCGATTACAACTTTCCGAAATAGCGATAAACTGTTCGGGATCAAAAGAGATGATAGACGAAGACATATGTACATAATCGGGAAAACTGGAGTAGGAAAGTCTAGGCTTCTTGAAGGTTTAGCGATACAAGATATCCAAAGAGGGGAGGGTGTAGCCTTTATTGATCCTCATGGAGAGGCTATAGATAATATTCTTAAATTTATCCCCAAAGAGCGCCTAGATGATGTTATTTATCTTAACCCCTCTGATAAAGAGTTTCCCCTAGGTTTTAATCCCCTGGAAAGCCCCCCTGGAATGCGTGAAGAGACTGCAAAGGGCTTTATATCAGTACTGAAGAGAATGTTTGGGTTCTCCTGGGGGCCAAGGCTAGAATATGTCTTAAATCACACGGTACTAGCGCTAGCAGAAGTTGAGGGCTCTACTATGCTAGGTATTGTCAGAATGCTAACCGATAAAAATTATCGCAAAAATGTAGTTAGCCAAGTAACTGACCCAGTAGTACAGATGTTCTGGCTCAAAGAGTTTTCTACCTATAATGATAAAATGGCTACTGAGACTGTAGCGCCTATTCTTAATAAAGTTGGCCAATTTACAGCTTCAGAAACTATTCGCAATATTGTTGGTCAACCAAAAAGCACTGTTAACTTTTCAGAAATAATGGATACGGGAAAAATATTACTAGTAGATCTATCAACGGGCAAAATAGGGGAGATAAACTCAGAACTTCTTGGCTCATTAATAATCACAAAAATCCAGCTCGCTGCCATGCAAAGAGCGTTTATTCCTGAATCAGAGAGGAAAGACTTCTATCTTTACGTTGATGAGTTTCAAAATTTTGCCACAGAATCCTTTGGAACCATTCTTTCTGAAGCCCGAAAATACCATCTTTCCCTAGCTGTGGCCAACCAATACGTTGCACAGATGGAGGAAGAGGTTAGAGACGCGGTATTTGGCAACGTAGGTACTCTGATATCATTTAGGGTGGGCGCAACAGATGCTAGCTTTCTAGAAAAAGAATTTGAGCCTATATTTTCACAGAATGACCTTATCAATCTAGACAATCGGCATTTATACCTTAATATGCCAGTAAATGGAGTAAATAGCTCACCATTCTCAGCAAAAAGTATTCCCTCTGCAGAGCCAACGGAAGATCTAACGAGCATAGTAATTGCTATTTCGCGAAAAAAATACGGTACTCCAAAAAAGAAAGTAGAAGACGATATTCGGAAATGGTACAATATCGATTCGGTAATCGCTGGCGTGAATGCCAACGAAGGCGATAGACCTATTACAAATCCTAATTACATTCCACCTGCTAACAAAGAAATGGTTACTCCGCAACCAGATAAAGAAAAACCTAGCGCTAGCGGTAATACCAATATTTCCAATAATAGTAGTAATGATCATAACGACAATAATGAGAGAAGTAAAAACAAATTTAATAGTAACAATAAAGAAAAGAACACAAATTCTCGTTCTAATTCAAATTTAAATAGGGGAAAGAGTGAAGTAAAAAACGATAACACTCAGCTGGCAGATAAGTTAAAACAGGCAATTACCGAAAATACAAAAAATATAGAACCCAAGAAGCTGGATTCCCCCATTGAAAAACCAAAATTGGAGACAAAGACTGAGATAAAAGAAATCATCGTCACAGTGGCGAAACCGAGTACAATACATACAAACAGTACTCATAGCGACAAAAAGCAACGAGAGATAGCTCCTAGTGACTTTAAAGACATAACCACGATACTTCCACATGAAAAAATAATCATCAGTAGTACTAAAGAGATAAAGCCAGGCGAAGAAATCCGGTTTTAATTAATATATTAAGTTATCGTTTATGATTACAAATTATATCCAATTTTTTTTGGGGGGATTATTTTTAAAATACTCAATTACTTAATCAAAATACAATAGAATTGTTACATTATAAAGTAAAAGAAGTTCCCCCTTTTTTCTCTGCGCCCTAAGTCTAAACGGTATGGGTCGACCTAATTAAATACTTAGATGACTACCATAGCCTCACCCTTACCTACCAGAACTGCTTGAAGCATTGTGTCGCACAATATATCTTGGACGACTATTTGATTATATCGACTTGGGGGTGTAAGTGGTCATAGAAAACGATAAAAATACATCGTTTATATCTTTGCAAAGCCTAAATATTGGAGAAAGTTATTCTGTATCTGTAATAGCTCTGCAGTATGTGGCTGGAGTTTTCTTTGCAAGTAAATTGTTAAATGTATAGTTTAACATAATATATTATTTGAACTGTAAAATACTAATTATTTGATAATTGTATTATTATCAAATAATTAGTTAAATTAACATTATGGCATTTATACGTTTATACCTAGAAGTTAATTTATTAATATTAATAAATTATTATACAAATATTGTGGTCCTCTCCCCCGAAGCGAGCATCGAACCTACTTATAAAATATTCTGTCTCTGACCCGAAGATCGACATATTCAAGTGGTTGCTTTTTAGCAGCGACTTCGGTTAGAACTCTGCCCAAGCTTATGATCTGGTTACCGGCAGTTCTCGATGTATCAAAATAAACGCACCAGCCAGCTTTGGTAGTGACCCTAAGATCGCTGATTATATCCAAAACTTCCATTTTTATAATTGTATTAGCGGTTTTCTTTGGAAAATTATTCTGTAGTTCAGTAATAAAAGAGATAAAGGTACCCGGAATTACCTTTGAGTTCAGTTCTACGGGTACATTCTTGGTATCAATTATAATCGGGACACTGGCATATTTATCTTCAAAATTAGCCCAGATAATTCCATCGTTATTGACCAAATATTTTTTATTCATCGTCTGCCAAACCAAGAGAGGATATTCTTCCTTTATATTTACATAGATGTCATGGTTGCTTTTTCTAATAACAGAAATTTTAGAAACTCCAGTCACTTTCTCAAGCTTTCCCGCCAGACCAAAAAAGCCAAAAGAAATAATATTATTATCAAAAAGTGTCTGATTATTATTCTTAGTTTTTTCCAACTCTTCCCTACTAATGTATTTCGTAGGAGAAAAAACCACATTATTAACCCTAAATACGTCAGAAATAAATACTAAAAATATAATCCCAGTTATTAACAACAAAATAACGAAGATAATTATCCAACGGAAAGAGAATGGCTTAGGAGCTGGCTCTTCTGTCCTTGAATATAGAGAAGGTTGACGAACAGCCCTTCGAATATTTCGTGAATTATTTCTCCTCTGACTTATTTTCATTTTCTTCATAGCTTGTTTCTTGAATAAACTTATTTCCTTCTTCGTTAATAATATCTGCTACTATTTTAGAAGCTTCGGGTGCTGATAATTCCGAAATTTTCCTAGCAAGTCCATCTAGCTCTTCCTTATTATCAAATAAATAATTTATTTTCCGCTCAAGCGATTGGGCTGTTAGGCTGTCCTGCTTGACCAACATAGCAGCACCCATTCTAGAAAGAATCTTTGCATTTGAAACCTGATGGTCATTAGCAGAGGACTGAAGTGGAATTAAGATAGTTGGCTTACCAAGTACTGCAAGTTCGGAAATCACGTTATTACCCGCCCGAGAAATAACCAAATCAGATACTTTGTATGCGTGCTTGAGACTTCCAGAAAGAAAATTATATAAATGATAGTTCGCCTTTACATCCTCTGGTAGCTTGCCGGCTTGAAAACTCAGCCAATCGTAATCTCTTTCCCCCGATACGTGAATAATTTGATATCTTTTCAATAAACTCCTAAGCGCCTCAGAAACGACTTGATTAATAACCAGAGAACCTTGGCTACCCCCAATTATTAAAAGTGTCGGAAGCGTCCTTACAAGGCTAAATTCCTCTACAGCCTTACCTCTATCTCCCTCGAAAATATCTCCTCTGACTGGATTACCAGAATAAACAAGTTTATCTTTTGGAACATCAGTGAAGTTTTTGAGCGGATATGAAACGCAAACCTTGTCTGCCCTTTTAGCTAGCGCCTTATTTGCCATACCCATAATACTGTCAGATTCATGGATAACGAGAGGGTATTTCAATGAAGAAGCCGCCAGTCCGACTGGGAAACTAACGTATCCCCCTTTGCAAAAAACAACATCTGGATCATATTCTGAAATAATTTCTTTAGCCTCGAAGTAACCTCTACTGAATTTGATAAGATCTACAAAATTCTTATAAATAGTAGTGGGATCAATAATATTTAATATTTTATTTTTGTGATATCGACGAAATTTACCTGAATGAATTTCGACAAATTTAATTCCAGTTTGAGGGATAATCTTGCTCTCTAGCCCCTCCGAAGAACCAATATATAAAACTTCAACTGAACTATCTTTTTTTTGTAATTCGCCTATTACTGCTAAAACTGGGGAAATATGTCCGCCAGTTCCACCGCCCGATACTATTATTCTCATCGCTTCCTCCTTGATTTGCAGATTTTGATATATTTAATAATATTCCACAACTAGCCAAAATCATCATTAATGATGTGCCGCCATAACTAAAAAATGGCAAAGGCACCCCAGTAAGGGGCATTAGGCTTAATATCGCTAAAATATTAATAAATGCCTGAGAAATAATCCAAGTAGTTATCCCCGTAGCTACCAACCTGGAAAACATATCAGGTGCTCCCCTAGATATTTTATAACCACGAAGGCCAAAAAGCAAAAAAACAAAGACGATGGCGCAGGAAATGATTAGTCCAAGCTCTTCAGCGATAACAGCAAAAATCGAATCTGTAGCTGCCTCGGGTAAATAATTGAATTTTTGTCGACTTCTGCCGAACCCAAGCCCAAACAAACCGCCACTTCCAATTGCCACCAGCGCTTGCGAAATTTGATAACCACTACCAGACTTATCTGCTGTAGGGTTTAAGAAGATAGTAAACCTGGCCATTCTATAGGGAGCGGCAGCTATTAAAACAATTACTCCTCCGATAGCGGTACCCACTGCTGCGAAAACATGTGACATTTTGGACCCAGCTACAAAAAACATTACCCCTGCTGTAAGCGCAAGAACCGTAGCTGTTCCCATATCTGGTTCGATTAATATCAGGCCGAGTACTAAAATAACGATACCGGCAAATGGTACTACCACTTTTTGAAAATCTCCGATTTCATTTTTTCTTTTTTCGAGCCAGCTCGCTAAAAATATAATCATACTAATTTTCATCAGTTCTGAAGGCTGAAACTGAATCCCAAAAATATTAATCCATCGCGAGGCACCATTATGAGAAAACTTAAGTCCCGGTACAAAAACCAAAAGAAGAATTACAATGCTACCAATAAACATTAATGGGGCGACCTTCTTCCAAACCTGATAATCGATTTTTGCCGCTATGAACATCGCAACTAAACCAATAAAACCGCTAGCAAGCTGAGAAAAGAGATAATGATTTTCTTCGCCTATTCCAGTCTTACTCATCACAACTGATGCCGAAGAAACCATAACCAATCCGAAAAGCGTTAGCCCAAGAATTAAAAAAAGCATTACATAGTCAACTTTTCCACTTCCTCCACGATTTTGACCTGTTTTAATTTGGCTTCGGCGTAATGCCACTTACATTCCCCTTCCAACGAGAGCCAATACTACGCCCATAAAGGCTGCAATTGCTCCGATAATCCAAAAACGCATCGTTACCTTTGTCTCCGGCCAACCTTTGGCTTCAAAATGATGATGAATCGGCGCTGAAAGAAAGACCTTCCGTCCAAAAAACTTTTTAGAAAAGAGCTGGATGATATCTGACATGGTCTCTATAACGAAAACAATTCCAATAACTGGCAAAACAAGGGCAGTATTTGTAAGCATAGCAACAACGCCGAGGGTTGCCCCCAGAGAGACTGCACCCGTATCCCCCATAAAGAATCTAGCTGGGTATATATTAAACCAAGTATAAGCAAGAACTGCGCCTACTACCGTGCCACAAAATATAGCTAATCCGAAATTACCTTGAAAAAATGCAATTATAGCATAAGCTCCAAAGGCAGCAGATAATAGTCCCCCGGAAAGACCATCTAGGCCATCAGTAATATTTACGGCGCTGGCAGTAGATACTACGACGAGGATAAATAAAGGGATATATAACCAACCTATCGTATAATCTCCCATACCAGGAACGTGAATAAAGTTAGTACCAAGTTTTGCATAAAACCACCAGGCACCAGCTCCAGCAAACAATAGCAACCAACTAAATTTTACTTTAGCCTTTAAACCCGCTATTCCGCCGTCAGAACGAATATTAATATAATCATCAAAAAGACCCAATATACCAATTGATATTAAGGTAAAAAGGGGTAACCAAGTTTGAGAACGATCTAAGTTGAAGAATATAGTTATAATGGCGACTACTGACCAAATTATTATTCCCGCCATAGTTGGAATTTTTCTTTTATGTTTGGCCGCATGTAACTTATGGAAAACTGGCGCTTTTTCTTTGCCGCCACCGATCCAAGCCGTGTCTTTAACCTGTTTCCACCACTGAAACTTGTAGGCAAAATATGTGAACACTGGGGTTACCAACATCGCGAGGACAAAACTAAGTCCCGCAAAACTTAATATCCTAACTAATTGAGGTAATATTACTTCGTTATTTAAGCTGATAAACGGTGAGACTGAAATCATTCTATTTCCCCTTTTTTATTAAAGATTTTTTTTGTTGCCACATTGGTGTCTGACGAACTAATAAATCCTGTGCTCGTTCCGGTTCTTTCATAATATACTTAATTGCTTCCTCGAGAAGAACGCCATTCTGTGAGCCCTTAAATAGTATCACATCATTCTCCTTTATAAAGCCCTTTAAGAAAACACCTGCGCCGATAAAATCATCAAATTTATAGCACCTAGTATTATCTTTTTTCTCTAATGCCTTTGGATATATAAATTTACCAGACAAATCTCCTACTGTAACTATAATATCTGCACACATCAGTGCCTTCATGGCCACCTCTTCGTGCCCCACTTTAGCATAACCACCCAGCTCATTCATCGAACCCAGAACGGCGATCTTACGTTTGTTTTTAAATAATTCTAACACCTCAAGAGCGGCTCTTGCAGATTCAGGGTTTGAATTGTAGCTATCATCTATTATTACACTGTCGTGCAACCCCTCTAAAAGGTTAACTCTTCCCTTTTCTGGATAGAAATCCTCGAGTGCTTTTAATATTTCTTTTATATCCCCGTTTCTTGCCAAAGCCACGCCAACAGCTCCGATAATACTTGGTGTAAGTTGAGTTGCTATTACTTTTGTTCTAAAATGCTCTAAATTGTCTTGCCAAACCAAATCCCCGCTTAGACCAGTTTCTCTCGCTAATATATCCTTTAAATAGATAGAATCTGTTATTTCACTTCCATATGAAATTATCTTTGCTTTTGTATTATTTGCCATTTCTTTAATATATTTATTATCAAAATTCATAATCGCGAAGTCGTCTTCTGTCATCTTGGAAAAAATCTTACTTTTTTCTTTGCAGATATTTTTTATATTAACGAATCCCTCTATATGAACTGGTAAAATTGTCGTTATAACACCTATGTGAGGACTCGCCAGATCAACGAGATAATCAATATCCCCCGGCGCATCGGCGCCATATTCTAAGACAATTGTCTTATAGATTGGTTTGCCCAAGCTTCTTAAATAAACTTTAATAACTATAAACACCCAAGATATTGGATTTTTGGGATTTTTGGGTGATTTTAGGTCAAAAATAGCAAGAGGTACGCCACTTTCCGTATTGTAACCAAGAGTCGGCACAAATACAGAACTATCATCTTTGTATATATGCCCTAAAGCGACTTTAGTAGTTGTTTTACCTGCACTACCAGTGATAGCGATTACTTCTATTTTATTTCGAAGCAGATAGTCTTTCGCTAATTTTTTTAATATTTTTAATAAAATTTTTTTCACAATATTACTCCGTAGGTGGTATCTGATAATACTTTAGTAAGAAATCTAGCATTTGTGCTACTAGGGGCGCCGCTGATTCTTCTGCCCAAGGCACACCGGTTGGTTCGTCTATCTTCGCAAGAACAACGAAGTTCGCGTTCTCTGCTACCGGGAAACCAATAAAAGTGCCGATGTTTTTGCCGTCAAGATATCCACCATTAGGATCAATAACCTGGGCTGTGCCAGTTTTACCGGCTATTTTATAGCCTTTTATCTTGGCCTGAAACCCATGACCGTTGACAACAACATCTACAAGCATAGTCTGTAATTGCAAAGCGGTTTTTTCTGAAACGACCCGCCTTACTTCTTTGGGCTTAGTTACAGTCTCTTTGCCATCTGGCTGTACTACCTTATCTATAATATAAGGTTTCATCATAACACCGTTGTTGGCAAGTGTTGCGAAGCTTTGAACCATTTGTATTGGGGTCGTCGAGATACTTTGACCGAAGCTCATAGTGGCGTATCCATGGTCATTAAAATTTTCTGGTTTATTAAAAAATCCTACCTCTTCGTCACCAAGTTCGATACCGGTCTGGGTACCAAAACCGAACTTCTTGATATAATCATAAAAAACATTTTTACCCATAAGTTGCTCTACATATGTCGTCCCAGTATTCAAAGATTTTGAAAGTACTGTAGTCATAGTACAAACACCATGAGCCTTGAGATCAGAATTTTTTATCGAGTTATCATTTAAA
Source organism: bacterium (assembly GCA_037129835.1). Classification (GTDB taxonomy): domain Bacteria; phylum Patescibacteriota; class CPR2; order UBA1875; family CAIMLA01; genus JBAXUE01. The sequence goes on along the minus strand of JBAXUE010000002.1, from coordinate 62,975 downwards.
ACAATTGAACCTGTATCTGTAAACGTGGAATCTGGTGTTATTTTGCCAGAATCAATGCCTGCAGCCATGGTGACCGCCTTAAATACCGAGCCTGGCTCATAGACATCGCTGATCGCTTTGTTTCTAAAAGCCGCGTTATCTTTTACTTCAGTAAATTTATTAGGATCAAAGGTAGGAAAATTAGCAAGTGCAGTTATCTTACCAGTTGTTTTATCCATCACTATTACCGAGCCACTCTTTGCTGAGTATTTCTTTATTGCGTCAGCTAAAAAAGTTTCTGCTTTTTGCTGAATATACCGATCTATCGTAAGATAAATATCAGAACCGTTTACCGCAGGCTTTGAAATATCCTTACCGAAAGCTATTTTATTACCATATGGATCTACTTCTTCATTAAGATATCCATTAACTCCCTCAAGACTATCATTATAATGTTGCTCGATACCATATGTCCCTACAGACTCATCATTTACAAATCCCAGGACAGATGAAGCTAAGGAATTTTCTGGATAATACCTCCAATTCTCATTTTGCAGGCCTACCCCCTTCATTTCAGCCGACTCGATTGCTTTACTTTCTGCCGGAGTCAAACGATGTTTTATCCTGATATACATCAATTTTTCATCATACTTAGCCTCTATATCGGCTAAACTGACGCTTATTATTGAGGAAAGCTTAGCAATCGTGTCTTTCTTATTTTCGATTTCATGGGGATTTATATAAACCAAATCTAGTGATTGATTGCTGGCGACAACATAGCTTGTATCAGAAATACTGTCGTCAACAAATATTTGCCCCCTTTTAGCATATATAGTGTCTTTAAGCGAATGTTGAGACGATGCAAGCGCTACATAAGTTTTGTGCTCAATAACTTGTAAATAAAAAAGCCTTGCAGCAATTACTGCTGTAAGGATTACGAACAGAATTATTACTATCGGGGTTCTATCTCTTTGGATATCTGAGTGTTGGTAATTTCTCATATTTTTGTGCTTGCGTATATTATACTACAAACACCCCCCGATTTACTTATTTTATGCTTGTCGCGACGTTTGTATTTCCTGGTAAATAATTAATTTGGCCAACTGGAACCATGCCAGAATTTTTGATTCCACCATCAATATTTTGAATAGACTGAAGCCTTGATGCTTGTATCTGTAGCTGTTCGTTTTGTGATTTGAGTTCTTTTGCATCTTCTTTCAACTTCGCTATGTCATATCCAGACGTAGCCATTTGATTGGATTGTGAGAGAAAGAGTAGACCCATGACTAGTACCAAAGAAAATAACGAAATCATTACTCCTACTTTTGAAAGCTTGAAAGTAGCCTTATATCCTTTGTTATATTTACGTCTTTTGTTCCTGTCCCTCACTTGTCCCCCTCCGTTTTATATTTAAATTTTTTCTATTACTCTTAGTTTCGCGCTACGACTACGCGGATTATCTATTATTTCTTTTGCTGCTGCTATCACCGGCTTTCTAGTTACCAATACGATTTTGGCCTTTTTCTCACAGATGCATTTTGGAAACTCTGGAGGACACGTACATGGCCTCGCTGATTTTGTCATAAATCCCTTTACTATCTTGTCTTCCAAAGAGTGAAAGGTTATTACTGCTAGTCTGGCTCCGGGCTGTAATATCTCTACAGCAGCTGGTAAAAACATCTCTAGTGAACCTAATTCATCGTTTACAGCCATTCTGATAGCTTGAAATGTTTTGGTCGCCGGACTTATTCTGTCGGGCCAAAACTTTCTCGGTATTGCTGCCGAGACTATTTCGGCTAGCTCTTTTGTGGTCTCAAGGTGCTTTGTCTTTCTTGCCTCGACAATTCTCGTTGCGATTCTTTTCGCGAATCTCTCTTCACCAAAATCTCTGATAATTTTCGAAATTTCTTGCTCTGTATAAGTATTTACTATGATAGAAGCAGTCAATTCCGAACTTTGATCCATCCTCATGTCTAGCGGGCCTTTGTCACGAAACGAAAAACCTCTCTCTGGTGTATCGAGCTGGTAACTAGACACGCCGATATCTGCGAGAATTCCCCCCGTAACCTTTATCTGCCGGCCTATTTCGTCAATTTGTGAGAAATTCCCTATAACTGTACTGAATCTATCTCCAAATTTCTGCAAACGTTCTTTGGTATACTTCATCACGTCTTCATCTTGGTCGATACCTAGTAATTTCCCATTTGGTGAAATAGCCGATAATATAGCTTCGCTATGACCCCCAAAACCCAAAGTGGCATCTATGTAGTTTTTGCCTGGCTTTGGATCAAGAAGCTCGATAACTTCATGTAAAAGAACCGGAATGTGCTTGTCTGTCATTTTTTCTCCTTGGCAAGTAGCTAGCAGTCAGTGAACGTAGAGTTCGTGACTAAAACTTATAGTTTTTCGAATTAATTTAGTTGGGCTAAATTTGAGGTGGATGTTTAAATAGAAAGGTGCTTGCTGGCTGCTAGCTATCTACTTTGGAGATTTCTGCCTATGCAGGGAGACTATAAACTATTAAATTCCTAATTCTTCGGCAATATTGCCGCTATCTTTTTCAATGTGCGATCGATATTCTTCCCAAGCCTCTGGAGCCCAGATTTCAACATGGTCTCCGAGTCCGGTAACTACTGTGCTTCCTGAAATCCCCGCAAAGCTTCTAAGCGCTTGTGGTACGTTAACCCTACCCTGCTTATCTATTTCTACTGGAAACGCACTAGAGAGCATGAAACGAGCGTAGGCACGAGCCTTAGCCTGTGTTAGCGGTAGGTTCATCAGTCTTTCGGCTTCAAAGTCCCAGCCCTCTTTTGTGAACAAAGAAAGACAATTATCCAAACCCTTCGTAACTACAGCACCCTCTGAGAGCTGTCCACGAAACTTCGCTGGGATAGCTAGTCTTCCTTTATCATCCAAATTGTGTTGGTATTCACCGATAAACATCTTTTTTGCCCCTTTCGCGGAGTAGGGGGAAAACCCTCCGTTTCCCCACTATTCCCCACGTGTCACCATTTTACACCACCTGTACACCACTTGTCTATATTTTTACGTATTTTCCCCCACCATGTGATCAATTCATTCTTTTATGGCTTATTATGGCTTTTATCTATTAAAAGAAATCCCCCGTTTGTTAATAATGCTGTACACTTATCCACAGATGAGAAATATTTTATAATAAAAAAGAGCCACCGCAGTGGCTCTAGTTATGAACAGATTCAGACTATATTCTAGCGACTACTTTCTGGAATGACAGTGATGGGAATTTGGGAATAAACTGCCTTTACTGCATCATCATATCCACCCTCTCCCCCTTGTCCAACAAATTCCCATGAACCACTTACTTTATGCCAAACATAGATAGAACCACCCATGCCAGGAATGTGATACCCGCTCGTGGTGTCATATAAAATTGGCAACGGAGATGTAATAGCCCAAGTTCCATCATTTTTCGATATAATAGGCGCAACATAAGAATCTGTCTTTACCCATCCTGATTTATTTATAGTTAAAAAATTTAAATAATCACTATCAGTAAGAACGATATCGGCTTTTGATGTTGAAGTAGGTGTCGGGTTAGAAGTTGGCGTAATCGTAGGAGTGTCTTTAATTTGACTTTTAAGAGTTGCTAATTCTTTTTCGTTTGCCGTCTTAGCATTTTTTTCATTTTGGTCCATATTATACCAGACACCGCCACCTACTGCGCCAGCAGTTACTAAGGCAACCACTACAGTTATGACGATTATTCGCCAGTTAATTTTATTTTTTGAAGTATCTTTTACTTTTAGCATAATTCCCCCTATATTTTTTAGTAGTTACAGGCCCCACCGCTCATTTTATTTGGGATCTTATATTTATTACAAGTAGTAAGATCAATCACACCATTCCCATTCCAAACCTTAGTCCATACACCACTTATCTCAGCGGCTATAAATGTTGTGCTTTCTAAGGTTTTCCCATTTACCATAGTACAGATACCATAAACACCATTTGCCGTCTCCATATAACTTATTCCATCCGTCGCATCACTTGAACCACCATTCTCTTGGCAAAATGCTTTTAACGCTTGAGCGCTATTAGTATTTGTTTTAATCGTTGGTGTTGGCGACGGAGTACCTGAAGGAGATATTGTAGTTGTAGGTGTTACCGACGCTGTTACTATTATGCTATCTTTCGAAATGACTGTTTCTTTTTTAGTTTTTTCGGTAGAAAAATTTTCTTGCTGTGCCATATAATACCAAACTGCACCACAAACTAAAGCCACCGCTACTGTAGTTATTCCTACAACAACAGTCATTTTACGTCTATCTATTATTTTTTTTGTAGTTTCTAGTTCTTTGGTCATAATACTCCTATTTTTTCTCTAGTAATTGCAAGTACCACCGCTCATTTTATTTGGGATCTTATATTGGTCACAAAGGGCGGTCTCGATAACGCCGTTACCTGTATAAATCTTCGTCCAGGTTCCATTAACGTTTGTTGAAATTAACATTGCATTTTCCAAACTACAATTGCCATAAATCCCATTTGCTGACTCCATGTAACTAATCCCACCCGTAACGGCATTTTGGGCTCCATTAGCCTGGCAGAAGGTTCTTAGCGCTTCTACGGTGTCTTTGGCGGTGGTCGGTGTTGGGGTCAACGCAGCCGAAACAGTAGGAGTTGGCGTAACCGTATTTTTATTGTTTTTCTCAGAAGTGGTGATTTTTTTGTTTAATTTTGAAATCGCCGCATCTGTTGTGATTTTTTCATTTTTTGCATTTTGGTCCATAAAATACCAAGTGGTGCCACCGACCAATAGAGTGGTCAGTAATATTGCCAATAAAACAATTAGTATATTATTATTTTTCTTTTCTTCCTTTTTTACTTCGACCATATCCCCCTCCTTTGAAGTTATTAATAATGATGATTTATGATTATATTATAAGTTATTCCACAAGCCATGGATATTACAGTATGCTGTAGCAACAATTTCATTGTCCTCACCTTCTACAACAAATTCAAATTCTGGTTTATATCCTGGTTGAAGATTTTTTCTATACAGAACGCCTGCCACTTCTAACTGAATCCACTGAATATAATGAGCCTCTTCCATTGGATGAGCGATAGAACCTACTTTAACCAAATAGCCTTGGTTGGTTTTTTCTACGACAGGAACATGCTTCTCTACGGCCCCGTCTCCAGTTTTTGGCAATTGTAGTGCCATCGGTTTATTATCACAGTAAAGTTCACCATCACCTGCACCGATGATCTCGACTACTTTATTACAAACATCACATTTATATATATTGGCTATCTTGTCCATGATTACTCCTTCTTATACAAGATTAATAATACCACTTGTGTGAATAATATATAATATCTCATATAAAAAAAGAAGCCCCGAGGCTTCCTTTTTTAATATAATATAGAATTATTTTGTAACTACTTTTACCCCTGGCCCCATAGTAGTTGCGAGAGAAATACCTTTTATGTATGTCCCTTTTACTCCGTTTGGCTTAACCTTAACAATTGTAGTAAATAGTTCATTATAGTTTTCAACTAATTTTTTTGAATCGAATGAAACTTTGCCGATAATAACATGAATAATACTGTTCTTATCAACGCGATATTCGATCATGCCTTTCTTAATATCAGTAACGACCTTACCAACATTAGCAGTAACAGTACCAACCTTTGGATTCGGCATTAGTCCCTTAGTGCCCAAAATTTTACCAATCTTACCTAGTTTTGGCATCATATCTGGTGAAGCTACTACAACCTCGAAGTCAAGCCAACCTTTTTCTATTTTGGCAATCATATCTTCCCCGCCAGCAAAGTCAGCCCCGGCATCAATAGCTTCTTTCTCTTTTTCTGGAGGAACAATGGCGAGAACTTTTTTACTCTTCCCTGTACCATTTGGTAGAACCAAAGAACCACGAACTTGCTGCTCAGAATTCTGCGGGTCAACATTAAGTCTGATATGAACCTCAACACTAGAATCAAACTTGGTAGTTGCAGTTTTTTGTGCTAAACCAACAGCTTCTTCGATGCTATATTCTTTAGTTTTATCAATAAGACCCATCACTTCACGATATTTACGTGAATGATTTTTTTCTTCAGCACTTAATTTCTTCTTGCCCTGTGAAATTCTGCTTTTAGCAGACTCACTATGTGAGATTTCACGGGGTGAATTTGTCTTTGTCTTGGTAGTAGCTTTTTTTATAGTCTTTTTTTCTTCGACTACTGTAGCAACCTCAGTAGTTTCAAGTACTTCTACTATCTCTACTTCTTTTTTTGCTTTCGCTACTTTTTTTACAATTTTCTTTTCGGCCATGATGTCCTTTCGTGGTAATAACGCCTTTCAAGCTCCCACAGTCGCCTCACTGTCATCCTTAGCTTGACTGAGGATATCCTCGCTTTCGCAAGGATGACAGCGTGGTGTTAGTTTATTATTTCTCTACTTCTATTCCCATTGAACGCGCTGTTCCAGCAATAACCTTTTCGGCTTGTTCGATACTGTGTGCATTCAAATCTTCCATCTTTTTTTCTGCGACAGACCGAAGTTGCGCTCTAGTCATTGTTGCTACTTTGTCTTTTTTAGAATTTGCAGAACCCTTTGCTAGGCCTATTTCTGCCTTGATAAGAACAGCAGCCGGTGGCTGTTTCATGATAAAATCGAAAGTTCTGTCTTCGTAAATGTTAATTGCACAAGGAATAACGACACCCATTTTATCTTTGGTCTTGTCGTTAAACTGGTTACAGAAGTCCATAATATTAACGCCTGTCGGCCCTAGAGCAGTTCCGATCGGTGGCGCTGGGTTAGCCTGTCCGCCTCGGATTTCTACTTTTACCTTTTTCATAATTTTTTTAGCCATTTTTCTCCTTTACCCTGCCGTAGCTATTAGCGGAGGCGGGTTTGTGGTCATAACGAGCTTCCGCTCTCCCACATATATTTATACCTTTTTTACTTGTAATGAATCTAGCTCCACCGGAGTTTCTCTACCAAACATGTTGACCATAACCTTTATTTTACCCTTATCTTGGTCTACATTATCTACTACGCCATCAAATCCCTTGAAAGGACCGTCATTTATATTAACTAGGTCTCCTTTGGCTAAATCGATTTGGAACTTAGGTTCTTCGATGCCCATTCTTCTCTGAATCAAGGAAACTTCTGGTTCGCTCATTGGAATAGGATTTGTACCCGAACCAATAAAGCCTGTAACTTGTGGTGTATTCCTGACAACATACCAACTATCATCTGTAACAATCATTTCTACCATTACATAACCAGGAAATATCCGCTTTTCTACTGTTTTTCGTTTACCATTTTTTATCTCGATAGTCTTTTCTTTGGGTACAATAACATCAAAAATCTTGTCATCCATGTTCAAAGACTTAATTCTCTGTTTTAGATTTTCTGCTACCTTTTCTTCATATCCAGAGTAAGTATGGATTACGTACCAATTACGACCTTCATTAACTTGTTTTGACATAGTATATACTCCTATTATTTCAACTTAAGCAACTGTTTCAATGCTTCCTGCAGACCATAATCGAAAACCCCAAGCAGTGTAGCTATAAAGGCCGCTAAAATCAACACAGCTAAAGTCATTTCTAATACTTGTTTTCGAGTAGGCCAAACGACCTTCGACAACTCGACAAGTGACTCTCTAAAATATCCGATGATATGTCCAAAAAACTTTTTCATAAATTCCTCTGGATTTTAAAAAAGCCTCTCGGCTTCTTAATACAATAATATTCTACTCAAATTTAGGCTTTTTGTCAATCTTTTAAATGATTCATTTATTTTGTTATATTTTGGCAGAGCACTTCGCTCAAGAACCCATAGGCTATTTTAGTACAAATTGGTACAAAATGGTACACACCCTACGACATTTCGGACTGTACCATTTTTTTAAAGATTTAAGCACAAAATGAGACAAATGAGACAGTTATTAAGCGTATTTGTGTCAGTGTCTCATTTTTAAGCGTAAATGTGTGGGACTGGAACAGTTGGAACACTATAAAAAGAGTTTTGTAATTGTCTCACTGGCTAGCGGGGTACATCGAGTATCCCCTAGCTTAGCCAAAATAAAGAGGCAGGATACTTTATCCCGCCTCTTTATTATTGTATTAGTAGCGTTATCGCGCCTTTATATCGTCTCTTCCTTATTAAATCTACGCTTAAGCTCGTTTTCCGCTACACCAGCGAGCATTTTGGGTGCGTTATACTCATTTCCAATTTGGCTAATAAGCTTAGCCCTCTTATCTTTATCTTTATAAGCTTCAGGCGTAAGCGAGCGTTGTATTAATTCTTCTTCGAGTAATTTCGATAGCGTAGCGTCCAGAAGCCCATATTTGCTATCGAAATTAAAGCCAAGTCCAGCCAGATCCTTATATTGCTCCACCCATGAATCGATTTTTCCTTGAAGTGGAGACTCTTCCTTAACAACAAGGTTGCCGGCGTATTTGCCCTTTGTGATGTCCATTTTTCGTAAGATTAGCCTTCCCATCACATTCCCAACAGATTCTGGGTACATATACTCGATTTTCCCACCAAGGGCATCGCCAGTATCTCTGTCATCTAGCGATGGTAGATCGAACCGCTCAACGTCTTGATCCCTGGACTCCCTTCCCTTAACATGAGATTTTGCTCTTTCATCTTCCAATATATTCGTAATCCTACCCCATAAGACATTGTATGTTGCCCATATTGAGTGGACCTCCGCAAGAAGGTCTGAATATGAATATTCCTCTCTCGCTTTCTCTACTCTATCCTTAAGCTCTTTTTGAAACTCTGTATTTTCGGCCGCCGATAATGGCTGACCTTTCTCAAGCCCTATTTCTTCATAAAGCTGATCCCCGACCTGTTGGAGAAACTTTTCTTGTCTTCCTCTTCTTTGGTAATATTCAGCCGCGTCTTCTGCTTGTCGTTTTGTCCAATCCTTCGCCTCTTCAAGGTCTTTTGGAGTTTCTACCTTAGATACTCTTCTGTCCCTATCTTCGGTAAAGCTATTACCCAGTGCAAAGTCTTTAAAGCGTATACTTCTTCCAAATCTATGCCCCTCGTCCACTTTCTCACGATATTCGTCAACTAAAGCATGGGTAGCTTCATACTTATTTATCTCATCGTCACTTTTATCCAAAATTTCCCCAAGTCGAGTAAGATACTCTACTTGAGTGTAGCCGTAGTCTTCCTGTCGCGCCATTTCGAACGCTATACTGGGATCATTCTCCCGATTAAACTGTTCAGCTTCTCGTTCTCTAGTAAGCTTTTCCTGCTCATCCGTCATAGTCTCATAAACTTCTTCGTGCTCTTTATAATCTGGTTCATATGGTGCTGGTGCTTCTCCTGGCATATTTGCTCCTTTTTTAAACTATCTTCAATATATAGCAAAAAGATTAGAAAATAAACACTTTTGTACCTAAGATAATCAAATTTTCTACTTACATTCCTCTCAAATCAGCGATACCATCGTCCCCGATGGAAAATACAGCAGATAAAGTCGAATTAAAGTACTGCCTTTACGCCAGAAAATCATCCGAGTCTGATGAGCGGCAAGCGATGTCAATTGATTCTCAAATCAAAGAAATGAAGGAGTTAGCAGTCAAAGAAGGCATTAATGTCGTCAAAGTTCTTCAGGAAAGCTATTCCGCCAAACAATCGGGACAACGACCAGTTTTTATGCAGTTACTGACCGATTTAAGGAGCGGCGAGGTAAATAGCCTACTTACCTGGGCACCCGACCGACTTTCAAGAAATGCTGGCGACTTGGGTTCGCTAGTGGATCTGATGGACGATAAGAAACTTCTTAAAATCAGAACCTTCACCCAAAGCTTTACAAACACTCCGAGCGAGAAGTTTATGCTGATGATTCTCTGCTCTCAAGCCAAGCTTGAAAACGACAACAGAGGCGAGAGCGTAAAAAGAGGCATCAGGGCTAAATGTGAGATGGGCTGGAGACCGTGTATGCCGCCAATCGGTTATTACAATCGAGTGATGGCCGGGGTTCATGATATTGTCATTGATCCCGAACGTGGACCGTTTGTCACAGAGATGTTCAAACGAGCGGCTAAAGGTGAGAGTGGCCGCACTCTCAAAGTCTGGTTAGACATCATTGGAGCCACTTCAAGAAAAGGAAAGCTTGTGAACCTAAGCTCAATATATTTAATGCTAAAGAATCCTTTCTACTATGGAATGTTTGAATATCCGATCGGTAGCGGGAAATGGTATAAAGGTTCCCATGAACCATTAGTGACCAAAGAGCTGTTTGACGAAGCCCAAAAACAGATCGTAGCCCCTAAAAGAGTTAAATGGGGTTCCAGGGAATTTACATTTCGGAGATTTTTGACCTGCTACAGTTGCGGTGCAATGATGGTTGGTGAAGAAAAGTTCAAGAAACTTAAAAATGGGGATAAAAACCGTCATGTTTACTATCACTGTGTCAGACACGCCAAAGATGAATGCCACGAGCCGTATATAACCGAAAGGGACCTAGTGGAACAGCTACTAATCATTTCCAGTAGACTGACGGTTAAGAAGATATCGATTGAGCCAGGACTGGCCAAAGCCATTAAAAAGTTCGAGAACATGCTCGAAACCATGAATCCCAACAAAAAATATTCCAAAACAGAGGTAATCAAAGGTTATGCCAAATATGTGCTCGAAAAGGGTTCTGAGTCCGAAAAGACCCAATTAATTCGAAACTTAAACGTCAAACTAGCGGTTCGTGATCGTAAAGTAGTCGAAATCTAAAAAAATCCCCTAAACCGTAAAGATTTAAGAGATTTTTTGTTGGTCTTGGTTATATTCCGTGGTGACCTAGGCACCTCGGTCGCCAGTGGTATTAACTGGCGCTCAATCTGGCAGGGGCGGAAGGAATCGAACCCTCAACAAAGGTTTTGGAGACCTACGTTATACCGTTTAACTACGCCCCTTCGTCAGAGTCCGCTGTCAGTATTCGCAACTTTGTTGCTATAACTTTTCGCGACTCTTCCTCTTCCCCTTAAATCCTGCAGATTTCGGGGACCCCACTGTGAAGAAACTATACTGTCATTCCTGCGAAGGCAGGAATCTCTGGTGAAAGAGATCCTTGCTTCCGCTCTTCGAGTCTGAGCGATGAGGTGTCTCTCACCTCAGAGTCGAATGACAAGGATGACAAACCATTTATTTTGTTTCGCGGTGCAATGTGTGAATGTGCTCACGTTTACAGAACTTTTTAAGTTCTACGCGGGCTGTGGTATTCCGAGTGTTTTTAGTAGTAGCATAATTACGCTCCTTACACTCAGTACACTCAAGGGTGATCACTGGACGGATATCTTTTTTCTTTGATGCCATTTTATCTCCTATTCTTATATTTATTCCCTCATGACCGAGGAAAAACGTAAGTTTTTCTCGGAAAAGAGTAATCGTGATATGGTGAAGCGGTTAGTTCCAGCTAATCCGCGTAACCAGCTAATGCATTATGACGTGGAGCCCACCATCGGGATTGAACCGATGACCTCATCCTTACCATGGATGCGCTCTACCGACTGAGCTAGGTGGGCGCGTGGGCGCACATTTTAATGTTATTTTGTTTCGGTCCTCCTTCGCACTTATAGCTTCGGACGGAAATTATTCGCAAAATCTACTCTTGGCTTGCCATTCGTAGCTTTAGCGAATAATGGTGGGGAGTGAGGGATTCGAACCCCCGAAGGCGTATGCCAACAGATTTACAGTCTGCTCCGTTTGACCGCTTCGGTAACTCCCCTCAAGTTGTAATCCCTAGGTGCCGAGGAAAATTGTAGATTTTTCTCGGAAAGGAGCAATCGTAAAATGGTGAAGCGGTAAACTTTAGTTTATCCGCGAAACCAGATAACGAATTGCGACGTGGAGCCGCCTGTCGGACTTGAACCGACGACCGACTGTTTACAAAACAGTTGCTCTACCACTGAGCTAAGGCGGCTAATAAAAAAAGAGCCTAACTGCGAGCCAATAAACTAGAATATTATAGTAAAATAAAGGCCAAAAGTCAATGAAACTAACTGTCACCCTGGAGTCTAGCTAGCTTTCGTTGTGCATCCAGATTACCCGGCTCAATTTCTACAAGTTTTTCTAGCGCTTTCTTAGCTGCTGAATTATCATCTGCAGATATAGCCACATTAGAGAGAGCCACCAAATATTCTGTTTTGTCTGGCTCAAGAGATACGGCGTGCTCAAGGGCACTAATTTGCTTTTTTGTCTCCCCTGCCTTTTCCGCTGCCAAAGCAAGGTTTATATATCTATGAGAAAGCTTTGAACCCAAAGCGACTGCATGCTCGTAGGCCGTAACTGCTTCTAGATAATTCTTTGTTTTCATTAATGCCATTCCCAAATTATTAAAGGCAATATCATTTGTCGGCTCAAGTTCCGTCACTTTTTTAAAAGCCTCTGCCGCCCCAGAATATTCTTCTTGTTCTAGATATATATTACCAAGACCAAGATAGGCTTTTGAATTCTTATGATCTTTAATTAATATTGAAAGATACTTTTTTTCTGCCTGTTTTAATCTTTTGCCACGAACTAGCTTATTTGCCTCAGAGATAATACCTCTATGCTCTTTTTCGGTCTTCTTCTCTGTTTCCTCTATGTCAAGAACTTCCTGTATCCGGTCCCCTATTTTTTTAACTTCCTTTTTTTGGCCAATAATAATTTCGGTATCGTTATTCTTGGATTTAGCCGAAAAATATAATACTACTAGGGCTACTATGACTATAAATACAAAAGACCACATATCTATTTCCTTTTAGTCTTTGAGGGGTCGACTTCAAAAGCCAAACAACACATAAGCCTGCCACAAAGACCCGTCACTTTATTCGCATTGATATTATTTTCAAATTGTTCTCTCGCCATGTCCATTGTAATGCTTTCTGTTTTTGTTAAAAATCTTTTACAACAAACTCGCTGGCCGCAAATCCCATAACCATCGAGAAGTTTTGCCTCATCTCTGGGTCCGATTTGTCTCATGATAATACTTTTCTTAAAATCACGTGATAACTCACGAATAAGTTCACGGAAGTCGACTCTATTCTCGGCGGTAAAATAGCAAACAACTCTTTCTCCATCAAAGGAGACCTCTGTCTTAACTGGTTTCATATCCAAAGCCATTTCTTTTACACACTCTTGGTAGCGAGGAAAATGTACCTCACCTTCTGCTATCATTCTATTATATCTATCAATATCTTTTTCATCGGCTATTTTAATAATCTCTTTAAATTCACCTTCAGTATTATCCTGAACTTCCTTGTTAATATAAACAACGCGACCCATCTCTTTTCCCTGAGTGGTATCTACAAGAACCCAATTATTTATTTCTGGTTTAGTAGTTCCAGGAAGAAAATCATATATCTTCACCGCTGAATTAAATTTTATTCCGACAACATTCATTTTAAACTCCCAAGCATTAATGATTCCAACACTATTTTTGTATTAACATTCTTTCTTAGTAATATTTTCGCTCTCGCTATTCCATCTAGAAGACTGATAATATTCTCTATTCCTTTTGGGTAATCGCGCGATTCGTTCATTTTAGCATATAAAAAGTTAATATAATAATTCAGTTTTTCTTCTATTTGTTCTTTTTTAGCTGCTAACGTATCGCCAAAAATGATTTGATCAGAAATATTTTTTGATATATATCTACGGTAAAATTCTTCAGAATCCTTATAGGCCGCCGCCACTTTTTCTGGATTTTCATTGTAATATAAGGCTAAACCAACCCTGCCACCGCAGATTTTAGAAATTTCATTAGCTAAATCCTTTTTTACCCCAGACTCAAGATTTAAGAATTCAAAAACTTCTTTTGCCGTGGCTGGATATAAGTCCACGGTTCTTACTCTTGATAATATTGTACTAAGAACATTTGATTTATTTTCTGCCGTCAGAATAATTACTGTGTTATCGTTTGGTTCCTCCAGAGTCTTTAGAAATGAATTTAGAGCCTGCACAGACAATCTGTCTATATGAGATACGATAGCAACCCGGCTTTTTGATTGATATGGCTTTAACTCTAAAGACTGACTCAGCTCGCGAATTTCTTCAATATTAGCGTCATAGCCATCAAAAATATGTAAGTCTGGATGCTGCAAAATATTTACAAGTTTACAATTTTGACATTCGCACTCGCCCTGACTCGAAGATGAACACAAAATAATCTTAGCGAGCTGCTCGGCTAAAGTTGTTTTACCAATGTTTTCTGGTCCTGCAAATAAATAAGCATGCCCGAGTGAGCCACTTCTTGCAGAATCTGTTAGTTTGGCTAATGTATTTTTGTTCCCAATCAAATTTTTCATACTGTTACATTATACATTTGAACTGTGTTTTACTCAATCACAAGAGTATCTATAACTGCCTGAAGTGCTACTGGCATTTTCGAGTTAAACTTAACCTTTTTGCCAGTAATGGGGTGAATAAAACGAATATTACTAGCGTGTAAAAAGATTCTGTCACTATTTTCTTTTGGAAAACCGTATTTTTTGTCACCATAAACTGGATGTCCGATAGCAGAAAAGTGGACCCGGATCTGATGAGTCCTGCCTGTCTTAGGTTTTGCAAGTACCAAGGAATAACCTACATATTTTTCAATTATCGTAAAATCTGTTCGAGATGGTCTGCCTTCGTTTAAGGCAATAATCCTACCGCTCGTTTGACCATTCCTGCCTAGTGGTATATTAATAGTTCCACCCTCTGGAAAACCATTAACAAGAGCGATGTATTCCTTTTCAACTCGCCTACTAGCAAATTCTTTTTTAAGGTTTTCGGCTGCTAATTTATTCTTTGCTAGAATCATCACTCCCGATGTACCCTTATCCAAACGATGGACGATCATACCGCGCACAGTATTATCACCAGAGTAACTATCCTTAAAAATTTCATTTATGGTTACTTCTTTTTCGCCTGGTGCCTCATGAACTGTGATACCGGAAGGTTTATCAATTACCAAGATATCATTATCCTGATAGATTATTGTAGGTATCTCTGTACGATATTTATTCTTTTCCGACTCTTTGATAGTGATTATTTCTCCACCCATTAGAACATATGAGGGTTTTACCTTATCACCATCTACAATAATCAAGCCACCAGTAATGTTTTTTTGTATTTGACTGCGAGAAATATTGAGTTTTTTTTGCAAATATATATCAAGTCTAGCTTTTGAAATATTTTTTTCAACTTTTAATTTTTGCATAATATATTTATTCAATTATGTTATTAAATCAAGAACAGAATTAAGCTGGCTCCTGTTGCCCATAACTATTAATTTATCTCCTTGATGTAAAACTTCGTCACCAAGTGGATTTATTCTAGTGGTATTGTCTTTATGATTAATAGCTAAAATAGTCACCCCTGTTTTATCTCTTGATATGGCTCCAGCAATAGTTTTCCCAACCAAGAAAGAAGTTCTGGGTATCTCTATCTCTTCTACTTCAAGCTCGTCGTGCCTAGAGTCAACAATGACGTCAAGGAAATCAAGAACACCAGGCCGTAGCGCCATCGTGGCCATATGGTATCCACCTATTTGGTATGGAGTAGCCACCCTGTTAGCCCCACCTTTTTCGAATTTAGGAATATTCTCTTCATAGTTCGCTCTCGCAACAATATACAAATCCGGGTTTAGTGAGCGAGCGGTTAAAGTAACAAAAAGGTTGTCTGTATCTTGGCCAAGGCAAGTAATAAGGGCCTTTGCTGCTGTTATATTCCCTTTTAGCAAACTCTCTTCTTGAGTCGGATCACAACATAAAGCGTTATAACCCTTCTCTATGGCTTTCTTGATCTCATTTTGATCTCTGTCTATGATTACAAAGTCAGCAGAGTCATGCGCAAGCTCATCTGCTACTTGAGTCCCAACCCTTCCATAGCCGCAGACAATATAGTGTTTTTCCATTTTCTTTATATTAGCCATTATTTTTCCCTTTCTCCTACTCTCTTTAAATTGACCACCCATAAAGTAGTCAGCTGCCCATCTAAGTATATAGGCAACGGCTACATAGCTTCCTAATATTAATATTATTGATAATATTTGTTCCCATAAATCGTATTCTTGTCCGTGTTTAACGTGGCTTAAAGAAAAAATAACTGTAGTATAAAAAGCCAGCCATGGATCAAGATGGCCAAAGTACATATAGCATACAGTCCCAAGGATAATCATTAATACTGAAAGAATAATCAGTTTTTTTGTAATATTATTATCGTTCAAATTCCCTCCGACTGATACTATCTTAGCACAAGCTTACTAATAAATAAATAAGTGCTGGTAAAAATTCCAGCACTTATATAAATACACTTAGAATATAATTAACGCTTACTAAACTGTGGCGCCTTGCGTGCCTTCTTTAATCCTGGTTTCTTTCGTTCCTTTTCTCTAGGATCACGAGTTAAAAACCCTGACTTGCGAAGTGTAAGCTTGTTGTCTTCATCTATTTCAACTAAAGCGCGTGAAATGCCCAATCTAATGGCCTCGGCCTGAGAAGATTTTCCACCACCATCAACCATTGCAGTAAATGATAGCTTTTCCATGCTTCCAATAAGTTTAAAAGGGGAAAAAACATCTCTCACTAAATTTATATCGCCAAAATAGTCTTCCACAGTTTTACCGTTAACCATCGAGACTTCTTTGTTTGCAAAAAGACGAACCTTTGCGGTTGCTTCTTTACGTCGGCCTAGACCGTAAGTATATTTTAAAGTTGTTTTTTCAGACACTATACTCTCCCGCTACTTTACTTTAACTATTACAGGCTTTTGAGCTGTATGTTCATGCTCTGTTCCCTTAAATAACTTTAATTTACCAATACTTTCATCCGAAAGCTTATTCTTTGGTAACATCCCCTTTACAGCCTGAAATATAACTTTATTTGAATCTTTCTCAAGAAGCTGTTCTAAAGAAATCTCAGTAAGACCACCAGGATATCCACTATGACGATAATACTTTTTGTCTACAAGCTTATTACCAGTGACCACAATCTTACCAGTGTTTATAACGACAACATAATCACCGCAATCTACGGCTGGCGAAAAACATGCTTTTTTCTTGCCTCTTAATAAGTCAGCAATAACAGTCGCCATTCTTCCAAGAGTGGCGCCGTCAGCGTCGATTAGATACCATTTTCTCTCAATATCAGCTTTTTTTGTTACAGATGTTTTCATTATTTTGATTCCTTTTTGGCAATTTTCTTCACCGGTGCTTTTGTTGCTGCCTTCTTGGTATTGGTAGTATCAACGGTTTTAGCTTCTTTCTCAATAATTTTCTTATCTAGCTTATCAATATCTACAAGTTCGATAATGGACATTGGAGCATTGTCGCCAGTCCTAGGACCCACACTTACTATTCGAGTGTATCCGCCATTCCTATCTTTATAAATAGGTGCGATCTCGGTCACTAACTTCTTAACAGCATTATCGCCGTAGATATAGGTATTAAGCTTTCTGATAGCTGTGAGGTCGCCTTTTTTGGCTGTAGTAATAAGCTTTTCAATAATTGGACGAATCTCTTTAGCTTTTGGTGTAGTGGTTCTTATTTTTTCATAGAGAACTAAAGAAGTTACAAGTGAGCGCAATAACGCCTTTCTTGGTCCCACTTTTCTGGATAATTTTCGATTAGTATAACTGTGTCTATGCATATTACTACTCTACCGATGCCTCAAAACCGAGCTCTGCAATTTTATCTCGCACTTCATCATATGCCTTGCTCCCGAATCCCTTGAGTGTCTTCAGTTCATTATCATCGAGTTTAAGGATATCTCCGACGTTCTTAATATCATTATTTAATAAAGCGTTAGTAGTTCTAGGTGATAAATTGATTTCTTCTATCAGAATATCGCCGCCCTGATCGGTTGAAACCGTCTCTTCACAATCAGCTTTAACGGCTGCTTTTCGCCCAGCTAGAACTGAGAAGTGGTCCACTACGATTTCTGAAGCTTGCTTGATAGCATCTTCAGCAGAAACAACACCGTTTGTTTCAATTTCGATTACAAGTTTGTCCAAATCAGTCATTTGTCCGACACGGGTACTTTCTACGTTGTATCTAACTCTTCGTATAGGGCTATACAGAGCGTCTATAGCGATAACTCCGATACCTAGCTTGCCACCGTCTCTTTTTTCTACTGGAACGTACCCACGACCCTGCTCTATAAAAATATTTAACTCTAAGCTGGCACTTTTGCCATCTAAAGTAGCTATTATCTGGTCTTTGTTTACGATTTCAACATCAGCGTTTTTCTCAAAACTTTTTGCAGTAACGACACCTTCTCCGTTAGCGGTTAACTTCAGCTCTACAACATCATCCGAGAATGATCTTACGCAAAGCTTTTTAAGATTCAAGATAATCTCAACGACATCTTCTTTGACATTTTTAAGTGTTGAAAATTCATGACTTGCACCTTCAATTTTAACAGCTGTTACGGCTGCACCTGGCAGACTTGATAGAATCACTCTACGAAGAGAGTTTCCTAGGGTCATACCATATCCTGGGAAAAGCGGCTCGATGGCAAATGTGGTTACATTGCCTTCTTCGCTGACCTTTTTAATTTCGGGTAGATGAATTTCGTATAACATTTTTACTCCTACTTTGGGTTATTATTTCGAGTATAACTCGACGATAAGTTGTTCATTTATTTCTGGGTCTAGTTCTTCTCTAGTTGGGATGGATATTAGCTCACCTTGAACTTTTTTTGTATCTAGCTTCAACCAACTTGGCGATGAGGCTTTTACAATTGCATTTGGCAAAATCTCCTTATAATAACTACTTTGTTCGCTCTCTTTAATGAAAGTGATCTTGTCCCCTGCTTTTACTTGGTATGAAGGAATGTTGACCTTTTTGCCATTAACTGTCAGGTGATCGTGGCCAACTAACTGTCTCGCCATTTTCCTAGACGGTGCAAAACCCAGTCGATAAACTATATTGTCTAGACGCAACTCGAGTAACTGCAAAAGTATTTCACCGGTGACACCCTGTTTCTTGTCAGCCTTTTCAAAATAATTCCTGAATTGAGCTTCGAGAACTCCATAAGTTCTTTTTACTTTCTGTTTTTCACGTAACTGCAGGAGGTAGTCACTGGGCTTACCCCTTCTCCTACTAAGTCCGTGCTGACCTGGGATATAGTTACGTTTAATCATCGTACATTTTGGTCCAAGACACTTTTCTCCCTTGAGCATAAGTTTGGTACCTTCTCTACGACATAGTTTACATTGTGCTGTTAAAATTCTTGCCATTTTTATCTATCTCTAACTTAATTAAACTCTTCTTGCTTTTGGCGGTCTACAACCGTTATGAGGAATTGGGGTAACATCTTTGATTGAATTGACATAAATACCAGAGGCATTAAATGCTCTTACGGCAGAATCTCTACCCGTACCGATCCCCTTGATAAATACATCTACTTTTTCTAGACCAAAGGCCTTGGCTTTTTCGACTGCAATTTCTGATGCTATTTGTGCAGCGTATGGAGTAGATTTTCTCGAGCCTTTAAAGCCACTAGCTCCTGATGTTGCCCAAGAAAGTACATTTCCGTCGTTGTCAGTTATTGTAATAATAGTATTGTTAAAAGTTGCCTGAATATGAGCTTGCCCATAATTTACAACTTTCTTTATCTTTTTTTTCTTTACTACTTTTGCCATAATTCTCTTTGTTCTTTATTATAAAATTAATAATTAATATTCTATGTCTTGGAAACTTTTTTCTTACCAGACCCCATTGTAATTCTTTTACCTCTTTTGGTTCTAGAATTAGTTTTTGTTCTCTGGCCTTTTACTGGAAGATTTAACTTATGACGGATTCCTCTATATGAAGCCACTTCTTTAAGACGGCTAATATTTTGGGTAACTTCTCTTTTTAAATCACCTTCGATTTTATAATTCTTTTCAAGAATTTCACGAATTCGATTGATTTCTGATTCAGTAAGATCTTTTACTCGGATATTCTGATCAATATTAGCCTGCGTAAGAATTTTCTGGCTTCTAGTTGGTCCGATTCCATAAATATAAGTAAGTGATATCACTACTCTTTTTTCTGTTGGGACATTTACTCCTGCTATTCTGGCCACGATATCTCCTAATTACCTTGTCTTTGCTTGTGTTTTGGATTTTCACAAATCACACGAAGGACTCCCTCGCGTTTGATAACTTTACATTTCATACAAATTTTTTTGACTGATGGTCTAACCTTCATTACGAACTTCCTTGTGGCGGAAGACTACACGACCTTTTGTAAGGTCATATGGAGTCATCTCAACCGTTACCTTATCACCAGGGAGAATCTTGATATAATGCATTCTCATTTTCCCGGAAATATGAGCTAAAATAACATGTCCGTTCTCTAGCTCTACGCGAAACATTGCGTTTGGTAGAGTTTCAAGGACGGTTCCCATTAATTCGATTACTTCCTTTGTACCACTCATTATCTGTAAATATATCCCTTCTTGGACAATAATAAATTATACACAAAATACTTTCTATTTACAAGAGTTATTTTAGAACTCTTCATAACTTCTTGTTATTAACTGTGCGTCCAACTGACTTTTGATCTCAATTGCTACCCCAACAACGATAAGCATACTTGTCCCACCAACCACGAGATTAGGGTCGTTTGTAATTGGTTTCAAAAGGAATGGCAATACAGCAATCATGCTCAAAAATATTGCACCCCATAGAGTAATTCTGTTAATTAAGAAATTTAAATATTTCTCGGTTTGTGTTCCTGGCCTAATACCTGGGATAAATCCGCCTTGTTTTTGAAGATTCTCCGCTACTTCGTTCGGCTTGAAATAGATATAAGTAGAGAAAAAAGTAAAAGTGAATACCAATACAAACAAAGCTATACCATAAGCGTTTGCAGTGGGAGCAAATGTAGTTTGGATAAACTTCGAGGCGTTCGCAATCCACTGTGTCTTCGCGGTACTCAAGAAGCCAATAAATGAAGGGATGTTCATAAAGGCACTTGCGAAGATAATCGGGATTACTCCGGACATATTAAGCTTAAGGGGAAGAAATGTGTCAATTCCACCGTAGAGCTTATCCCCTCTTATTTTCTTTGCATAAGAAATAGGTATTTTTCTCATTGCCTCGGTGATAAATACGATAAGGCTAATCACTAGTACTGTAAGGCCGGCTATTAATACAACCTTAATTAGCTCGGTTGCCTCGAAGTCACCTATAAATAGTTTCTGCATTGTCTGACCAATAGTTTGTGGTAATTTAGCTATAATTCCGGAAAAAATGATGATACTGATACCATTCCCGATTCCCTTTTCTGTAATCAGCTCACCAAGCCACATCAAAATCATTGTCCCAGCAGTAATACTAGAAAGCATTACGGCCCATTGCCAAATAGAAAGATTATTTAAAAAGGTCATATTCGCGCCCGAGCTGGCGGACTGGAGTAGTCTAATCATGCCAAAACCTTCTACTAACGCTATCGGAATAGCCATTAATCTAGAGTACTGGTTGATTTTATTTCTTCCCTGCTCGCCTTCTTTATTCAAACTCTCAAAACTTGGTACCACTATAGTAAGCAACTGGGTAATAATACTGGCGGTAATATACGGTCCGACTGCAAGCATAGCAATAGAAAACCGGCTGATACTGCCTCCAGAAAAAATGTCCAAAAATGACAATACCTGATTGTTACCCAAAATATTACTGCTCAAGAAATCTTTAACTAGTTTAGGGTCTGGTCCAGGAATTGGTATGTGTGAGATAAATCTATAGACAAATAAAAGACCGACTACAAATAAAATCTTCTTTAAAAGGTCTTTACTAGCAAAAATTCTCTTCAAATAGCCCAATTGTGCCTCCCGGATTATTTAGTCTCTACTATGGTTTCTGTCTTTTTTGCTGTTTTTTCTACTATTTTTTTAGCACCTTCAGAAATTGCTAGAGTATCGAGGACCAGACTGTTGTCATATTTATCATTTGCAACTATCTTAAACTTTTCGGTTAGTGTACTTATTAGGCCCATCTCGAATAACTTTGCTGAGTTGATTTTGCTTCCAGCTTTAATACCATTTAATTTATCTAAAGTAATCGTAACAGCTTTAGGAGATAATGACTTGAATCCAGGCTTCTTTGGAACTCTTTGAGCTAAAGGTAATTGACCACCTTCAAATCCAGGTCGAATCTTTTTACCAGTACGTGAAAGTTGCCCCTTGGTTCCCCTGCCTGCAGTTTTGCCTTTTCCTGAGCCGATACCACGGCCAACCCTCTTGGCATCTTTTTTAACATTTCCAAATAAATTTTCTAATTTCATTATTTAGCCTCTTCCACTAATTCTTTTTTGGTTTTTTTGGCTTCTGGTTTTTTAACTTCGGCTGTCTCTACTTCTACTTTTTTTGTAGTCTTTTTCTCTACCACTGCGGTCACTTCTGGAGCCTTTTTAAGACTCTCGAGTGCTGCCACGGTGGCATATGCATTATTAATCTTGGAGTTTGATCCAATCATCTTTGATAGTATGTCTTTGACGCCGGCTGCTTCGAGTACTGCTCTAACTGCTCCACCAGCGATAACGCCAGTTCCTTCAGAGGCTGGTTTCAAGAAAACATATGCGCCAGCAAGCCTTGCGGAAACTTCGTGTAAAATAGTAGTTCCGTTTAGGTTAATAGTAACTATATTACTTTTAGCCCTATTTGTGGCTTTTTGGACCGCTGTCATTACTTCGTTGCCCTTTTCGACACCAACTCCGACTTTGCCTTTTTTATTACCAACAACTACGGTAGCTCTAAATCTCATTCTACGTCCGCCCTTAACCACACGAGTAACTCTATCAATTTGAATAACTTTTTCCTCAAATTCTGGAGGTTCTTGGTCTATTCCTCTGTTGTCTCTGCTAAAATTGTCTCTCATCATAACTCCTAAAATTTAAGTCCTTTTGCTCTCGCAGCTTCTGCAAGTGCTTTAACCCGACCGTGATAAAGCTTTCCACCTCGGTCAAAGACCACTTCATTTACTTTTTGTTTCAAGGCAAGCTCAGCAATATTTTCACCCACTTTTGCTGCCTTGACTGTTTTGGTACCGACCATTTTTGTCGTGATATCATCAGTGTATGCAAGTGTCTTACCGTTTACATCATCAATTATTTGAGCAATTATATGTAAATTACTAACACTAACAGAAAGCCTAGGCCTAGATTCAGTGCCAGACACCTTACTTCTAATCCTATTCTGTCTACGTTCTTTTTTTGCGAATCTTTCTAACATCTAATGCTCCTACTTACTACCCGTTTTACCGGCTTTCCTTCTGATATGTTCTGTCATATATTTGATACCCTTACCTTTATAAGGCTCTGGTTTTCTGAATGCTCTGATATCAGCAGATACTTGACCGACAAGTTGCTTATCGACACCGCTTACTGTAATCACATTCTTTTCTACAGAAATATTTATTCCTTCTGGGGCAATATAATCTATAGGATGAGAATAACCAAGGTTCAAAGTAAGTTTCTTCCCTGAAACTGCTGCTCTATAACCGATACCGTTAATCTCGAGCTCTTTTTTGAAAGGAGTTGAAACACCTAAAACCATATTGTTTATAAGTGTTCTGGATAAACCATGAAGTTCAGCTGATTCTACATCTTCTACTGTTCTGCCAATCTTCAAAGCGCCTTCGCTCTCCACAACAGTGATCTTTGGGTTGAAAATATATTTTAACTCACCTTTTGGACCCGTGACTGTTATCTCTTGATCAACAATAGTCGTGGTGACTCCTGACGGTATTATAATAGGTAATTTTCCAATTCTTGACATCTTATTCTCCTACCACACCTTACAAATTAATTCACCACCGAGACCAAGCTTCTTAGCTTCTTTGCCGCTCATAACACCCTTAGATGTTGAGATAATTACCAAGCCTTGCCCCTGAAGGATGCTTGGAATTTCCTCTTTACCTGCGTAAACTCTACGGCCTGGTTTTGAAACGCGGATGGCTTTTTGCATTTCAGTATTTTCTAAATTAGCTAGGATGGTTGCCCCGCTATTCTCTAAAACAAAATCACCGATATAGCCTTCTTTCTTAAGAACCTTAAGAATTTCGACTTTGATTTTGGAAGCAGGAATAATAACGTTGTTCTTTTGAACAAGCCTGGCATTTCTGATTCTTGTTAGCATATCTGCTATTGGATCTGTTATTGACATCTTTTCTCCTTAATCAAAGTGCTGTTACCAGCTAGACTTCGTGACACCTGGGATTTCTCCCTTATTTGCTAGTTCCCTAAAACATATACGGCACATATCGAACTTGCGCAGATACCCGTGTGCTCGACCACATAGTGCACAACGGTTATATTGTCTGCTTGAAAACTTTGGTGTTTTTTTTGCTTTTGCAATTAATGATTTTTTTGCCATCTCTACCCCTGATCCTTAAAAGGAAATCCTAATTTTTTAAGTAATGCTCTACCTTCATCGTCAGTTTTCGCTGTCGTAGCAATGTTGACTTGTAAACCGAATGGACTCATTGCTTCTTCAAAACTGATTTCTGAAAAAACACCATGTTCTTTAATCCCTAAACTGTAATTACCATGACCATCAAACGCGTTTGGCTTAAGCCCACGGAAATCCCTGACTCTAGGTAATGTAATGTTTACGAGTCGATCTAGAAATTCATACATTATATCGCCTCTTAGAGTTACCGTTGCGCCAATATTCATCTCTTCACGAAGTTTAAATCCAGCTATTGATTTTCTAGCCTTGGTTACTACAGGTGCTTGTGCGGTTAACTTAGCGATCCCGGCGACTACCTCATCAAGTTTCTTTGAATCTACGATAGCTCTGCCTACTCCAGCGTTTACTACCACTTTTGTAATCTTAGGAATCTGAAATATATTTTTGTATCCAAACTCAGATTGAAGCTCTGCGGCGACTTTTTCTTTGTAGTAATCTTTCATTCTTGCCATTACATTACTCCTTCACTACCGCTTGGCATTTTTTGCATACCCGTGATTTTTTGCCATCTTTTGCTATTAAATAAGCTACTCTTGTTGGTTTACCACATTTGGCACAGACAAGTGCTACATTTGATATTGGCAATGGCTTTGCTACTTCAATGATACCGCCGGCAGGATTTTTCTTGCTTGGCTTAACGGCTTTTTTCACAATATTAAGACCGGCGACAATTACTTGACCAGATTTCGGAAGTGCTCTAGACACTTCACCAGTCTTGCCTTTGTCTTTACCTGAGATTATATATACTTTGTCATTCTTTAATATCTTCATAACTATCCTATAGTACCTCCGGCGCAAGAGAAACTATCTTCATATAGCCTTTTTCACGTAATTCACGCGCAACAGGACCGAAGATACGAGTTCCCCTGGGCTGATTATTTTTGTCAATCAAGACAACTGCATTATCATCAAATTTTATTGTCGAACCGTCTTTGCGGGAAAATTCTTGAGCCGTTCTTACAACCACTGCTCTAGCCACCTCTTTTTTCTTTGCATTACCACCTGGCATCGCTGACTTTACTGAGCAGACTATAATATCACCCAAGCTCGCATAACGTCGTTTTGAACCACCAAGTACCTTAATACAGAGCACTTCTTTGGCGCCCGTATTATCGGCAACTTTCATTCTTGTCATATGTTGGATCATCTTATTTCTCCAAATCCTTAGCGGTTAAAACTTTTTTGAGCGTCCAACGCTTTGTAGCAGATAGCGGTCTTGATTCTTCTATTTCAACTTTGTCATTCATTTTTGCTTCATTGTTTTCATCATGAACACTAAACTTTGTCGTAACTTTATATTTTTTCTTGTATAACGGATGTTCTTTGACTCGCTCAACTAGAACTACAATAGTCTTTGTCATCTTGTCTGAAACAACCGTACCCTTAAGTACTCTTTTCATTACTTTTCTCCCTGTACATCTGCTGCTTTTGGTTTCGTCGCAGTTGTCAATTTTTCGGCCTCAAAAATCTCTTTTTCTCTCATTACTGTCTTTATCTGTGCAATAAGCTTACGGCTAGATGCTATTTCGGTTACTTTGTTAAGCTCTTTACCTGCTATCGCAAATCTATCTTTCAATAATTTTGTCTGAGTGTCAGCGAGTAGCTTCAGAAGACTTTTGTTATCTTTTTCGGTTAATTCTTTAGCTTTCATCTGTTTCTCCCCCATGATCTTTGACTAATATTTTTGTCTTGATCGGTAGTTTATGTGCTGCAAGTCGCAAGGCTTCTTTGGCAATTTCCGGTGTTACTCCGTCCATTTCAAACAATATCCTACCTGGCTTAACAACTGCTGCATAATGATCGATATTTCCCTTACCACTACCCATACGAACTTCGTTAGGCTTCTTGGTTATTGGTTTGTCAGGAAAAATCCTGATCCAGATCTTACCACCACGTTTTACGTATCTGGTCATCGCTCGACGAGCTGCCTCAATCTGACGAGATGTGATAAGCGCAGGTTGCAAGGCCTTTATGGCATACTTACCGAAATCAATTTCGGTGCCGCGTGTTGCCTTGCCAGTTTGTGGATTTTTTTGCATTTTGCGATATTTAGTTTTCTTAGGCATCAACATCGACAACCTCCACCTTTTTCTTCTTGGTTTCGTTCATACCGTTAAATACCCAAACTTTTACGCCTATAATACCATAAGTAGTTTTTGCACGGCTTGTGCCGTATTGGATATCTGCATCAATTGTAGCTAGAGGAATCTTGCCCTTAATGGCGAATTCGCTTCTAGCGATTTCTGCACCGTTTAGACGTCCGCCAACCATTACCTTAACACCCTTAGCGCCCGCCTTCTGTGCTTTTTCAATTGCTTGACGCATAGCACGTTTAAATGCAATACGACGCTCTAACTGTTGAGAAATGTTATCAGCAATAATCTGAGCATTTGTATCAGGATTTTTTACTTCAAAGACATTAATATCCTTGATCTTACCTTCTGTAAGTTTTCCTAGTTTTGCGCGCAACTCAGTCGCTCCAGCTCCACCTCGGCCAATAACTACCCCTGGTTTAGCTGTATTTATAGTAATACTGATTTGATTTGCATTACGATCGATTTCAACTGTAGAAATACCTGCTCGCATACCTAGTTCAGAAAGTATAAATCGGCGAATTTTGATATCTTCGTGAAGCATCTTAGCGTAGTCTTTTTTAGAAAACCAACGAGATGCCCAGTTTTTATTAACCTGCAGTCTGAAACTAATTGGATTTACTTTATGACCCATTACTTGCTCTCCTCTGCTTTTTTAGCAGGCTTAGCCGCTGGCTTTTTTACTTCTGTTTTAGCTATTTTATCTTCAACAACTGGCTTAACCACCTTTTTGACAGGCGCTACGTCTTTGCCCAAATCTGAAACTACTACAGTAATATGACTAGTCCTTTTAAGTAGAGCTGAAGCCATACCTTTTGATCTTGGTCGAAATCTTTTGAGACTTGGCCCTTTGTCGATTGTAATTTTAGAAATAACTAGCTTTGACTTATCTAAATTATAATTATTTTCGGCATTTGCGACCGCTGATGCTAATGCCTTGTAAATGATCTGAGCTGCTTTCTTTGGTATAAATTTAAGAGAAGTAAGCGCACTAACAGCGTTGTCACCACGAACAACATCAGCGACCAATCTAGCCTTTTTCGGTGAAATCCTTATATATTTTTCTACTGCCTTTACTTCCATCTTATTTCTTTCCCTTAGCAAGTTTTCCGCCATGACCACGGAATTTTCTAGTTAATGAAAACTCACCTAGTTTATGTCCTACCATATTTTCTGATACAAATACTGGGATATGTTCTTTTCCGTTATGAACTGCGAATGTATGACCGACGAACTCAGGAATTATTACTGCGGCTCTGGACCATGTCTTGATAACTTTTTTGTCATTTCCAAGAGCATCGACTTTTTTTACAAGTCGTTCATCTATGTATGGTCCTTTTTTTAGTGATCGTGACATATTATCTCCTTAATCGTTAGCGAGTAAAATACTCTACTAACATTCCTACCTGCGGCCCTTTTTACGGCCTTTAACAATATACTTACTAGACAATTTCTTTTTGTTTCTAGTTTTCTTACCCAAGGCTGGTTTACCCCATGGTGTCTTCGGACCGCCCATAAGAGCGATGGAAGTACCACCTTCACCACCACCATGTGGATGGTCTACTGGGTTCATGGCTTTACCACGTACAGTTGGTCTGAAGCCCATCATCCGGACGCGACCAGCTTTACCTATTTTTATGTTACCATGCTCTGGATTTGAAACTATACCTATAGAAGCTGAACAATCCTCGCTAACAATACGAATTTCTCCCGAAGGAAGCTTAACCTGAATCATTCCACCTTCTTTGGCCATAAGCTGTGCCTTTGTTCCTGCAGAACGGGCCATTTGTGCTCCCTTGTTAGGCTGTAGCTCAACTGCGTGAATAATTGTTCCGACTGGAATGTCTTTTAGAATTTTTCGATTACCTGGACGTATTTCAGCGTCTGTGCCGAAAGAAAACTTTGCATCAACCTTCGCTCCGATTGGAGAGACGATGTAAGCCTTTGTGCCATCTTCTTTTACGACAAGTGCGATACGAGCAGATCTATTTGGATCATATTCAATAGATTCAATAGTAACAGTCTGATTTCCAAGCATCTTGAAATCGATTAAACGATACTGTCTTTTTACTCCACCACCACGGTGACGTACAGTTATCTTGCCTTGTGAATTACGGCCTGCCTGACTCTTTAGAGGGAAAGTGAGTGACTTTTCTGGGCTTTTCTTTGTGATATCAGCAAAATCGTCAACAGACATTCCTCTGCGAGCGTTACTAGTTGGTTTGATTAATCTTATACCCATTTTCTATATCCCCTTAAAATCTTCGATTGTCTGACCCTTTTTGAGAGTAACAATCGCTTTTTTAAAGTCGCTTCTTTTACCAAATGATTTACCGAATCTTTTAACTTTTCCAGAAACTATTAAGGTATTGATAGCTGTCACGTTTACTGAAAATGATTTCTCAATCGCGTTTTTGATCTCAGTTTTAGTCGCTTTTTTATCTACAACAAAAACATATTTTCCAGCATCAGCAGAAGCGAAACTTTTTTCTGAAATCACTGGTTGCTTTAATACTTTTAACATTTCCATTATTTTGTCCCCCAAAATTCATTGGTCAATTCTAGTGCATCTGCTACGAATACCAACTTATCTGACCAGAGAATGTCATAAACATTTAGATTTCTATAATCACAGACTCTAACGTTATTAATATTTCTGGTAGAAAGGATGGTTTTTTCGGTCATAACATTTGTAACAAAAAGGATGTGGCCTCTTTCCAGTATTTTTGGAACTAGATTAGCCACGTCTTTAGTTTTTTCAAAGTCAAATGACTCAACAATGGCGACATTGTCTTTTCTTGAAGCGAGAGAAGAAACAATAGCTCCTCGTCTTTTCTTTTTAAGTACTTTTAACGCAAAATTTTGAATCCCTGTAGGACCGAAAGTGATACCACCACCACGCCAAATTGGATTTCTGATTGAACCAGTTCTGGCTCTACCTGTCCCCTTTTGTTTATATGGTTTTTTACCGCCACCACGAACTTCAGCTCTAGTCTTTACTTTTGCTGGTGCGAGGCGTCTATCGGCCTGTTGAGATACTACTACTTCATGAATAAGCGCAGGATTTACCGCTACGTTAAAAACCGGAGCCTTAACTTCGCGAGATTCTTTTGCTTCACCTTTTTGATTGTATACAGAAACTTTCACATTAACCTCTCAAAATCACTAAACCTTTACGAGGGCCGGGTACTGCACCCTTTATCGCAACGGTATTGTTGGCTAAATCAATTTTAACAATTTTTAAGTTTTTGACGCTTACTTGTTCAGCGCCCATCTGACCCGCCATCTTTTTGCCTTTCATGACGTGCTGTGGATAGCCAGAACCTATAGAGCCTGGTTGTCGATAATTATGTGATCCGTGTGTCTTTGGACCAGTTGTAAAATTATGACGCTTTATAGTACCTGCAAATCCTTTACCCTTGGAAGTACCAGTTACTTGGAGCTGATCCCCTTCGCTGAAAACAGAAACGTCAAATGTATCACCAACTTTTATAGCAGAAGGTGTTTCTTCGTTTTCGCTTGCGATATCCTCAGTCATCTCAAATTCTCGCAAAGTACGTGGTACTGCTCCTGAATCTTTTACATGCCCGGCAAGCGGTTTATTAATTCTTTTATTTAAGCCAAAACCGAGCTGAACGGCAGAATAGCCATCAATTTCTACAGTTTTAACTTGAACAACAGTACAAGGTCCCGCCTGTACGACGGTCACAGGAACTACATTACCCTTTTCATCAAAGATGTGGGTCATTCCAACTTTCTTACCTATTAATGCCTTCATTGTTCGCCTTCTTGTCCGTCCGTAGCTTTTTGCATAGGCGGATTTTAATCAACAAAATATATTTCGACAGATAGACAGTATCCTTTGGACTTGCCCATCCCTCGACGGTTTAACGTATTTTTTTACGCATGAATAAGTATAGTAAATATATAGTCTTTTGTCAACGATATTTCAAGAAAAGACACTGGGTGCCGCCGCTTGTTAGCGACGACACCCTTTTGTACCTACTTCTCGTTCAGAGACGACAGGTCACCCGAAGGTGAGAATCTTCGTCCAGAACCTCTACGTCGAGGTCCCATACGTCTGCAACTGCAGACGTATATGTCTCATCTTTGTGCTCAAGGACGAAATCTGGGAGTTTCTGGTCCGAGCCGCCGACTACATGGAGTCGGTAGTTGCGCCTTTCGGGGTGATCGATGCAAGCTTGCCACAATCCGATCTCTTCTTTGACGATGTCAGCGATTTCCACCAAGTTGTGATCATCGGAGATACCGGCAATAGAGAATATCAGATTGCCAGCCAACGTTGGGTCAAGCCGCTTTCGTGGTCTTGCCATGTTGCATCCCTCCTACGGGACTAGGGTACAAAACTTGGTAATTTTACTACCAGAAACAAGATATGTCAACGTTATCTGAGATACAAAAATAATAAACGCTCTATGCAGAGCGCTTATTAACAATAACTTTGATGCGAATCACACTTATTAAAAACTATCCGCGTTCTAAAAATACTTTCTCGAGCAGTTTTCTAAAATTAGGGAATAATTCGAGTTCCCCAATCTCTTTTTCAGAGAAAAACCCTACTTCTACTGACTCCCCTTCACCTGCAGACAATGTTTCACCACCTACTATCTTACAAATATAGAATAAGTCTATATGATAATGAGATTCATCACCCTTACTAATCAGTTCGGAAAGAATAGTATATGGTTTTGCTAGCGGAGTTATATCATTGATTGGGTCAGAAAGGTTGGTGTCGATTTCAGAAATTATCTCTACATCAAGCCCTGTTTCTTCCTTTACTTCTCGTACTATGGCGTCATCTGGCGTTTCGTCAGATTCAATATGCCCACCCGGGTCAAGCCAAACGCCTAACTTTTTATGTTTTAATAGTAATATATGTCCAGCCGAATTAAATACTAAAGCCGAAGCTGTAAAATGTTTCTCCATTATCTCTCCTCATATAAATTAATACACTCTGCTATATATTGGATATCATCCACTGTAATCCCCGGGTGAACCGGGATGGTAGTTATCGTTTTTGATAAGAGTTCGGCATTTGCACAAACCGTCCCATATTCTAAAAATGCTGGCAATTCATACAAAGGAAGATATGAATACCTCGTAATATCTGATGGGATACCTTTCTCTTCAAGATATTTGATAAAACCCAGATTATCCTTAAACCTTAAACTAAGTAAATATGTATAATAGTTGGCAGTTCCCCTTTCTGTTATCTTAAATTCACTAACTGAATTATTTTTAATAAGGGATCTTAGTAAATCTGAATTTTCTTTACGTTTTACTAATTGACTATTTACCTGTTTCAATCTGTTTTTTCCTATGGTTGCTTGCAACGCACCCAATTTATAATTTAACCCGAAATCAACACCTTTCATGAAACCAAATTGAGTGAAAGACTTTGCCGATTCAGCAGTCTGCCTATCGTCAGTTAATATAAATCCACCCTCCCCCGTGGAAAGTATCTTTCTATCGTGCGTGCTAAAGCAAGCGACGTCACAATATTTTGATAGATATTTGCCTCCGAATTTGCTGCCATGAGCTTGCGCTAAGTCTAAGATATATAACAAGTCATGACTATGACAAAATTCCTGACGCTTCTTCACGTCCATTGGATAACCCCACATTGGGATATCTATAACCGCCCTTACTTTAGAATCAAACTTTTTAACCACATCTTCAATATCAAAACCGAATGAATCTGCTTCAGTATCAACAAATACCGGCACTAAACCTGCAAAAATTATCGGATACACTGTCATCATTGGACAAGTCGGTGTTAACATGACTTTATCCCCTTTCGAAAGCCCGAGCGAAAATAGTGCAACTTGAATAGCGGCAGTACCAGACGATACAGCAACGGCAAACTTTGCATCAAAGAATTGAGACAAATCATCTTCATAATCTTGAATAGCTACACTGGTACCGGACAATTTCCCAGATTCTAGCTGTTCTGCTAGTATCTCAACCTCATTCTTATCAAATATTTGATATTTATCGCTAATTCTCTTCAATGCCTACGACTTTCCTAGTTAATGCTGAATCTATTGATATTATCTTACCACCGTTTTTCTTCCAATAACAATCAACACTGTTTCCATCTTTATTAATAAATACAATATTTTTCCCATAAAGACAATCTGGGTTTTCACAATATTCCGCAAAACCGACCAAAATCACTTCTTGTGATAATAAATAACGTTTTTTTACTGCTTGAAGCTTCGATTGATATTCGATATTATCATTTTGATTCTTTAGATATACAGTAGCGAGGACTACCTCACGGCTAAACTCCAGAGCGTATGTAATAGTTTCATCTATCCGATCTATATTAAACTCCCCGAGGGCTATGTGTATAGAAACATTCTTACCTTTTTGTTTAAGCTTTTCTATGAAAAGTATAGTTTTCTTAAATGCTCCCTTGCGACCACGAAATAAGTCGTGAACCTCGGGTATATGCGAATCCAGACTAATTGTAAAGGTTGCAAAAGGAAATGCTATGAGCATTTCTTCATCCATATTTATAACACCATTTGTACATATAGAAACCGTAAAGCCTCTAGCTCGTGCGTATTTCGACATTTTAATCAGCTGAGGGTGCAATGTAGGCTCCCCTCCCGTAAGAACCACTCTAGAAAATCCTTTGGAGGCAAATGTCTCAATAATTTCGATATATTTCTCCATCGGCATATATAAAGTTGGTGTATTTAAAAACTCCGAGTACAAACAATGTTCACAATTGAGATTACATACCCTAGTTATCTCGACTATCACTTTTTTATCAATTGTATTTACATTCATTTTACAAGCGCGGTACATAATTCAAATCCTTTATTTGTCATAAACTATTTATTATCCAACTTTGACAAAATATCACTTTGATAATATTAAAAAATCCCCCGATTTCTCGGGGGATTTTATTACATCTTGATTTCGATATCAACTCCGGCAGGTAGGGATAAACTCATTAGACTATCAACTGTTTTTGCAGAAAAATCAGTAATATCAAGGAGTCTCTTGTGAACTCTCATCTCAAACTGCTCTCTTGCATTCTTGTTGACAAAACTAGCACTCTGAACCGTTATCGGTGTTCTATCGGTGGGTAATGGGATTGGACCCGCTACTTTAGCACCACTGCGAACAGCTGTTTCAATGATTTGAGCCGTAGACTGATCGATGATTTTGTTATCATACGCCTTTAGCTTGATTCGGATTCTTTGTTTTTCAGTCTTTTCTGCCATTATATACCTTTATTACTTGTTGATCTTGGTTACAACACCGGCGCCAACTGTACGGCCACCTTCGCGGATAGCGAAACGAAGACCTTCTTCGATAGCGATTGGTTGGATAAGTTTAACGATCATCTTGACGTCATCGCCAGGCATAATCATTTCACCTTCAAATTCAATTTCGCCAGTAACATCAGTTGTTCGGATATAGAATTGAGGTTTATAACCCTTGAAGAATGGAGTGTGACGTCCACCTTCTTCTTTGGTAAGGACATAAACTTGTGCTTCAAATTCGGTATGAGGAGTAACTGAACCAGATTTAGCAAGTACCATACCACGTTCGATGTCATTTTTCTCAATACCACGTAGTAGTACACCAGCGTTGTCGCCAGCTTGACCTTGCTCGAGCTGTTTCTTGAACATTTCTATTCCAGTAACAACAGTCTTGCGAGTAGGTTTGATTCCGACGATTTCAACTTCATCATTGATTTTGACAATACCACGATCGATACGGCCAGTAGCAACTGTTCCACGACCCTTGATCGAGAAAACATCTTCGATAGCCATCATAAATGGTTTGTCAGTGTCACGAATAGGCTCTGGGATGTATTCGTCAAGTGCGTTCATTAGCTCCATGATAGACTCTTCGTATTTGGCGTCGCCTTCTAAAGCCTTTAATGCTGAACCACGAATGATAGGAGCATTGTCACCATCAAATTCGTATTTAGTAAGAAGTTCACGAATTTCCATCTCAACAAGGTCAAGCATCTCTGCGTCATCAACCATGTCGCATTTGTTCATATAAACAACGATCTTTGGAACACCAACTTGTTTAGCAAGTAGGATATGCTCACGAGTCTGAGGCATAGGACCGTCAGTAGCAGCTACAACCAAAATCGCGCCGTCCATCTGTGCAGCACCAGTGATCATATTCTTTACATAATCGGCATGTCCAGGACAATCAACGTGCGCATAGTGACGTTTCTCTGTTTCGTACTCTTGATGAGAAGTCGCAATAGTAATACCACGTTCTCGCTCTTCTGGAGCATTATCAATATCAGAAAATTTTCTAGCAGTAGCTAGGCCTTTTTTTGCAAGTACAGATGTAATTGCTGCTGTAAGGGTAGTTTTACCATGATCTACGTGTCCGATAGTACCAACGTTTACATGGGGTTTGTTTCTCTTATAAACTTCAGCCATTTTGTCTCCTTCTTGTCCGTCCGTCGCTGCTAACGTAGGCGGATTATTTTGTCTTTTTTTATTTTGTTACTTTACACATTTAAACCATCCGCGCCCTACGGCGTGGTGGTTTGCTATTCATTTTGCCTACAAATATTACTATAAATAACTATTTTGTGCAATACTTTTAATGATTGTTTTTGAGTTAATAACCCAGGAAATTTAGAAACTAAGATTGTTCATCATACTAACTAAACTGATTCCACTGATGCCCCCACCTACTGAGCCGAAGTCTACATTAAAATATAAGTCAAAAGACGTAAATAGTTGCCCCACTATAAACAATATTACTATGCTTGATGTAACATATATCAAGACTGCTCTGAGATATGAATATTGGTACAATTCGACGAGTGCTTGAATCAAAATTACGGTTGAATAGACCAATGCTAGGCTTGGTATCACTGTTTGTAAAAGTAAGACAAATTGAGCAATACTAGGAAACCAAATGTAAAAAAGTCCGAAAAAGGAGCTAACACCGATTGCCAAGAAATTAAGTGAAAAGACAGAGCTCACTGCCAAATTATCTGCAAAAGTAGCTTGTTTTTGACTAATTTTACCCGACAAAAAGGCGATCAAGGCAACGATAGCGAGAAAACCAATTCCTGATATAACTGTAAAAAATTGAACTTTTATTATTTCCCAAAAAAGCTGGCCAGTAATATCTATCTCCGCGCTTAGAGAACCAATTATAGATGTTATAAAATAAGCCAAAACCATAAATGCGACATTTATTAAAACAAATATTATCGTGTTGTCAATTTTGGCCGAAAGCTCCTTGATGAATTCAGTCGGATTTGTAAAAAGTTTCTTCAGACTGCCCAGATAGCCAGACACACTTACTTTATCACCAGAAACACTAGCAGTGGCTCTTGGTGCTTGTACTGCCGGAGTTGCTTGCTGTGGTGCCGGTTCTTCTACTACTGGTGCTGGCTGGTTTGGCATTTCCCGCACTACAGGTTCTTCTGGCCTCACATCTTCTGCTGGTTGTTCCATACTTTCCGTACTTACTTCATTTGTTTCTACTTCGATGTTCTCTTCGCTTGAATCTGGTTCCATATTATCTCCCTTATTAAACTCTTTGGTTATATTGTAATAAATATATACTAATTTAGCCATACAAAAAGAGCCCTTTCGGACTCTTTTTGAATTATGTCTTATACTTTTATATGATTATTATTCTGCTTGTTTTTTACCACGTTTAGCGATAATTTCTTCGGCAACATTTCTAGGAACTTCCTCATAATGATCAAATTCCATAGTACTTGTACCGCGACCTTGGGTCATAGAACGCAAGTTTGTAGCATAACCAAACATCTCAGCAAGAGGTACAAATGCGTCAACAATCTTGGCATTTCCCCTATCTGACATTTGCTGTATCTTACCGCGTTTTGAATTGAGATCTCCCATAATATCACCCATATATTCTTCTGGGACAGTAACTTCTACCTTCATAATAGGCTCAAGGATAATCGGAGTTGCCTTACGGACAGCTTCTTGAAGCGCCATAGAACCAGCAATTTTAAAGGCCATTTCATTTGAATCGACTTCGTGGAAAGAACCGTCGTATAAAGTCACTTTGACATCTACTACTGGATATCCGGCAATAACACCATTATCAAGCGCTTCTCTGATACCGTTCTGTACGGGATTGATATATTCTTTTGGAATCGTTCCACCAACAATTTTGTTGATGAATTCGAAACCGCCGCCTTCTTCGTTCGGCTCAACTTCGATCCAAACATGACCATATTGTCCGCGTCCACCTGATTGACGAACAAATTTACCTTCTTGTTTGACAGAAGATTTGATACTTTCACGATAAGCAACTTGAGGCTTACCAACATTAGCTTCTACCTTGAATTCACGTTTCATTCTTTCGACTAGGATATCTAGGTGAAGCTCACCCATTCCAGCAATAATTGTCTGGCTGGTCTCTTCGTCAGTATGAACACGGAAAGTAGGATCCTCTTCGGCAAGTCTAGAAAGTGCGATACCCATTTTCTCTTGGTCTGCTTTGGTCTTTGGCTCAATAGCAACCTGGATAACTGGCTCTGGGAAGGTAATATTCTCAAGAAGAACTGGATGAGCTGGATCACATATGGTGTTACCAGTCAGAGTATTCTTCAGCCCTACAGCAGCAGCGATTTCACCAGCAAATACCTCGGAAACTTCTTCACGAGTATTTGAGTGCATCCGAACAATACGTCCGATGCGTTCTTTCTCACCAGTAGCTACGTTTAAAACATAGCTTCCAGAAGTCAGTTTACCGCGATAAACACGTAAGAAAGCAAGCTTTCCGACAAATGGGTCAGCAGCAATCTTGAATACTAAGCCACAGAATGGGCCATCATCAGTACTCTCAACAGCTATCTCTTCTCCAGTCTTTGGATCTTCGCCCTTTGCAGCTGGAACTTCTAGCGGATTTGGCAAATAATCAATAACAGCATCCAGCATCGGCTGAACGCCTTTATTCTTAAGAGCAGTACCTGCAAAAACACCTACGATTTTATTAGCGATAGTGGCAGCCCTAAGAGCTTTCTTTAGCTCTGGTATTGTAGGTTCGACGCCTTCGAAAAATTTCTCTAGAAGTCCATCGTCAGTTTCAGAAATTTTTTCTACCATAGTAGCCCTATATTCTTGGGCTTTTTCTAGCATATCCGCAGGAATTTCTTCGATTTTCTGTTCCTTGCCCATATCTTCATTACCATAATTGATAGATTTCATTTCCATGAGATCTACAACGCCGGAAAAACCAGACTCCATGCCTATAGGCAGCTGCATTGCAACTGCATTCGCGCCAAGTCTATCCTTGATCGATTCAAGAGACATGTAGAAGTCCCCACCGATAGCGTCTAGCTTGTTAACAAAAGCGATCCTAGGAACACTGTATTTATCAGCTTGACGCCAAACAGTCTCCGATTGAGGCTCTACGCCGTTTTTACCATCAAAAACTACAACAGCACCATCCAAAACGCGTAAAGAACGCTCTACCTCAACGGTAAAGTCAACGTGTCCGGGTGTGTCGATAATATTGATTCGATGTTTTTTCCAAAAACAAGTAGTAGCAGCAGAAGTGATAGTAATTCCCCTCTCCTGTTCTTGTTCCATCCAGTCCATAGTGGCTGCGCCTTCATGAACTTCACCGATTTTATGTGTTTTGCCGGTGTAGTATAAAATACGCTCAGTAACTGTAGTCTTACCTGCATCAATGTGCGCGGCGATTCCGATGTTTCTTGTATTGTCTAATGAATATTCTCTAGGCATAAAAACCCGTCCCCCTGACCCCGCCGTCATTCCGAAATCATTTCGAAATCTCGTGAGATCCTGAATCTAGTTCAGGATGACGAAAAGGAATTTTAAATTATTAATTGTTTAGTATCTTGCGAAATGAGCAAAGGCTTTGTTGGCTTCTGCCATCTTGTGGGTGTCTTCTCTTTTCTTGATTGCTGTTCCAACGTTGTTGTAAGAATCTGCAAGCTCGATAGCGAGCGCTTTATCAAAAGAAAGACCACTTCGCTTTCTAGCGGCGTCACGAACCCATGCGAAAGCATAATGAAGACGTCGGTCTCCCTTAACTTCCATAGGAACTTGATAAGTTGCCCCACCGATTCTACGTGATTTAACCTGAAGAACTGGAGAAACATTTTTGATTGCTGTTTCGAAGACCTCAAGGCCTTCTTTGTTTACTTTTTTGCCGGCTTCGTCAATAGCGCTATAAACTAGTCGCTGTGCAAGACTTTTTTTGCCGTCTAACATAATTTTGTTTATAAATTTAGTTACCAAAACACTATTATATTTTGCATCTGGTAACAGAATTCTTTTTTCTACTTTTTTTGGATTTCTTGGCATTTTATTACTCCCTTACGCTTTCTTAGCGCCGTATTTACTGCGCCCTTGTTTTCGATTTGCAACTCCTGCCGTATCCAAGGTACCTCTGACAATATGATATCTAACACCAGGAAGATCCTTTACTCGACCGCCACGAATCATAACCACGCTGTGCTCCTGAAGATTGTGACCAATCCCTGGAATATATGCAGTTACTTCCATGCCGTTTGTAAGTCTAACACGAGCTATTTTACGAAGAGCCGAATTCGGCTTCTTTGGTGTAGTGGTAGTAACTTTAACGCATACTCCCCTCTTTTGTGGTGAAGGTAATATTGTTGCTCTGTTTTTGAGAGCGTTAAAACCACGTTGAAGTGCTGGTGATTTGCTCTTCGACTTTGGACTTTTTCTTGGTTTTCTAATAAGTTGATTAATTGTTGGCATTTTTTCCCTTCAAAATCTAATAGATTTTACCAAATTATTTGCTTCTGGTCAATGATTTAGCAAAACCCGTACCTGCAGGTATTAGTTTGCCAATAATTACATTTTCTTTAAGACCCCTAAGATCGTCGACCTTACCTGCGACCGCTGCGCCTATAAGCACTCTGCTTGTTTCTTGGAATGAAGCTGCAGATAAGAAACTATCAGTTGTGATAGATACTTTAGTGATTGAAAGTAGCAAGTTTGTGAATTCAGCAGGCTTTGTTTTTGCCTTTTTGGTAAGATTGTTTTCTCTTTGCAATGAAGAACGAGAAACAATTTCACCAGCGATAAATGGTGTTCCGCTAGCTTCATCAATACGACAACGAGAAAACATCTGACGAATGATTATTTCGATGTGTTTGTCGTTGATTGATTGTCCTTGAGAAGCATAAGTTTGTTGAACTTCGGTCATAATATATCGCTCAACTGCGTTTTCACCCATCAATTTGAGAGCGTCCTGAAGATTCCATGAACCCTCGGTGATCTGTGTTCCGACTTCGACAACATCTCCGTCTTTAACATAGAGACCAACTTGGTTAAGCACTGAATAGCTCTTTACTTCTGCTTCACGAATCACACGGATTGCTCCGTCTTTTATCTTCACAGTACCGCTGTTCTTTGCCTTCATCTGCTTTTTGCCATCTTTTGATGCTAAAACGTCTTTCATTTCAACAAATTGGTTATTTTTCACTGAAGCAGTAAGTCCAGTGATGTCATAGACATCTTCAGAAAGAACATCTGAGACAATATCAATCTTGTGTTTTCCGTTAGCACTTTCGACTCTAACAATACCTGACATCTCTGCAAGGATTGCCTGACCTTTTGGCTGACGAGCTTCGAAAAGTTCCTCAACACGAGGTAGACCCTGAGTAATATCGATACCCGCGATACCACCAGCATGGAAAGTTCTCATCGTTAGCTGAGTACCTGGCTCACCAATAGATTGAGCAGCGATAATACCAACTGCCTCACCTAGAGCGATCATTCCGCCTCTGGCTAAGTCTGAACCATAACAATGCTGACAAATACCCCAAACCGATTCACAGGTAAGAGCAGAACGGATGGTAACTTCGTCGATTTTCGCATCTTCTATCTTTGCAAATTCTTCTGTACCAACTAGAACACCCTTTTTTAGGATAATTTCGCCAGTTTTTTCGACTACGACATCTTTGGCAAGTACCCGGCTGATGACGCGAGCTGCAAAATCTTCACCGATCTTTGAGCTATCGCCACGAGTAATAACAGTACCTCTTTTGGTACCACAATCTTTTTCGGTAACGATCACCTCTTGAGCAACGTCTACAAGACGACGAGTAAGGTAGCCAGAGTCAGAAGTCTTTAGGGCTGTATCTGAAAGTCCTTTACGTGCGCCGTGAGTTGATGAGAAGTATTCTAGTGATGATAAACCTTCTTTGTAGTTTGATTTGATTGGGAACTCAATAGTTCTGCCCGAAGCATTAACTACCAAGCCCTTCATTCCAGCCATCTGCGCCATTTGCGATAGATTACCACGAGCTCCTGAGTTCATCATAATAGCAGCTGAAGAATTCGGATCCATCTCTCTGGCCATTGAATTCATTACTTCGTCACGAGCTTCCATCCAAATTTCCAAAGTCTTGGCATATTTTTCGTCACTAGTGATCAAACCTTCGTTGTATTGGGTCGCTGTATGTTCTTCTTTTAGACCAAATTTAGCTAATATTTCCGCTTTATCAGAAGGAATTTTGAAATCGTCCATAGAAAGTGACAAACCAGAAAGTGTAGAAAATTCGAAACCTAGGTCCTTCATTTTATCTACAAATTTAACAGTTTCTACATCACCAAAATCACGGAATATGGTTTCAATAATAGCTGTTAATTTCTTTGAAGTGAGCTCGTTATTGATATAACCGTAACCTTCAGGAAGAATTTCATTGAATAGCAGTCTTCCTACCGTAGTTTCGATTAACACTCCTTCTACTGGAGCCTTAATTTGCTCACGAACGCTTATATAGCCTAGATCATAAGACATAATAGCTTCTTCTTTAGTTGAATAAGCCTTCATATCCTTTGAATCCTTGGTTTCTTTTGTTTCTGGGATAACTGTCATCCAATAGATACCTAAGATAATATCCTGTGAAGCCTTAACCACTGGTTCACCAGCGGCTGGTTTAAGTAGATTTTTAGTAGAAAGCATTATTTCTGCAGCTTCTTTTTGTGCCTGAACTGAAAGTGGCACATGAACAGCCATTTGATCACCATCAAAGTCGGCGTTGAAAGCCGAACATACTAATGGGTGAATCTGAATTGCCTTACCCTCGATAAGTACTGGTTTAAAAGCTTGTATACCAAGTCTATGAAGAGTTGGAGCACGATTCAATAGAACATATTTGCCCTTAATAACATCATCAAGCGCATCCCAAACTTCGTTTCTGCCTCTTTCAATCATTCTGCTGGCGCTCTTTACATTATGAGCGATGCCATCAGTTATTAATTTCGAGATAACAAAAGGTTTGAAAAGCTCAAGAGCCATCATCTTAGGAAGACCACATTGATCTAGTTTCAAATATGGACCAACCACAATAACTGAACGTCCAGAGTAGTCAACACGTTTACCGAGTAAGTTCTGTCTAAATCTACCTTGTTTGCCCTTCAACATATCTGCGATTGAACGGAGTTTCTTACGACTTGATGCCATTGAAACGTTTTTGTCTCTTCGGGCATTGTTATCAATAAGAGCGTCAACAGCTTCTTGCAGCATACGTTTTTCATTTCTGCAGATAACTTCTGGTGCGTCCATATCAAGTAATTTCTTGAGACGAGTATTTCTGTTTATAACCCTTCGATATAGATCATTTAAGTCTGAAGTAGCGAATCTACCACCATCAAGCTGTACCATTGGTCGAAGATCTGGTGGGATAACAGGTAAAATCGTTGTTATCATCCACTCAGGTCGAATTTGTGCGGCTACGAATCCCTCAATAAGTTTGAGTCTCTTGATTGATTTCTTTCTTTTGACACCTTGAGCTGTTTCAACTTCTGTTCTTAGAGAAGTGACAAGCTGTTCTAGGTCAATTCCCTCAAGTAGAGATTGAATTGCCTCTGCACCAATGCCCGCAGAAAATACTTCGCCATATTTTAGTGAAAAATCACGATATTTTGACTCGGAAATAATTTCTAACTTATTAATCTGATTTAGATCATCGCGAGCAGCAGCGCGGTATTGCTCTAAATCTTCTACCTGAGATTGTCTCTCTTCGGCATCTTTTACAGTTGCCTCTATTTCAGTTTTTCTAGCCTTAAATTCTTCATCTATCTTCTTTTTTGAAGCTATTTTTGCATCCTCGTCAACTGACAAAATGATGTAATTAGCAAAATAAGCAACTTTTTCTAAATCTCTTGCAGATAGGTTTAATGTTAAACCTATTGAGCTAGGAACGCCACGTAGGAACCAGATATGAGTGACAGGAACCGCGAGCTTGATGTGTCCCATTCGTTCTCTTCGAACTATAGAACGAGTAACCTCTACTCCACAACGGTCACAAATAACGCCCTTATATCGGATTCTCTTATATTTGCCGCAATAACATTCCCAGTCTTTCGCGGGGCCAAATATTTTCTCACAAAACAGACCATCTTTTTCTGGCTTTAAAGTACGATAGTTTATCGTTTCTGGTTTTGTTACCTCTCCATGAGACCAATCCAAAATATGTTTTGGTGATGCGATAGATAGTTTAATTGCTTTGAAATGATCGTTTTTTGTTTCGCTAATTATCATTATTTATTCTCCTCTAGCACTTCGAACTCATCGATCGCGCCATCTGCGTCTACATCAATTGTCGGCAACATTTGTTCTGCACTATCGCCTATTATAAGCTTATCGCCCTTTAGTTCTTCGATATTTTCCTCATAACTCTCTTCAATTACTTTTTCTGCCTCGATTACAACTTCACCCTCTGCTTCTTCGGCAATAAGGTCTACTGCGAGACCAAGGCCCTGAAGCTCCTTAACAAGTACGTTGAATGACTCAGGAACTCTAGGCTCTTTGATATCTTCGCCTTTTATAGTAGATTCATAAGCCTTTGAACGACCAATTACGTCATCCGATTTAATAGTTAGAATTTCTTGGAGAGTATGAGCGGCACCATAAGCTTCGAGTGCCCAAACTTCCATTTCACCGAATCTCTGACCACCAAACTGAGCCTTACCACCAAGTGGTTGCTGGGTAACCATCGCGTACGGCCCTATAGAACGAGCGTGGATCTTGTCTTCGACAAGATGCAATAGTTTAAGAAAATATTTATATCCAACAACGGTTCTTTCAGCAAAAGGCTCACCAGTTCTTCCATCATACAATTGCGCTCTTCCGTCTTCTGGAAGACCAGCCTCTTTAAGAAGTGCCTTGATTTGTTCAACCTTGACTCCGTTGAATACTGGCGACGCTACTTTGATTCCCAGTGCAGCTGCAGCCCAACCTAGATGAGTCTCTAGAACCTGACCGAAGTTTAGACGCTGTGAAGTACCTTGAGGATTTAGAAGTACGTCCATCGGAGTACCATCTTCTAGATACGGCATATCTTCTATCGGTAGTA
Source organism: bacterium (assembly GCA_037129835.1). Lineage (GTDB taxonomy): Bacteria > Patescibacteriota > CPR2 > UBA1875 > CAIMLA01 > JBAXUE01. Next base: position 19,112 of record JBAXUE010000002.1, on the reverse strand, counting down.
TCTTCGCAATAACACCTTTATTACCATGACGCCCGGCCATTTTATCGCCGACTGCAATCTTACGCATTTGAGCAACCATTACATAAACCTGCATTATTACGCCTGCTTGTAATTCGTCACCCTTATCTCTGCTCTTGGTTTTGATGTTTACAATTTTTCCATGAACTCCAGGTGGAACTCTTAGAGAACTGTCTTTTACATCTCTAGCTTTTTCACCGAAAATAGCTCTAAGTAGTCTTTCCTCGGCAGTTAGCTCGGTTTCACCCTTTGGTGTAATCTTACCAACAAGGATATCTCCAGCGACCACTTCAGCACCAGTTCTAATAACTCCGCCTTCGTCAAGATCGCGTAAAGCTTCATCACCAACGTTTGGAATATCTCTTGTAATAAGCTCTGGCCCTAGCTTGGTATCGCGCACATCGATATGGAATTCGTCTAGATGAATAGAGGTATAACGGTCATCTTCTACTAAACGCTGAGACAATATAATAGCGTCCTCATAGTTGTTACCGCCCCAACACATAAAGCCAACTAAGACATTTTGTCCAAGTGCTAGCTCACCACCTTCAGTAGCTGTACCATCTACAAGCAAATCGCCTTTTTTGAATTTATCACCTTTATTTACGACAGGATGTTGGTTAATACATGTATCACTGTTGGTTTGTTTAAATTTGTTTAAAACATATATATCTTCTTTGTCGTCAGCGTATTTGACTTTTATCATGTCTGCAGTAGAAGAAAGAACTTCTCCAGCCGCTTTGGCAAGGATAATTTGTCCGGAATCTTGCGCCGAGCGAGCTTCGTTACCAGTACCGACTATAGGAGCTTGTGGTTTGATAACAGAAACAGCCTGACGTTGCATGTTCGCGCCCATAAGTGCACGACGAGCATCATCATGTTCGACAAAAGGAATAAGAGAAGTGGAAATACTCACTGGTTGCTCAGTCGCAACGTCTGTGTAGTCGAGTTCTTCTACTTTTACTTCATCTGCTTCACCATTTCTACGAGCTATCGCTGTTTTGGTCAAGAAATATCCTTTTTCATCAACTGGTGTATTCGCCTGAGCAATGATCATTTTTTCTTCATCATCAGCAGCCAAATATTCAATCTTAGTAGTAGCAAATGGGATACCTTTTTTATCTTTTTCAACAACACGATAAGGTGTTTCAATAAAACCATAACTATTTATTTTTGCAAAAGATGCGAGTGAATTCACAAGTCCGATATTTGGTCCTTCTGGAGTTTCAATCGGGCAAATTCTGCCGTAATGTGTTTTGTGTACGTCACGTACTTCGAAGCCAGCTCTTTCACGAGAAAGTCCGCCCGGCCCTAGAGAGGATAGACGTCTTTTGTGTGCTAGTTCTGTTAGTGGATTAGTTTGATCCATAAATTGAGAAAGCTGAGAGCTTGCGAAAAACTCTCGAACAGATGCAACTATTGGACGAACGTTGATCAGCTGACTAGCAGTAACTGTTTCTGGCTCATAGATAGACATTCTGTCTTTTATGTTTCTTTCAGTTCTAGCTAGACCGATTCTAAATTTTTGTTGAATTAGCTCACCAACAGTTCTGACACGACGATTTCCCATGTGATCAATATCATCTGCTACGCCGCCCTCATTATTTAAACGAATAATTTCGTGAATAATGTGAACTAAGTCTTCGCGTCTAAAAATCCTGTTTGCACGGGTATTTTTGATTTCTTCACCAAGTCGTTTATTCATTTTATAACGGCCAACTCTTGAGATGTCATATTTCTTTACATCAAAGAAAATACCTTCGATAAAACTACGAGCATTTTCTACAGTAGCTAGATCGCCAGGTCTGATACGTTTATAAACCTCTACAAAAGCCTCGCCTTGAGTTCTGGCAGGATCTTTTTCTAGGGTGATGGCGATAAAATCGCGCTCTTTGTTTGTATTTACATCATGGAAAAGTTTTTTGATTTCTTCATCGGTAGAATATCCAAAAGCACGAAGAAGTGTAGTGATAGGAATTTTTCTTTTTCTATCAATCTTTGCGTAAATGCCATCTTGAGGTGAAGTCTCGATTTCGAGCCAAGCGCCACGGCCAGGTATTACTTTTGCGCCAAATACAGTTCCGTTATTTGTCTCTTCAGAAGTAAAGTACACTCCAGGAGAACGAACCAGCTGAGATACTACAACACGCTCAACACCGTTGATAATAAATGTTCCACGTTCTGTCATAACAGGCATATCACCAAGAAAAACTTCTTGGATTTTTTTCTTGCCAGTTTCTTTGCTAAGTATCTCTACGTTTGCCTTAAGAGGAGCTTCGTAGGTTACCTTTTTTTCTTTAGCAATTTTTTCAGTATATTTTGCTTCGCCGATATTATAATCTTTGAAGTCAATGGAAAGAATCTTTCCTGTATAATCCTCTATCGGAGAAACTTCTTCAAAAAGCTCTGCGAGTCCCTCTCTCAGAAACCATTTGAAACTGTCTGTTTGTACTTCCGTAAGATTTGGAAGTGCTAAAACATCCGGTGATGGGTTAAAATATTTGCGTCCAGTCTTGGACTCTGATACGAAATCAAGCGATTTTTTGGCCATAAAAATACTCGCTCCTTATATTATTTTTAATAAAATTACTAAGGGTTTGTTCTTAATTCCTTTGTTTTTGAGCTAAAACAAGCAAAAGCGAGAAATATTTCCCTCGTTTTTTGCTTATTCCGTTAAGCTGTAGTAATAAATCTATACTAAAATAATGTTTTTGTCAACGATTATCTCTTGACCCGGATTAGGCCACTGACTGGTAATATTTCCACGTTCTTTTTCTCAATTTCATCGAGTAGTAGATTCATGCCAAGAGAGTCTGAGGCCATGTGACCAGCAATGACGACATTGAGGTGATATTTTTCAGCTTCTTTGCGATGTTCTTCGCTCATGTGCATACCAATAACAGTGCCGATACCCGCGTGAGACATCTTTTCAAATATTTCCTTGGCTCCACTAGTACCACCGGTCATTTCGGTTACTGCGACTTTACCAGCCCGGTTTTCTGGACTACCAGTAAACAACCTTGGGCCAGCGCCTAGTTTCTTACCTTCCTGATATTCAGGAATTGTAAGTAACAAATCCAATACTTCCCCGACGGTCTCTGGTTTTTCTTTGTCCATAATATCTTTTACAAATTCGTAGACCATGTTATCGGCAACTGTATGAGAACACATCATCGGAATGTCTAAAATTCTGGCAGCATCCACCGCTCTTTGATGATTTACTGGTGCAAGGCCCCTAGAAACTTCCTTGATCCTCCCCGCGATAACACCTTCTGCGATATTGATAGGGACTCCATATTGGCTGAGGACATCAGCTTGTAGATGCATCACTTCATCGAGTCCTGCAAGAGCAATCCCCTCAGGATGATGAGCGAGAACCAAATCAATTTTTTTACCCTTTTCGGATAATCTATCTGCAAGTAGGACTTCTCCGACTTCCATATCAACACCAACAAGGATTCTTTTTACTTCAGTATCTTTATCACCAAAAAGAATTCTGGTGTCGGCAAAAGGATTTGTAAGTTTCTCTTTGTCGTAATATTGCTTATCTTTTTTGTCTAGTTTCTCGTACTTCTTCTTTTCGCTATCAAGGATTTTTTTGATCCGCTCTTTTCCCCTTGGATCGTTTTCAATCCCCTTTTTGACAAATAGTTCATATATTTCTTGCAGTTTCATACTTCTTTTTCCTTTCTTATTATCATTTTCACAAAAGCGAGAATATTCTTCTGGGGCTCTGGAGAGATCCCTGGGTTTGTGACCAGGGATGACAATGGAGGATGAATTAATCAATCGTTAATTCTTGTGAAAAATTGCTTTGGTGCCGAGCACCCGACTATCGACGAATGCTAGAAATTACGCGGAGCGAATTTCGTACAAAGTCGAAGAAGTTCGATTTTTCTTGAACTTAACTCCATTTTCTTTCAAGAGAAAATGGAAAATAATCAGTACTATGGGTTCATGATACTAGAATACCGCCTTCACGGGAATGACAATCTTATAGAGTGATTATTTCCTTTTCCTTATAATCTCATCTACAATCCCGTATTTCTTTGCCTCGTCAGCAGACATTATGTAATCACGTTCAACATCATTATTAATCTTCTCTATTTTCTGACCAGTATTTGAAGCCAGTATTTCTGCTAACTGTTTTTTAATTCTTAAAAGTTCTTTAGTATGAATCTCAATATCAGTGGCTTGTCCTGCCATACCCTCAACTAGAGGTTGGTGAATGAGGACTCTTGAATTCGGTAATGAAAATCTTTTACCTTTTGCTCCCGAAGATAATAATAGTGCCGCAGCACTAGCAGACATCCCCAAACATACAGTTGAAACATCTGGCTTCAAATATTGCATTGTATCGTATATCGCCATTGCCGAAGAAACACTTCCGCCAGGACTATTGATATACATAGTTATATCTTTCTTGGTATCAATACTCTCAAGATATAAGAGTTGTGCGATAACAAGATTAGCAACTGTATCGTCTATTCCAGTGCCCAAGAATATTATTCTATCCTCTAGTAGCTTTGAATAAATATCATAGGCGCGCTCTCCAAGATGAGTCTTTTGAATAACTGTGGGGATAAGTATTTGACTGCCGACAAGACCTGAGCTCGTCGAATGGTTTTCGTTCATAATTACTCCTTATTCTTCCAGTGTCATCCTTACGAAAGTGAGGATCTCCTTCGGATGGGCCGAGAGAGATCCCTGGGTTTGCGACCAGGGATGACAAAATTTATAGTAAATATATTTTAACATACAAAGAATTCGCTTTATATAACTATTGACTTGCGAAAGACACTAACTAATAATAAGCATATTATTAAAGGAGAATTTATGGCTAATAAAGTCGTAGCAAAGAAAGCAGAAAATGCAACGGTCCACGCATCAGCGAAAACCGTTGGCGAAAAAACAAAAATCCGTGGTTTTGTAGAGCTTATCAAAAGTTCTTGGGAAATCTTTACACAGGGCTGGGTTCAAACCTCAGTATTAATCGCGATAATGTTCGCTGTCTTATTTATTATTGGCGTAATAACTTTCGGCCCAATAATTTGGACGATCATTACATATAACGGAAAAGACCTATTTCCAACGATACCAACAAATAACATTGGGATGTTACTGATTGGGATTGTTCTTTTTATAATAGTCGAAATGTTTATGGCTGTTGCCATAGAACGTTCTGTTATTAAAACCGCCAGTAATGATAAAGAAAATATCAACGCTTCTATTTTGTTTGCGCTAAAGAATTTTCTACCACTTATGGGCTTACTAATAGTGGAGTGGGTAATGGTAACAATAGGTTCAATATTCTTAATTGTACCAGGCATAATTATTGCACTGATGTACTATCTGATTTCTATGGTGTATATCGCCGAAGGTAAAAGAGGCTTCGCCGTTTTTTCTCGAAGTGCAGAACTTACAAAAGGCTATCGCTGGGCTATTCTAGGTAGAATTGTCCTATTTGGTCTGATAGCCAGCCTGGCATTTTTGATTTTAAGCATAACAATACAAGGCAGTGGCTTAGTTATTGACTTTTTTATTATTCCACTGGAACTCGCTTACGTTTATTCAATCTACGAAGATCTTGTCTCAATTAAAGGTTAATTAATACCGAATAAAATAGAGCCTCAAATAAGGCTCTATTTTATTATTAAATATTTATTTTATTTTGTACAAGTTTCGTAAATGTACTCTAGAACTTTATTGCCGATGATCGCATTCTCTAGCTGATGCCTACCATCGTGTGATTCGTAGTATTTTTTAGCTTCGTCTCTTTGTTCCTCTGGAGTAGACGCGATTCTGTCCTCAAGGTATTTAGCAATCTCGATCTCACCTGCTTTATAGCCCTTGTCTTTTGAAAGCTGGGATAGTATCATCCCGATTTTTACTCGCTTTTCGGCCTCTGGCCTCATTTCTTTTTCTAGCTCTTCTTTCGTTTTGTTATTTGCCGAAAGATAACCCTCTAGAGTCATTCCCTGCTGAGCTAAGCCACTTTCTGCATCGTGGAACATTCTATGTTGCTCCTGGTCTATTAAAGTTTCAGGTACGGTAAAGCTTGCCTTATCGGCAATTTTCGCCAAAATCTCATCCTCAGTTTTTCTGCGTCCTTGGGTTTCTTTGGTAAAAATTAATTGCTTCTTTATGTCTGCCTTCAGGGTAGCTAAATCCGTAAAAGGTCCTACTTCTTTGGCAAAAGCATCTGTAAGTTCGGGCATTATTATCTCTTCAACCTTGTTCACTTTTACCTTAAAAGTGGCTACTTTTCCCTTTAAATTATCGGCATGATATTCCTTAGGAAAAGTTACTACGACTTCTTTTTCGTCTTTAGCTTTTGTGCCCTCGAGCTGTTCTTCGAAACCAGGTATAAAAGCGCCAGAACCGAGAACTAATGGCTGCATGACACCGTTACCACCATCAAATGCTATATTATCGATAAACCCCTCGAAATCTATTTCGAGTTTATCCCCCGCTTTTGCTGGTCGTTTTACTTCAACTGTTTTTGCTAATTGACGAGATAAATCAACTAGGACTTCTAGAATTTCCTTTTCGCCTACTTCGATTTTATCTTTTTTGACACTGATTTTAGTAATGTCTGGAACGGTTACCTTCGGCATTGTTTCAAGCACAGCTTCGTATTTTATTCCGTCACTTGGCACATAACTAATCATTTTTACTTCTGGTGCACCGACTGGTTCTAAATTTTCTTTAACGATAGCGTCATAGTACGTTTGAGGCAATATAATATCAAGAACTTCAGACTGAAACCGTTCACTACCGACTTCTTTTTCGACGATATTCTTTGGAGCCTTCCCAGGACGAAACCCGGAAATTTTCACAGTTGGCGCTAGCTTCGCATATACTTCATCGATAGCGAGTGCCAGCCGAGCTGCTTCGACCTCTATAGTTAGTTTAATTTTATTATCTTTTAGGTCTTCTCGTGTAATTTTCATATTTATCTCCGTCATTGCGAGCGAAGCGCGGCAATCTGCCGAGATCCTCACGTCGCAAAAATTCCATTTCGCTCCTCAGGATGACAGAGGGCGGGGAATATTTTATTTAATATTTTTACTTTAAAAGTTTTTCTGCTTTTTCTGACAGTGAATCTTCGTCCTGAAGTCCTACCAAAGTATCAACTGGCTCACCGACCTTAAAGGTAATCAATGTCGGAATACTCATAACACCGTATTTTTGTGCTGTTTTCTGGGCTTCGTCGACATTTAATTTAACAAATTTAACTTTACCATGAAACTTTTTTCCTACTTCCTCAAAGATTGGGCCCATCATTTTACAAGGTCCACACCAATCTGCAAAAAAATCCACTATTACTGGAATATCACTTTTTACTACTTCCTTTTCAAAGTTTGTATCATCTACGTGTAACATAGTTCCTCCTAGTTTTATCGTTAATATTTCTCGTTGCCGACAAAATTTATCTAATTTTGTCGGGAGAGGAAGCATCGCGAAAGCATAAAACAGTTGACGTTAGTCAATCTGCGTCATGCGCCAGCGAATGCTGACGTGGTGGGGATGAGAGGAATCGAACCTCCACGCCTTGCGGCACTAGTTCCTAAAACTAGCGTGTATACCAGTTTCACCACATCCCCATGGTTTTCTATAGAAGATATCATTTCGCACAAAGTTAACTTGACTATTTTACATCTTTTGAACCGATTTTTCAAGCTCTCTAAATAGTGATATTATCCTTCATTTGTGAATACTTCACATCTCCAATCCCAGAAACTTCTTTTACTTCTTCAATCGATTTGAATCCACCATTTTGAGCCCTGTAATCAATGATTTTTTGTGCTGTCGCTGGACCAACCCCAGAAAGCTTATCTAAATCTTCAATAGAAGCAGTGTTAATATTAATTTTTTCAGAAATAGAAGCCGTTGTGGTTTTCTCAGCAACCTGCGGGGTACTTACAGTAGAGTCTGTGCTTTTATTTGCTACTACAGTATTATCTCCCGCTACAAAGCTAATTTCTCCTTGATCCTTCTTTTGATTAAGCAAAAGAAACCCGCTTAATACCAAGACTAAACAGATAAGTAGGATGCCGATTTGTTCTCTGATTTTATTTTTGGTTTCTTGTTTCTTTTCTTCTTCTTGGTTACTCAAGAGTCAACACTCCCATATATTTATCTATGTTTTTAACAAGTAATGGATAGTCGGCAACCTCGTATCCTGCCACAAATCTTTTCGCAGCTTCTCGACATCTTTTAATGAGTTCTATGTCCATCATATTTTTCATTTTAATATCTGGAAGTCCATGTTGTCTACCCCCGATAAAGTCCCCGGGTCCACGTATTTCAAGGTCGGTATCGGCGAGCTTAAAGCCATTATCGGTAAATACTAAAGCTTCTAATCGTTTCTTCGCGGTATCGCTTTTACTACTAGAAAAAAGTAGACAATAAGACTGTTTTAATCCTCTGCCAACGCGACCACGAAACTGATGAAGTTGAGCAAGACCAAATCTTTCAGCATCCTCGACTATTATAATAGTAGCACTAGGAACATCTAGGCCAACCTCGATAATTGACGAGCAAACTAAAACTTTGGTCGTCCCGTTTACAAATTTGCTCATTGCCAGCTCTTTTTCACTTGTCTTCATCTGGCCATGAATATAATCAACGACAACGTCTGGAAAAACCTTTCTGCTTAACCGACCATATTCATCTAGAACTGATTTTCTTTCGTTTTCACTACTTTCTGTTTTACTAATAGGATGAATAATAATTTTTTTTTGGATATCGCTCAAAGTTTCTTGTTCTAAATCTTCTGAGACCAGCTCATCTTCTTGTATCTTCTGCTCCACTAGAGTACAGACTACATAAACTTGACCGCCACGGTTTATTTCTTTTTTTATAAACACATAAGCGTCTAATCTCTTTTCTTCTGGAACTATGCGGGTGACTATCTTTTGTCTTCCCGGTGGAAGCTCGTAGATGATAGAAATGTCGAGGTCGCCATAAACAGTGAGAGATAAGGTCCTCGGTATTGGTGTCGCCGTCATCGCTAGAAAATGAGGAATCGTGCCGCTAGAAATACTTTCTTTTCGTAGTGCTCCCCTCTGCTCTACACCGAATCTGTGCTGTTCATCCACTATAGCGAGTCCTAATCTCCAAAATTCAACATTTTTTTCTAATAGGGCGTGAGTCCCGATGATTATTTTTATCTCCCCTTCCTTAAGTCGAGCTAATATTATGTCTCGTTCTTCTTTTCGAGTCGCACCAGTCAAAATGGCACACTCTATTTCAAAGAGTTTCATCATTTCAGCGACCTTTACGTAATGCTGTTTGGCCAAAATTTCTGTAGGGCAAAGTAAAGCCGCCTGCGAACCGCTAATCGCGGTATTTAAAAGAGCAATAGCTGCGACTACAGTCTTCCCGCTACCAACATCTCCTTGCAATAAACGATTCATCGGCGAGTCCTTGGCGCAATCCTGTAGTATATCCCATGCTGATTTTCTTTGAGCCACAGTAAGGTCAAAACCGAGGTTCTGAACAAATGATTTGATCAATTCATCGTTAATCGGAGTCGCTATAGCCTTTTCTGTCTTGAGCTGTTTCTTACTATTCAGTACTGCCGTTTGCAGAAGAAACATTTCATCAAAATTCATTCGTTCATTTGCTTTTTCTAGTTGAGATTCGTTTTCGGGGAAATGCATCTGACGTATTGCAGCCGGAAGGTCGATCAAATTCTCTTCGCTTTTAACACTTTCTGGCAGGTAATCTTTGATACTATACATATATTTCATTAGGGGCTGTATCTTACTCCTAATCCATTTGGATGTAATCCCAGCAGTTTCAGGATACACAGGCACGATTCTCCCTGTATGGATAGTTTCATTATCATCAAAAGAAACTTTTTCATAAGTCGGACTAGTCATCTGAATTGACCCATAAGAAAACTCTACAACTCCCGAGAGGAATATTTCATCATCTACATGGATATTTTTTGTTAAAAACGGCTGATTAAACCAGACTACCTTGAGGAGTCCACTTTCATCTGCAACTATCGCCTCAGTAAGATTCAGGGTTCCTTTGACTCTTCTATTGGTTATTCTGGCTACTTTGGCCTTAATGCTTACTTTTTCGCCTGGTCGTATCTGATTTATCAGAAGAATATTCGAAAAATCATCCCAGCGCCTTGGTAAATACCATAAAAAATCCTCGATTGTGCATATTCCAAGCTTTTCGAGTAATCTAGAATGGCTTTCACCAATTCCTTCTACTTCAATAATCGGAGTTTTTAAATTCATTTATTTCTTTTTGAAATAGATTATACAAAAACCGAAAACAGTCGCAATACCGATAGTAACCAAAGCGGCAAAGTCACCTTCTAGCTTAATAATTAGATATATCCCAAGAGTCGCAATAATAAACCACAATAGTTCTAAAAGTTCTCTTTTTTTTGAGTTCATATTTTCACCTATTTTATTTTAATGAATTTTCGCTTGCCAACCTGAATGACCATACCACTTGTAGAATTAACGGTAGCCTCTCTGTCACCTATCACGGCTCCATCGACTTTTACACCACCCTGTTCTATTATTCGACGTCCGTCTGTTTTCGAGGAAACCAAACCTGCGAAATGTAATAGTTCTGCAAGCTGCCATTTCTTTTTCAAAATTTCAATCTCTTCAATCGCGGTAGGTTTTTCTTTATTAACGAAAACTTGCTGAAAATGTTGACTTGCTTCTTCGGCTTTTTCTACCCCATGATATCTAGACACGAGTGCTTTACCTAAAATAACTTTGGCATCCCTAGGATTCATCCCATTTTCTAAGTCAAGCTTGATCATTTCAACCTCACCAATCGGTATATCTGTAACTAACTTCAAATAACGCAAAATCAATTCATCCTTGATCGACATAATTTTCCCAAACATTTCATTTGGCTCATCTTCGATATATATACAATTATCATAACTAGTACTCATTTTGCGTCCGTCAGTACCCTCTAAAAGCTCGAAAGTGATTACATTCTGCTCTTTTTGACCATATTTTTTTTGCATTGTCCGGCCTGCCAGCAGATTAAACAGCTGATCATTACCACCGATCTCCACGTCGGCCTTTATGGCAACAGAGTCGTAACCCTGTTGCAACGGGTACAATATTTCATGCAGACCAATTGGTTTATCATTTTCCCATCTTTGCCAAAAGTTATCTCGTTTGATTAGTTGGTTGACGGTGAAATTTGCTGCTTCTTGCAATAACTCTCCAGCACTCATCTTACCCCACCATTCTGAATTGTAGCGTATCTCTACGTTATCCATATCGAGAATCATACCGATTTGTTGCTTATATGTATTCATATTTTTGGCTATTACTTCGGGTGTGAGAATTTGTCTTTCTGCTGTTTTATCAGAGGCGTCCCCTGTTTGAGCCGTAAAATCTCCAATTATCAAAACTATTTGGTGTCCTAAGTCCTGGAATTCACGTAGCTTCCACAAGGAAATTGCTCGACCAATATGTAGTTTTGGGCCAGTGGGATCTATACCTAGTTTAATACGTAACTTTTTGTCACTTTTCAAAACTTTTTCAAGATCTTCTTTGACAATAACATCCGTAACGCCGCGAGTAAGTATTTCTTCAATTTTATTCATCTTTTGCTTCCTTGACATTTTATATATAAATTAAGTATAATCTGTTTAGTCGTAAGCACGACTTAACAAGTTAATTAAAACACTTTTTAGCTATAAAATCAAAATAAATTAGGAGCAATCATGCCTTTTGGCAAAAAAAGTTCACGATTCTCTAAGCAGAAATACAGCACTTTCCCAAAATCTCCACGCTCTAAAAGGAAAAGGACAGCCTCTGTTTCTAGCTCTGTTGGAACCTCAAAAAAACCTTTTCGTAGCAACAAGGTTGTAAAATCTGGTTCATCTGTTACTGCCATTAAATTAAATTTTAAAAACTTTAAATTCAAAGATATAAAAGCATACCTTAAATATCTTTTTACGACGAAAGAAGGACTAATCAAGGTAGGTATTGTCGTGCTAGTTCTTTTTGCTATTTTTTGCTTACTACTTCTATGGTTTGCTAAGGACTTACCGAGCCCCGATAAAATAAATGCCAAGGTTTCCGCCCAATCTACCCAAATTTTCGACAGAAATGGCAAAATCTTATACGAAATACACGGTGATCAAAACCGCATACTTGCAAGCTGGGATGAGATTCCAAAGAATGTAAAAAATGCGACAGTTGCTATTGAGGATAAAAATTTCTATAAACACGGGGGCTTTGACATTTTTGGTATCGGCCGAGCTGTCACGGGTATAATCACCAGGAACTCATCAAAAGGCGGCGGCTCTACAATCACTCAACAGTTTGTAAAAAATGCTATCCTAACAAATGAACGTTCTCTTACTCGTAAAGCCAAAGAAATAATTCTTTCAATGGAAATCGAACAAATGTATAAAAAAGATGACATTCTTAAAATGTATCTCAACGAAATCCCATATGGCTCAAATGCTTATGGTATTAAAGTAGCTTCAAGTACATTTTTCAACAAAGAGATGAAAGACTTAACGATCGCAGAAAGCGCCCTTCTGGCTGCGTTACCAAACGCGCCCACTTATTATTCTCCCTTCGGAAATCATGTAACCGACCTGATGACAAGAAAAGACATGATTATCGATCTTATGGCAGATCAAAAGTATATTACAAAAGCCGAAGCGGTTGCAGCAAAAAAGGAAAAACTTATTTTTTCAAATAATCCATATGGTTCAATAGAGGCGCCTCATTTTGTAATGTATGTCAAAGAACAACTCGTTAAAAAATATGGGGAAACGTTGGTAAATACTGGTGGATTAAAAGTCTATACCTCAATTGACCTCGAAAAACAAAAAGCCGCCGAAGAGGCAGTAGCCGCGAATGTTGATAAAAACAAAAGTCGTTATGGCGCCACAAACGCAGGTCTCGTGGCAATAGATCCAAAAACAGGGCAGATTCTTGCAATGGTTGGGAGTAGAGATTATTTTAACGAAGAAATTGATGGTCAGGTAAATATAGCGATATCCGATAGACAACCAGGTTCCTCCTTTAAACCTTTTGCATACGCGACTGCGTGGAAAGACGCCAACACTGGCGCTGGAAGTATTCTCTATGACCTGAAGACAGATTTCGGTGCAGGCTATGTTCCCCAGAATTATAGTGGTGGTTTCTGGGGTCCAGTATCGATGAGAACAGCCCTTCAAAATTCATTAAATATCCCTGCAGTAAAAACACTTTATCTAGCCGGGCTAACACAGACCATCGATACTGCTCACGCTATGGGTATTACTACGCTTAATGACCCAAGCCAATACGGTCTATCCCTTGTTCTAGGCGCAGGAGAAGTAAAACTATTAGACATGACAAGTGCATATGGAGTTTTTGCTAATCAAGGTGTCAAAAAAGATACGAGTTGGTTTGTAAAAATTCAAGACAGCAAAGGCAAAACACTCGATGAATATACAGACAAAACAGGTAAACAAGTGCTCGACCCTCAAGTTGCCTACATAATGAGCAATGTTCTTTCAGACGATTCCGCTAGAGCACAAACGTTCGGTGCTGGTAGTGCCCTCTCTCTTGGCGGACGTCCAGCAGCCGCAAAAACAGGGACAACCAACAGCTATAAAGATGCTTGGACCGTCGGATATACTCCAAGCTTAGTCGCCGGGGTATGGTCTGGCAATAATGATGGCACTCCAATGACTTCTGGCGGTGGTGCCTTCGCTGCTGCTCCTATCTGGCATGACTTTATGGAAAAAGCTCTGGCTAATACTGCTGTCGAACAGTTCAAAAGACCAAGCGGCGTTAAAACAGTTACCCTAGATGCAATTACTGGAAGAAAACCTAGTGCGAATAGCAAAAAAACTGTTACCGATATTTTCCCTTCTTGGTACAAAGTACCTGACTTTAATGGGCAATCATCCGACATCCAAATAAATAAATTAACTGGCAAACAAGTAAACCCATCCTGCCCTCCCACTGCAGAAAATACCGAAACAAAAACTATCGGTGCCGTAACCGCAGAAATACCTGCAACAGACGGTGCTTATTCTAGGTGGTTTGCACCAATCATTGCCTGGGCGCAAGCGAACGGATTATCTACAGACGCAGCCCAAATACCACAAGATGTTTGTGAAATTATCCCCACACCAACACCCACACCGACCATTACTCCAACCCCGACCCCAACACTAATAATTACTCCAACAACAACTCCAACAATTACTCCTTTGTAAGACTTTTGGTTATTAAAAATTCGCTATTACGGTCAAATCCTAAACCATGATATAATTCTAATGTTAATCGTGAGAGTTGTGTCTTAATAATTTCAGGCCACAACTCTCCCGGTTAAGATAGTGACCTATACTTGCCAAGGCTGGAGCTACGTGCTCGACTTTTTACAGAAACTTCGGTGATTAAAAAAAGCCAAAGCGAAAGTAATGAGAGCTACGGACCCCAATATAGGTTTACGTCTTAACAAAGGAGTACGTTAGGCAAAAAGTAGTGACTGCCCAAATAAAGCACTCTACTTCTAACGTGAAGCCACTGAAGTGTATATGTTTTCGCGAATATGTATGCCAAGGTGGCTTCTTGTTTAGAATTTGCCCAGTTTAACGACCTCTGGCTCAAGAGTAATGTTATAGCCATCCTTAACCTTTTCAATTACATATTTTTCTAGGTCATATATGTCACCCGCTGTTGCTTCGCCCATATTACGGATAACATTCGCATGATTTTGGCTGATTTCTGCACCTCTGATAGAGTAACTTTTTAGCCCGAGTGAATCTATTAATTCGCCAGCCGATTTATCACCCTTCGGATTTTTAAAATAGCTTCCCGCAGTACGTCCCACGTAAGAAAATGCCCGTCTTTTCTTATCCTCAAGAATTATTTTTAAGGTGTCGTCCATCTTACCATTTGATAACTTAAATTTTGCAGAAATTACTACAACATCACGATTTTGTTTTAATATTGATGTGCGATAGCCAAAATTAAGTTCCGAATTCACAATTTCTTTTATTAGACCTCCATCCCACACTATGGTGGAAACCAATACATCTGAAATACTACTATCTGGTACACCGACGTTACCAACTACTGCGGCTCCAACACTTCCGGGAATGCCAGAAGCGAAGGCTAAGTCGGTCCAACCAGCCTCTAAAGCGTCATAGGCCACTTTAGTAAGGTTGGCGCCACTATCTGCGACGATATAAGACCCCTCTTTACGCCAAGAGCCAGAACGATTTATTATCGCAAGGCCATAAAAACCCTTATCTGAGACTAAAAGATTACTCCCTCCACCAATAATTGCAAACTCTAAGTGTTTGTTCCTCGCATAATCAAGCGCCTCGATTAGTTCTTCCGTTGTATTTACGATTACCAGATATTTAGCCGGTCCACCTACTCCTAAAGTAGTGTATTTAGAAAGTAATATGTTTTTTTGAATATTAATCATTAAGCACCTTGGCAAAATACATTTTCCCGGCCGTGGTTTGCAACGCTCTAGTTATCCTAACCCTTAACTGTTTGTTTAGACTATTACCGCCTTGCTCTATCACTATCATAGTACCGTCTTCTAGATAACCGACTCCTTGTGTTTTATCTTTACCGTGATGAATAACTTTTACTATAAGCTCCTGACCTGGCAGCAAATCTGGTCTCATCGACTGTGCAAGTTCGTTGATATTTAAAACACTGATGCCCTCACTGGTAGCCACTTTGTTCAAATTGAAATCGGTTGTTAAAAGGCTCGCATTCTTCTTTTTTGCGAGTGCTATCAACTTATGGTCTACTTCTGGAATATCCTTAAATTCTTCCGTGGTTATTTCAAATGTTTTTTGTTTAATTTTTTTTAGATCATTTATACTATCCAAACCTCGGTGTCCTTTTTCTCTTCTATCATTTTCTTTTGAGTCTGCAATATTTTGTATTTCTTTAATAACAAATCTCGGCACCAAAAGAACCTGAGGAAGAAATCCCGCCTTGGCAATATCTACAACCCTACGATCTATAAGGACCGAGGAATCTACGACAACGGAATCAAAATTTTTACTCTTTTGCTGACCACCCATTAATGGCTGAGATATAACAGAGTTAAAGAGTCGAGAAATATTTTTAGAACTATCATCAACAATTGGAATTAACTTTTTATAAAAAACCAATCCGACTGCACCAAGAAATACACTGACAGAAATAGGCAAATACTGTCCAAATATTCCTGGTAATTTCGACAATGGTTCAGCTAGTAAGCTACCAACCATAAGCCCAAATATCATTGTCACTAACCCTAAAATAACATGCTTAATAGCCGGCTTTACGTGTACTTCTATAATTGCGATGGCTACAAGCAGGAGTGCGATAAATATAAAGACAATAAATAATAACGGATTCACAAACTACTCCTTTTGTTTCTAATGTGCTAATAAATATTATTATCTAGTAGGGACAATATTACAAGACATCATTTTGTCGTTTGTAAAACATAAAGACGGATATCCGAACCCTCTCTGAGTATTGAAATTGTGTCCCCTTCTTTGAATTCTCCCGATAAAAGACCGTTTGCCAGTGGGTCTTCTAACAGACTTTGAATGATCCGACGCATTGGACGAGCGCCGTTTTCTGCATCATAGCCCTTTTCTACCAATAAATTTTTAACACTGTTTGGGAACTGTAAAATAATATTCTTACTAGCCAGCCTAAGAGATAGCTCATTCAGTTGGAGTGTAACTATTTTCTTTATTGCCGTTCTCGAGAGTGCCCTAAAGACTATTACTTTATCTAATCTGTTCAAGAATTCGGGGTTAAAACGCTTCTTTAGATCATCTGTTATAAGCTCAACGTTTTTATTGTGAGTGTCTTCTAGTTGTTTTTCTGCAGTTTCTGACGTCGCAGCGAAACCAAGCCTTGCCTCTTTACTCAACCAATGTGCCCCGATGTTTGAAGTCATTATGATAATAGTGTTACGAAAATCAACCCGTGTCCCCTTGGCGTCCGTAAGATAACCATCTTCGAATATTTGCAGAAGAAGATTAAAGACATCAGAATGGGCTTTTTCAATTTCATCTAGCAAAACTACTGAATATGGCCTTCGCCGTATTTTTTCTGTCAGCTTCCCACTATCTTCATATCCTACATATCCAGCAGGCGCTCCCACCAAACGAGAAATATTATGTTTCTCCATGAATTCAGACATGTCGATCTTAATCAAGGCATCAGTGTCTCCAAACATCTCTTTTGCAAGCACTTTTGCAAGCTCTGTCTTGCCCACGCCAGTTGGACCGAGGAAGATAAAAGAACCGATAGGCCTCTTGTTATCAGAAACACCAGCTCTGGCGCGCCTAATAGCACTGGCGATTGTTTTGACAGCCTCATCCTGGCCGATGATCTTTTTCTTAAGAGAATTTTCTAGATGTAACAAACTTTCTGTTTCTTTTGCAACCAGCCTAGTCAGAGGCACTCCGGTTGAAATAGAGATTACTTCGGCAATATTTTCAGCATCAATAATCGGCAGCTGATCTTCGGAGATTCCTTCTCTTTCTCGAATATTCCTCAGCTTCGCTTGCAAGATTGCCTCCTTTTGTTTCAAAGTTGCTGCTTGAGAAAATTTTTCTGCCATAACTGCTTCTTCTTTTTGAGAAGTTAGTTCTTTTATTTGCTTTTGTATTTTTTTAATAGAACCAGGAAGCTTGCCCTTCTTTATCTTTTTCAAAGAAGCTGCTTCGTCTATCAAATCTATCGCCTTATCTGGCAAAAATCTATCACTTATATATCTTTTCGAAAGAGTCGCAGCGGCCATAATTGCTTCGTCAGAAATTTTCACATGATGATAGTCCTCATATTTTGGTCGTATGCCCTCTAAAATTTTCAAAGTTTCTTCTTCGGTTGATTCCGGTACAACGATCGGCTGAAATCTTCGCTCAAGTGCTGCATCTTTCTCAATGTACTTACGATATTCATCTAACGTAGTAGCTCCGATTACCTGAATTTCTCCTCTTGAGAGGGCGGGCTTTAATATATTTGCCGCATCTATCGCTCCCTCAGCCGCACCTGCGCCTACTAGATTGTGTATTTCATCGATAAATAATATTGCGTCTTTATCTTTCTTTGCTTCTTCAACTAGCTTTAATAATCGCTCCTCAAATTCGCCACGAAATTTAGTCCCCGCTACCACTCCTGGTAAATCGAGAATCAATACTTTTTTACCAAGAAGTAAGTCTGGAACGCTTTCAAGAGCAATTCTTTCTGCAAGACCTTCTACTATTGCCGTTTTACCAACCCCTGGCTCGCCAATCAGAACTGGATTATTTTTCGTTCTTCTATTTAAGATTGAGATTAAACGAGAAATTTCTTTTTCTCTACCAATTACAGGGTCCAGCTCATCTTTACTGGCCTTGAGTGTAAGATTAGTGGTGAATTTGGAAAGCAATGACTTTGTACTTGAATCGTCCTTTTGAGGCTTACCATAACCCATCATTTCTGACATATCTTCTTCTGGGTCAGTGTTTTCCGCTTCAAAGTATAGGTTAATCCTTTTTAACATCTTTTCCGGGCTGATACCGATTTTTTTAATTAGCAGTGTGCCCTCAGAATTATCTTGTTCGAGAATAGATACCAAAATATGCTCTGTTCCAACGAAACTATCTCCTATTTTTTGAGCAAATGAAAAAGAAAGTTCCAAGGTTTTTTGTGCACTGTAGCTAAGGCCAGATTTTACTTCAGCACCTGCCACTATTTGTTTCCCCGGTATAATAAAATCTTTTAGCACATCATAAGAAAGTCCAAATTCGTTTAGAATCTCCCCAGCGACTGAATCAATAATCTTTGAGAAACCAAGTAGAATATAGGAAGTATCTATCACTCGGACACCGACGGACAAAGCATATTCCTGAGCCAAAACTAGCCCCTGCTTCGCGTCTTCACTAAATCTATCAAATTGACTATTCATTTTCCTACTTTACAGATTAAACCTTTGGATTTGCTGAGAAATAAACAACTTATAAAACAGTTTCTGGTTGATTATTTTCTTCACTTTTAACAACTGTTTCTTCAGGAACTGCAACTTCTTCAGGAACTGCAACTTCTTCAGGAACTGCAACT
>JBAXUE010000013.1:0-1540 GCA_037129835.1 bacterium | reverse complement strand
GGTTTGCAGTGGGGAGATGAAGGAAAAGGAAAGAATATCGATGAGCTACTACTCTCGGGTGTCTACGGAGGCGTTGCTCGTTTTCAAGGCGGAGCCAATGCAGGCCACACTTTGAAGTATGGCGATATGCAATTTATCGGGCATATTGTGCCATCTGGATGTTTGCAAAAAGATGTTGAACTATATATCGGCAATGGCGTAGTAGTTGATATCGTTTCTTTAGTGAAAGAAATTAAAGAATTAAAAGACTTAGGTTTTGATGTTGTCTCTCGACTATATATTTCTGACCGAGCGAAACTTGTTTCATATTTGCATCCATTTTTAGATCAAGCTGAAGAATTTAGTCGCAGTAAGGAAGGTGGAAAGATTGGCACTACTTCACGTGGCATAGGTCCTGCATATGGTGATTCTCGAGCAAGACGAGGACTTCTTTTAGGAGATATTACACGATCAGATTTTGAACAAAAGTTTGAAGGACTTTCGGCGATGCATATGAGTTTCTTGGAAATGTATAAAGAAAAATATGGTTTTGAAATTCTTCCAGAAAAAATAGAAGAGGCACGCGTAAAATGGTTAGAAGCTTTAGCCGAAGTAAAGAAATTACAAATTTGTGATTTGTCATTTTTGGTGCAGAAAAGATTAAAAGAAGGAAAAAATATTTTAGCGGAAGGCGCGCAAGGTATAATGCTCGATATTGATTATGGAGATTATCCAAATGTTACAAGTTCAAATACCTTACCGGCAAATATTTGTCTTGGGCTTGGAGTGCCTCATACTGTAATTCGAAATATTTATGGAGTTATAAAAGCATATACGACAAAAGTTGGTGGAGGAGATTTCCCTGCAAGAATTAAAGATGAAGCAGTAGAGAAAATGTTTCAAGAGCGAGGCCATGAATTTGGAGCAACGACTGGGAGAGCTCGCATGTGTGGCTGGCTTGATTTGTTTGCTGTCCGCTATGCGATAGGACTTTCAGGTGTAAATAAAATTTTTATTAACAAAGCTGACATTTGTCCGACTGATAAAGTAAAAGTTGTTACGGGTTATAAAATCGGTGATAAAGTTTTGGAAGAATTTCCACTTCGCTTAAATGAAGTGACCGATGTAGTGACCGAAGATATGCCTGGTTGGGGAGAAGCAAATTATGGCGTTAATGATAAAGAGAAAATCTCACCTGCCTTAGTTTCATATTTAAATTATATAAAAGACAAATTAAAAGAATTTGGAGTAGACATAGTAAACGTAGGCACAGGCCCAGATCGAGAGCATTCTTTTGATTGGGACGAATAATTCTTTTGCAAAATAAGCCAAAATACACTAATATAGTTATGTTAGTGTATTTTGTTTTCAATTGTTTGCCGTTGTAGCTCAGTTGGTAGAGCACGATATTGGTAATATCGAGGTCATCGGTTCAATCCCGATCAACGGCTCCGCAATCAAACCCACGTCATTTTGGGCAAAATTTTCGCGGGCAGAACGAAGTTCTGCCCATAGATTTAAAGGCTGGGCGAATGCAATGCGGGATTTTAGGGTGAGGTTC
>JBAXUE010000012.1:0-2488 GCA_037129835.1 bacterium | reverse complement strand
ATGGGGCTTCCGGGCTTTTTTCTAGAGCAAGCTGTATTATCTCTTCTTTGGTTAGTGTATTTAAATCAACGCGTGATACGCGACTTTCGATCAAGTACCGATAATTCTTCAAAAACCCAACAACCTGTGGACTGAATTTAAACTCAAATCTATCAACATCAATTGAATTGTCCTTATTATTATGACCCACATAATTGCCATTTCTCGATTTAAGCCTATTACTTATAGTTTCTACTTCATCAGAAAGACTATTTACCATATCTAATCGTTCAATATTTGCCACAAAGTCCAACACGTCAACGCGTGTTTTGTCGCTTGTTTTCCTTAGACCACGTCCGAGTTGCTGTTCAAATATGGTTTTACTTTGAGTTGTTCGAAGAAATATTATTAACCTGGCATCTGGAATATCAACACCTTCGTTAAACATGTCGCGCACTGTGATCGTTTCCAGACCGTTCTTACGGAACCTGTCTAGCGTATCTTCTTTTTCTGAACTATTTTTTGATGAGTGATAACTTTCGCCGCCCATCATTTCGGCAATATTATTAGCGTGTTCAATGTCAGCGCAAAATATAATCGTTTTAACAGTTTCACAACCTTCTTTGTTGCGAATTTCCTGTTGTTTCTCGGAAATTTTTCTAACAATTTCTTCATTCCGAGGCTCAATCTCTAGTAATAATCTAAGTTGATTAAGTTTTTCCTGGCTAAAACCACTATCAATTAATTCTAAAACCGCATCATCATAAATTGGTGTATATTTAACAGACGCCAGACAACCTTCAGCCAATGCTTCCGGCAACGATTTGCTATAAAGCGCTTCGCCAAAATGTTCTGTAATATCTTTCTCATCCATCCGTTCCGGAGTTGCAGTCATTCCAAGCTGGAATTTTGGATGAAAATATTCAATGACTTTCTTGTAAGTATCCGCCTCGATATGATGCGCTTCGTCGTAAATAATATAATCAAAGTAATCTTTGGGAAAACGGCTTGAGCCGTTATATAGCATTTTAAGACTAGCAAACGTAATCTCACTTTTTGGTAATTCTTTTTGGTTATTATAATAAAAGGAACGATTGACATCAGGCAATAAATCACTAAATCGTTCATCTGCTTGCTCTAGAATATTATTTTGATGTACTGCAAAAAGCGCACGCGGAGTATTTCCGCCAGCATCTATCTGCTCTTTGCGGAATTTAGCATAGTCAAAGACAGCAATTGATGTTTTTCCTAATCCGGTTGCCAAGTGAATTAACCCACGATCAGCACCATTTTCGCGAGCTTGCCACAAGGCATTCCAGGCTTCCATTTGATAATCGCGTGATTCGAAATCCTGAATAGCACGTTCTTTGGTTTTAACTTCATCTAAAGTTTTTTGAGCCGGTTTAAGCATATCCGATATAAATGTTGCGACTTTTTTACGGCGCTCTTCGGTCGTTAATCGTTCATTTGAATCAATAATCTCATCGGACATACTCCCTTGTATTGTAGCATAATCATTATATAAACATTAACAAAGAAAAACCGCCTCATATAAAGAAGGCGGCTAATAATATTCGGGTAAATCTCATAGTAAAAACTGTTTAATCTATAGCTTTCTTAGACACTTAGGATGTCTTGATTCTCAAAGACGTTTCTTTCAAGCTGATTGATGACCTGATCTTTTCCAAAATCGCTACGTCTTCATCAGATACAGGAGCGTCGTTTAGTAGTTTTTTGCTAAACTCTGTCATCTTGTTTATAGCAGTCTTTTCTTCGCTACTGCCTGCTAGGGATTTTTCATAAACAACTATGAAATCATCGATGACAGAAGCTTTTTCTGAAAGCTTGTTTAGAAAAAACCTCCAGAGTTCGCTGTCTGTTTGCGCCTGATCTAAAACCGACATGATCTGATCGAATGTAGCGTTTTTAAGATCTAAAAAACTACTTAAATCAGGTTTGGGATTCCTATGCTCACAACAATAAATCATAATAACCTCCTCGTTTTAAGCCCGTACGGCTATGAATTGTACCGCATCGAGCTTATTACTCTTGCGGTCAATATTGTTCATCAATACTGACGAACAGAACAAACCGCAACAGCGCCGTAGAAGTGTATATATATTGGTGATAATACTTACCGAATATTTTTATGTGCAATAGCCTTTTTTGGAGGCTCGCGAGTAGTTATATCATGTTTCAGGGGGTGTGTAAATATTAAATAACACTAATCATACAATTAACAGATATACCACTTGACCAGTCGGGTGCCCTGTCGCCCCAGTCTGAAAGTTCCGGCTCTTGGCGGAATAAGCCAACCATTCCAATTTAAGCAGCATGACTCCTCTGCAACAGCAGAGCATTCTTATTTTTTGCTGACCGTGGCAAGCCTGCCATATCTTGATCCAGCTTCTATATATCCCTCAATATATCAATATATCAATATCTCAGCTAGCCCAGAGACTATAACTCTCATAAATATTTTTTACAAATCAGTCAAAAATACCACGCA
>JBAXUE010000011.1:0-3810 GCA_037129835.1 bacterium | reverse complement strand
CACCTTCAGGACCAACACTTCCTGGCACAGGTACAGATGTCGCGAAGATGATGCTCAACATGCTTTTTGCCCTACTGGTTGTAAGTATAGCCGCGTTAATTAGTAAGAAAACTAGATATGCAAAGATGTTTAACTGATAATAGTAATAGTGCATAGAAATATGTTTGTACTTTTTGGCTCTAGTGTGTGATAATAGTAACTATGGGGGGTAAATATGGGAAAAATCAAAGAAAAAGGTGATACAAAGCCACTATATAAAATTGTACTAATTTTAATAGCGTTACTCGTAGTGATATTGTCCTTGATAGCAATATTCACATCACAGTATTATCAGGTGAATATAAACAAAGACGTTGTCGTTACTGTTGGTAAGGAGAAAATTACAACATCAGAGCTAAATAAGGCTATATTAAGTTCGCCCTTTTTAGATGCAGGAAAAGGTATCGAAGACATTTCTACCGGTGACAAGAAGTCTGTTCTAGATAGGCTCATAGAGGAAAAGATTGTTTTTGCGTATTCTAATGATAATAATATCAAGATTCAACCTGAAAAATTATTAGCTGAGGCCATACGGATTAATAAGGGCTACAATAACCTCCCTCAGGAGAAAAAAGAAGAATTAGATAAAAATTCTAAGTTTAATTTAGTCCGTTCTATAATACAAGAAAGAGAAATCTCATGGGTTTCTGGAGATTTCGTCGGAATTAGATTTGACAGAAACTTTGCTGTTAATTTGGCTGGTACCAAAGAGCAACAAAATGCGGATAAGGAATATGCCAAAAATCTTAGGGACAAACTTTATCAAAAAGTTTTAAATAAGGAAATCACTTTTGCTGAGGCACAAAACCAGGTACAGGAAGACAAGAATATCGACATATCAACTTATCCTGGTACTTGGGGGAATCAATACGGATCTTTTGGCAAAAATGATTGGTTAGAAATTTTTAATGAGACGGACAATCAAACCAAATTAGCAAATCTACAGTCGGGTGATATTAATAAAGATTTGGTTGGAAATATAATGTCTCAGAACACTCAAATTGCTGATATCCCCGGGGTATATTACATAGTAAAAATCAAGGATGTTTTTAAGGGTAGCGCCAACTCATATAATCAGTGGCTATCTGACCAAAGAGACAAAACGGTAAAAACTATTGCTGACGCTTTTATCACTCGTGCTTATGCCGGTTCTCAGAACTATTGGCCGACCCCAGTTAACGCCACTTATTATAGTAGTGCAGATGGAAAAGAGTATGCCATTAACGGTATAAAGTTTACGTTTACAACTACTGGCCCCGATGAATGTAACGGTGGACCAAAAGCTACATATTGGCAAAGAGACTCAGCGGGGGTAGTGACTTCATCGATGACACTCAGGGAATTAATAGGGGGAGATTGCAACAAAGAGCTAGTAGCAGCGGGTCGCACTAATTTTCAGATGTCATGTAGCATGAACCCATTTCGTTTTCATTATGAATTTTTGAGTGGCGCCTCAGACACAATCAAAAAAGGTAGACTATATGCCGAGAGAATAGATGACACCGAAACTGGAATAAATATTAATACTTCATACTTGCCAGTTGCTCCATATTCAACTCCAGCGACCGGAGATCTCGTGGAGGGAACAGACATCGCGATTCATAACGATGAAATCGGACAGTTTGATTTTCACTGGACAGACCAGTTACCCTGCACTGTTTCTGCCTCAATCGAACCAAGCTCGGCATTCGCTAAATCTTATACTCCAATTGTAAAAACTACTGTTTCTCAAGCGACATCGGCTAACTTAACATTTGATGGTACTGGCTCTATTGCCATCCCAACTAACGGCTCAAAAGATACACCACACACATACAGTGTTCTTGGCGCTCATGGGGCCACGGCTAGTTGTACTGGAGCTGACGGAGTACTTCGTACCAATACTGCTACATTTGTTTTATTTGATAAAGCAAAACCGTGCCCTCTTTTATGTAGTACCGTCCAGAAAAGCTTGGTCGCTGGTACAGCCACAACGCCATCTCCCAACAGTGCATATGATTATCAAACCCTTCTTAATGACGCAGGAACAAAAGATAAAGATGTGGAAGTAAAGCTAACAGCGACTGTTACTGACGCCACTACAGCCCTATGGAACTATCTAGAAAGGTCGGGAATTACGGTTTCTTCTAGTAATCTCGCAGTAAAAGAGCTTGTCCATATGACTTCAGCTTTAAACGGTTTTACTCCATGGTCAAACCCAATAGGCGGCACTACAGCCAAGTCAATCAGCTTTACCAAATACGGTAAATATAAAATTAACTTGGAGGGTATTAATCCAGGACAACTAGATGACAGTAAATATCTTACATGCGACATTTGTCCCATTGCAGTAAATATAAATCGTCCAATATGTAAGGCAGATGATATTGTCTCTAATCCAGCACGTCCAGTCAAAACTAGCCCAGCCAATCCTGATGGAAACTTTATTGCCAGCAACACTCAACCAATATCAATAACTTTCTCATCCAAAACATCAAAAATTCTCCCAGACGGTGTTCAGACATGGAAACTCGAGCAGTACATTGGTAGCAACTGGACGGTTGTCACGAAAAATAATTTAGCTGTAACCGCGACTTCTCCTCAGATTTCTTATACTTTTGGGGGAACGACAGATATAACTACCGTTCCAACTAAGCCAAGATATGGTCCAGGTGTCTATAAATTAACTCTTCTCGCTTCGAGTATGGTAGGCAATGCTGGAGGAGTAGACCCAGACGGTGAATGTTCCAAGACCTTTGAATTTACTGTTGAAAGAGGGGCAGAGTGTAAGTGCACTATAGGCCCAGCGCAAACAGGTGTAGCTCCACAGAAAGTTACGGTAAGTGTCGTGGGGGATAGTAGTTTATATGACAACTCTTTTCAACTAATTGTTAACAATAAAAAATTAACACCGACTACTTTAAAGCCAGGCTCGGATATATTTAGCGGTGATATAACATCACTTCTCAAGGGTGTAGGCAAATATTATATTGCTATCGAGGCAAAAAGAAGTGCGACTACCCCGACTAGTTTCCCCAACATCGTGCCTTGCGAAGATCCAACAGACACCCTTCCTCGTTACTGTGGTTCTACTGGTCTTTGTAACTACACTGTGACAAATCCTGATGGTGGCGGTGTGCCTAGCGAAGTAGCCCTGTAGACAACACAAGTAATCAATAATTAATAAAATAACATCCTAAGGAGGGTTCATGGATAAGAAACTAACAATCATAACATCAATAGTCGCTGGCGTAATCGTAATCGCTCTAGCAGCTTATGTCGGATATACAATGTATAGCGGCAATCTATCAAAAGACGACACTACTAACAATACTTCTAGTAAAAAAGGAGACGTAGTAACAACTAAGGCTACCGACTGTGAAGCACTAGTGGCTGACGACAAGACCGGCACAGGTAAAGCACCATATTCACCAGTTCTTCGTTCTAAACTAAATAAAAACGCTACCACTACTAAACCTGTCTGTATGTGGTCTATGGACGGACAGCTCTTGCACCTTTCAGTCCCAGTATCAGGTAGCTGTGTATTTAGTGGTGTTCCTATCCACACCCCAGGAACCTTTAAGATCAACCTAGAGGTACAAGATACGAACTGTAAGATAGATGCTGGTGTTACTGTAACTCAGTAAGACTCCCTAAGCACACTGAATCTAACGTCAATAAAGCAATTAATAGCCCCTAAACGCAGGGGCTATTAATCTATATATTTACCTTTAATGTTATAATATCCATAGTCATAGGGGGGACAAGTAATAATCTCAATAGAGAAACAAT
>JBAXUE010000010.1:0-4284 GCA_037129835.1 bacterium | reverse complement strand
CAGAGACTATAACTCTCATAAATATTTTTTACAAATCAGTCAAAAATACCACGCAAAATAAGAATCGGCTTTCATTTTGTTTATCCGCTATTTGACTTGCTTTCCTCTGTAAAGAGAGCTATCCTCTGACTGAATCAAGAGGAAAGGAGGGAAAATAGCATGCGAACAATAACGAAAATCAGTAAAAAAGAGAATGAGTCATTACAGCTTAAGCGCGTGGCGGCCTATGCTCGTGTCTCTTCTGGCAAAGATGCCATGCTCCACTCTCTGTCTGCACAGATTAGCTATTACAACAGCTATATCGGAAAACGCAGTGACTGGGAATTTGCCGGAATCTATGCCGATGAGGCATTTACTGGCACTAAGAATAACCGTCCTGAATTCCAACGTCTTCTCACTGCCTGCCGAGATAAAAAAATCGATATGATCATTACCAAATCGCTTACTCGGTTTGCCCGCAATACCGTAACGCTCCTTGAAACCATACGTGAATTGAAGCTTGCTGGCATTGATGTATATTTTGAGAAAGAAAACATCCATTCCATAAGTTCCGAAGGCGAATTCATGCTAACCATTCTGGCTTCTTATGCACAAGAAGAAAGTCGCTCTGCTAGTGAGAACCTGAAATGGAGAATTCGCAAAATGTTCCAGCAAGGACACCCTAATACCGGAAATATGCTCGGATACCGACTGTTTGACGGCAAGCTGTGTATTATTCCAGAAGAGGCGGAAATCGTGAAAATCATATTCCACGATTATCTTTCCGGAATGGGGCTTAACGCCATCATGAAAAAGCTAATTAACACTGGCACACCTACAAAAAACGGAGCCGTTTGGAACGAAAGCACGGTACATGTAATATTACGAAACGAGAAATACTCTGGGGATATGCTGCTACAGAAAACTTTCCGACAGGATCACCTTACTAAGAAAAGACGAGTAAACCGCGGCCAGCTTCCGATGTACCTCGTAGAAAATAGCCATGAAGCAATCATAGATAAGCAAACTTTTATTAGTGTACAGCAAGAAATTAAACGCCGGGCTGCAAAATACCATACCAGTCAAAAGCCAAATAAAGATCATCTATTCACTAAATTTATCCGCTGCGGCCATTGCGGAAGGTATTATCGCAGAAAACAATTAAAAAGAAATACGGCATTGCCACCAAAGATAGCTTGGATATGCCGCACCTTCTATATTCGCGGCAAAGAGTCGTGTCCGTCGCAACAGATCCCAGAAAGCATTTTACTTCAAAAAACAGCGGAGGTACTTGGAACAACTGAGTTAACTAGAAAGTTGCTTGAAGACCGTCTTTTAAAAATCCAAATACCAGGGCATAACCAAATAGAATATTGCTTTAAGGATGGCCATGTTGTTCGAATTACCTGGCAGTACCCGCCTCGCAGTGAAAGCTGGGATGAAGACAAACGTCAGGCTGCACGGGAACACCGATTAGCTCAGCTAGGAAAGAGGTCATGACGATGGGAACAGCCATTAGAAAAATAAGTGTTATAGAATCATATAGCGATTTACCATACCTGTCAGCTCTTGATGAACGCCGAAAGAAACGAGTAGCGGCTTACGCCCGCGTTTCCACTGACTCGGATGAACAGCTTTCTAGCTATGAGGCGCAGGTGGATTTTTACACACAGCATATTAATAACACACCTGAATGGGAGTTTGTTTCCGTCTACACCGATGAAGGTATTAGCGGTACGAATACGAAAAAGCGCGACGGTTTTAACCGAATGATCGCCGATGCGCTTTCTGGCAATATTGATCTAATACTCACCAAGTCCATTAGCCGGTTTGCCCGCAATACCGTCGACACTCTGACTACCGTCCGTAAACTGAAGGAAAAAGGGATTGAGGTGTATTTTGAAAAAGAAAACATTTACACGCTTGATGCCAAAGGCGAGGTATTAATCACAATCATGAGTTCACTAGCCCAGGAAGAAAGCCGATCTATCAGCGAGAATATAACTTGGGGTAAAAAGAAGAGCATGGAAGACGGCAAAATTACGCTTCCATATAAGCGTTTCTTAGGTTATGAAAAAGGTGAAGATGATCTGCCAAGGATTGTGGAAAAAGAGGCAAAAATAATCCGACAGATTTATCGCCTGTTTCTAGACGGAAAGACCTTCCAGACTATAGCAAAACATTTAACCAAACAAGGCATACCGACTCCCGGAGGCAAAGGTAAGTGGAGCGTTAGTACGGTAAAAAGCATATTGATAAATGAGAAATACAAAGGAGATGCGCTACTTCAGAAGACCTTTACCGTAGACTTTCTTACTAAAACCGTCAGAAAGAACAAAGGCGAACAGCATCAATACTATATAGAGAACTCGCATCCAGCCATCATCACTCCGGAAACTTTCGATCTTGTTCAGAATGAATTATCCCGGCGCAGTCCACTCAAGCATCAAATCAACAATATCAGCCCCTTTGCCGCAAAGTTGGTGTGTAGCGAATGCGGCGGCTATTACGGTTCAAAGGTCTGGCATTCTGCTGATAAATATAGGACACAGATCTGGCAATGTAACCGAAAATATGTAGATAACAAATTCTGCAAAACACCCCACATCCGAGAAGAAGAATTAAAGTTCGCATTTGTTCAAGCGTTTAACCGGATTATTGGCGACAAAGAGCAATACATAGCTGAGTTCGAAGCAATGCTGCCATTTTTAGCCGATACTTCCCATCTTGAGAGTAAGTTAAAAGAGCTTCAAGCTGAGCATAGCGCTATGAAAGTCAAGATACGCAGCTATATAGAAGAAAACACACACGAAGTGCGCGATCAAACGGAATATAACCGCATACACAAAAGTATGCTCGCTGAGATGACTGAGTTAAAAGCCCAAATGCGAAAGGTTGAAGATGAAATACAGGAGCAAACAGTACGAAAAGAAAAGATCCGCCACTATCTTAGCGAATTACAACAAACGGTAGATATTTTGACTGAATTTGACGAAAATATTTGGCAGGCTACTGTTGAACAAATATCGATTCATCCGGACAAGGTGCTGGCGTTCCTATTCAGGGACGGCACGGAAATACTTGTTGAGGCGGGAATAGCTAAAGCTAAATAACACAAGTTTAAAACTGTTACTGGATACGAGGTCCGGGGGTCACTTCTCCATGGGCCTCTTTTATTTGAAGCATCCCTAGATTTATGGCCCTTTCCGGCGAGTCTTACGCACCTTCGGACACAAAGTCATCGGGTGATATCTTGGCACACAGGGGCAAATACAGCCTCAAATAAACAATAATATAACCTTTTTTGTGATATTATTAAAAATATAATTAGGAGATTGTTATGGCATTCGAAAATCTAACATCACGAATTAAAAATACTGTAAACAATTTCAAAGAAGATCAGGCCCAAAAAAAGATCAACGAAGAAGCTCGCAAGCAAAAAATTATATCCGGTCAGATCGAGCCCATACAGGTCATCGTTAACCTCGAACCGAGTGAAAATGCGTTTGCTGAATTTGTCGCGAAAAGAATGGCTATAGTTGATAATGTAATAGAAAATACAGTAAGTAGGTCTAAGAAAAAAGGAGTAATAACAAGAGCCGTAGTCGGCGGCGTTTTACTTGGCCCACTCGGAGCTGTAGGTGGTGCAGCGACAGCCGGTAATAAAGGCACATCAAGAACTTCTCAACAGACTATTAGCAAGTTGGAAATAATTGATAATGGAAGCTTGGTACTAACCAATAAACGCATTATATTTCTTGGTAGAAGCACACTTACGCTACCCTATGAAAAACTTTTATCTGTAAGCTTCGGTAAGACGTTATTAGGAAATAAATTAGTAGTAAAATATGACGGAATGTTAAAAGACGAACATTTTATTTTAAACGGCGAGAAAGCTAAAGATATTGAATTATATTACCATGGCATAAACAAACATTTATTACTTGATAAAATATCCGTAAATAGATAGCTAAACTATATCCGATACTTTGGATATATTCTATGGCAAGAGTAAGCCGAAATTAGCTGATCCAACATTTACGCCAAAGATCTTGAGCTGGCATTCAGTTCGGTGTTTACCGACCAGCCAAAGAAAGTAAGCGTGGATACACAGACAGAATTACGGCCTCAAAATTCTCGGGTGCAAATGGGTGCATCGAAATACAAAACAAACGATCCAAACGTTCAAATCTCTCTATTCTGTTGCACACGAAACAAATCACATGCCTAAAAAAACAAATAACCCCTAGAAATTAGGGGTTATCATACTTTGAAATTGTCTCAAAGTTATAGTCTTTTTATGGT
>JBAXUE010000001.1:0-255265 GCA_037129835.1 bacterium | reverse complement strand
GAACTGCAACTTCTTCAGGAACTGCAACTTCTTCAGGAACTGCAACTTCTTCAGGAACTGCAACTTCTTCAGGCTGCACAGCGGCTTCTTCTGATGGTTCAGATACCGGATCAGCTTCTTTGCTATCTTCGCTATCAGTAGTCGAATTCCCCTCGACTGCTTTTAGTATTTCTGCCTCAAGATCTCTTTTATCCTCTACTGGCTTCATAATATTTGCGACTGCCTCTACCCCAGATTCATCACCACCTTTAATATCAACATTCCATCCAGTAAGCTTAGCGGCTAATCTTACATTTTGTCCAGATCTACCAATTGCTAATGATAATTGATCTTCAGGGACTTCTACTACTGCCTTTTTTTCGTCCTCGTTTAGATTAATTTTGCTTACCTTGGCTGGAGAAAGTGCATTTGAAATAAATATAGTCTGATCGTCATCCCATAGTATAATATCGATTTTTTCTTCGCCGATTTCGTTCATTACAGCCTGGACACGGACTCCACGTTGGCCAACACAAGAACCTACGGGATCGACTCCGTCTTGGGTAGCGATAACTGCCATTTTCGTTCTTTGACCCGCTTCTCTAGCGATTGCCTTAATCTCAACAATTCCAGCTAAAATTTCAGGGACTTCCATTTCGAATAATCTCTTAACTAAGCCTGGATGAGATCTCGAAACGACAAT
The DNA here is from genome assembly GCA_037129835.1 of bacterium. Taxonomy (GTDB): domain Bacteria; phylum Patescibacteriota; class CPR2; order UBA1875; family CAIMLA01; genus JBAXUE01. The sequence goes on along the minus strand of JBAXUE010000001.1, from coordinate 254,583 downwards.
CTGTGGGCCTTTACTTGTTTGTTCTACTCTAACAATGAAAAATTTATGTCTTTGGCCAATGTAATATCTTTCATTTGATATTTGCTCATTCGGAAATAAAATACCCGAAGCTTTGCCAATATCAATTATTACGTTATTTCCTTCAATCCTCTGGACTGAACCATTTACTACTTCGCCTTCTTTGTCTTTATATTCTCCGAAGACCATCTCACGCTCAGCTTCACGAATCCTTTGTATGATCACTTGCTTTGCGGTTTGAGCTGCGATTCTACCAAAATCCTGTGGTAAATCTTTTATCTCTATAATATCGCCTACCTTTGCAGTTTTTTTGAACATTACTGCTTTTGTAAGTTCAAGTTGGGTCGCTTCGTTATCGATTTCATCGACTACTTCTTTTTGAATAAAGACAACTACCTCGCCAGAGTCCGGATTGAGTTCCACTCGAACTTCTTGGTCCTTACTTCCGAAATCTTTTTTATAAGCTGCGGCAAGCGCTGCTTCGATAGTCTCCATCACTACTTCTTGTGAAATATTTTTTTCTTCACATATCTGTTTTATTGCATCTGCGAATCCTGCATCCATTGTATTCCTTTCTTGCCCAAATCTTGGGTCATGTTATTTATTTACTTGCCCGTCCGACTTGTCCATCATAACTCTCGTCCTTCTGAAGCTTTAGCGAAAGAGGATTAATGACGATGGAAGCCTAAACAAAGGCGGGTTATTTAATTATCATTTTGCTTGCCCAACCGAAGTCCGGTAACAACCGGATGAAGGTGGGAAGAAAAAAGTCGCATTTCTTGGCGAAATCCGACTAACATCTACAACATAATTATTATAGCGGTTTGGGCATCTAGTGTCAAGACTTCAAAAACCTTCAGTATAAATATTTTTCATTATTTCTGGTGCTTTTACGCCCTCTAACAAAACCGCGTCAATTCGCCAATCGACATTAGATAATTTATTTTCTTGCAAATAAATTGTGGCTGTTTTAATGATTTTATCAATCTTGTGCTGAGTAATTGCTGAAATAGCACCGCCAAAACCGGCGCCAGAACGTTGTTTTACTTCTACAAAGACAATAACATCCTTTTCTTCTGCAATAATATCTATTTCGCCAAATCTACAGTAATAGTTGCGAAATAATATCTTATATCCATTGTCGATAAGGGTACTAATTGCGGCATTTTCGGCAATATTTCCCGCTTGTTTACTCATAATACTTCTTTATTGGTGCGTATGACTTGCGATGGATATTGCTTGGTCCAAAAGTATTGAGTAATTCTTGATGGAGTGCGGTACCGTAACCTTTGTGCTTTGAAAATTGGTAAATACCATATTCGTGATCTAGTTCTTTCATTATCACGTCCCTTGATACTTTCGCGATTATAGAAGCACAAGATATTGAATAAATTTTTTGATCACCTTTAATGAATGCCTCTTGTTTTACATCAAGATATTCACGAAGATCGAGTGCATCGGTTAGTAGATAATCTGGTTTAATTTTTAGGCTCTCGACCGCCTGCTTAGCTGCTAACTTGGTGGCTGTAAGTATACCAACCTTATCTATAATTTCGTGACTAACAATGCCTACGCCATAATCAACAGCGAAATCGATGATCTCTGAATATAATTTTTCTCTATTTTTTGCAGAAACTAGTTTAGAATCTGTTATCTGCATGTTTTGTTTGTGCTTTAGAGGAAGAACCACAACGGCAGCGACTACCGGCCCAGCCCACGAACCACGACCCGCTTCATCGATACCACCAATATTTAGAAAACCTTGCGACCAAAGCTTTTTTTCTATATCCATCGTTGGTTTTATCATAATATAATTATACCATCAAAAAAGAGGCCTTTCGGCCTCTTGAGAATAATATATTTATTATATTTTATCTTCTACGTTTTTCTCAGCGTTTTTTCCTTCGCCGTCTTTGCCGTTTTCGAGGTCGCTTTCTGATTTTTCAAGTCCGGCCTGAGTCTCTTCTATCTCGAGTGTCTGATTATCTGCTTCTGTGGAAGTCATATCGCTAGAGAGAGATTCATCCTTATTCTCTTCTATTGCTATTTCCTCTATTGATACTTCATCTGTTGAGATAACTGCATCTGCCACATCTTCAACAATCAACTCGGTAACATCAGCATCCGCTATTTCGTCTGTAGGTGGTGCTAAGTCTTCTGGCTTTAGTTCCTCTGGTTCGATATTTACAGCCAATGTATCAAATTTAAGATCTTTAAGTTTAGCTGCCTTACCTCTAAGCGCACGAAGATATGTAAGATAAGCTCTGCGAACGTTTGCACGTTTCTTTATCTCAATTTTCACTACTTTTGGTGAATGTATTAAAAAAGTTCTCTCTACGCCAATACCATAAGAAAGTTTTCTTACAGTAAAAGTTCCGCCGATGCCACTAGATTTAACGCGGATAACCACGCCTTCATATACCTGAACTCTCTCTTTGGCTCCTTCTATAATTTTTGTATGCACACGAACAGTGTCTCCTGGCTTTAAGTCAGGGACTTTTTTAATTTGATTTGCGGTATATTCTTCGATCAGTTTCATTTTTGCTCCTAAGTACGCGAGAAATATTATATCGAACTAGCCCCCCAAAGTCAATTGTTTTAAACCTTAGGATATATATCCCAGAGGCTAATTCAACAAAAACGAATACTTCGTTTTCTTGCTAGCGATGACTCCTAACGACAGAACGAGTATAGCGAGAAGCATGTTAAGTATTATCTTTAATACATTCACACCAGCAGCTGGGAGGGTTGTGACACCAACGACCATAGCAGTTGTTGGTGTTGGTGTCGGAGTGGCGACTGCAGTCCACTTTGCATAAAGCGTAGTATCAGCCGTAACTGTGTCATTTTCGAAATCCCATGGGTCTGTCAGGCCTTGATCGTGATACCAACCACCAAATGTATAACCACTTCTTGTAGGAATTACTGGTGCTGTAATAGTTGTACCGGGAGTTATTTCTATAGTTGCCCCAACGCCAGAACCGCCGTTTGTGTTGTAGATGATGGTGTAGGTGACTGGAGGGGGTGGAGTGTCTTGAAGACAACGGACCGAAAAGCCGTTCACCTTGCTGCTGTCGACGTTCCACACCGTAACGGCGGAATCCAAGCGGCGATTCCAGGCGCTCGAGGCATCGGAAGCAGTACTCGACCAGAAGTAGCCGAAAGACCCAAGATTGTAGAACGAGGCACCGTAGGAGGCGCCAACGAGCAGCGCTTGAAAGACACCTTCCTTCAGTTGAGTCCCAGCCGTCTGTGGACCTAAAGAGTCGGTCAGTGTTGTCCACTCTGCGTCACTGGGCACATGGAAGTCGACTGGACAAATATCGGTGGCGCCAGCTTCTCTAGGCATCATAATAGTGTCCCAATTATATAGCCCACCATAGGTATCGCAGTTTGCTTCATTGTTGTTATAACACCATTTCTGGGTATCTGTTAGTATTTCCCCATCGACCGCCGTGGCTAAAGTACCAACATTTAAGTTTTTGGTCATCCATGTTTGGCCATCGATAGTAACCGTCTCAATTGGCTCAGAAGCCCACTTGGCATAGAGAATAGTATCTACAGTAACCGTATCTCCAGCAATACCAAATACCCAATCATCTAAAAGATTAGAATCTTTATACCATCCAACAAAAGTATGACCTGCCCTAGTCGGTGCTGTCGGAGCGTTGATATGTGCATCATCTGCCGCTGCTATCGGGTTTACTGCAGTGCCGCCATTCGAATTGAAAGACACAATATTGGTATCGGCTGCAGCTGTTGTAAATACATCTTCATCACTAGTAGATGATAGTCTTATCTCTCCATCATATACAGAGCTAATTGCTCGATAATAGTATGTTGTTGCCGGTGTAAGCCCTGTTATTTGTACGAGATGGGTTTGGGTCGGGTTCATAGTAAGCATGGTGGCTTCATAGTTTCCGGTCGAAGTACCATATTCTACGACTGAGTCTGCCGATATGTTTGTATTCCATCTGATATTCGCGGTGCTTCTGGTTGGAGTTCCATGAGATACATCAGTGATGAGTGGTGGTACGATGATAGTAGATGAAAATATAGCAGTACAAGTCTTATCAGCAGTGATATCTGATAGTGTAACTACGGGCGTAGTACTGCCACTACAATCACCTGACCAACCGAAAAAGCTATATCCACTATTTGTAGTGGCAGTAATAGTAGAGCTACCGCCGCTATCAACAATTTCTTCGCTGATAACTACCGTTCCTCCAGCGACTGGACTGGCGGTGGCATTAAGAGTGTAGGAGACAGAGGGAGTCCACTTAGCATAGAGATTTGTATCAGCAGTAACAGTATCTATAACAAAGTCCCATTGATCAGTCAACTCGGCATTTTTATACCAACCACTAAATGTATAGTCACTTCTTGTAGGTGCAGTTGGCTCATTAATCATTGCATTTGAAAGTATCCCTATAGTAGTAGCTATATCAGAACCGCCGTTTGAGTTGTAAGTAACTGAGTATGTGGTAATGGGAATTGCTGAGTCTTGAATGCAACGAACAGATAGACCGAACCCCTTAGCGTCGGGACCACTCGCTGAAATATTTGAATCGGTATGCAACCAAAAGCTATAAGCGGCCCCTACATCGTACTGCGAACTAGACCAAAAGCTACTATATGAAGTCATGAACCCGCTACCGTTCGAAATACCACCCAAAAGCCCCCCGAAGCCGCTAGTACCACATGGTGTACGACCAGAACAAGATCCTGTGGTTTTAAGCTGATCCCCACCAGTCGCTTCACCAAGATTAGTGACAAGAGTATTCCACTCGGTATTAGTAGGAACATGAAAGTTAACGGGACAAATGTCGGTAGCACCGGAAACACCTCTGGTATCCATGGCAGCGTCCCAATTATATAGTCCTCCGTATGTATCACAGTTGGCTTCATCATTGTTAGTACACCACTTCTCAGTCGTTGTCAGAGGATCATTACTAGCCGTGACCAAGTCGCCTACATTTAGGTTTCTGGTCATCCAGGTTTGCGTGCCAATAGTAACCGTACCAGCAAGTACAGAAGTCCACTTGGCATAGATAGTAGTATCAATATCTGCTATATCCGTAGCGAAAACCCATGGACTAGTTAATGCAGAATCTTTATACCAACCCGTGAAGATATGTCCGGACCTCGTCGGTGTTATTGGTGCTATGAGGGGAGCATCAATGGGTGCCGCTATCGGGTCTACTGCAGTACCGCCATTCGAATTGAAAGATACAATACTTGTATCTGCGGCGGCCGTTGTAAATACACCTACATCGCTAGTAGATAACCTTATACCTCCATCATAAACAGAGCTACTTGCTCGATAATAGTAGGTGGTTGACGGTGTAAGTCCTGTTATTTGCACAAGATGACTTGTTGACGGAGTCATTGTAAGAACGGAGGCATCATAATTTCCTGGCTCAGTACCATACTCTACTACCGAATCTGCCGGGATATTGGTACCCCATCTGATGTTGGCAGTACTCCTAGTCGGGGTGCCGTCAGATAAATCGATCATAAGTGGTGGCAAGATAATAACATCCGAGAATATTGCTGTGCATGTTTTATTAGAAGTGATATCTGACAACGTAACTGATGGTGTAGTACTGCCACTACAATCCCCTGTCCAGCCGAAAAATGAATAGCCACTATTGGCTGTAGTGGTAATGGTAGAACTACCACCACTGGTAACAGTATCTGTGCTGACACCTACAGTTCCTCCATCGACTGGACTAGCAGTAGCGGAAACACTATAGGTGGTAACGGGGTCTGGGGCTGGAGTGGGAATAGGCGTAGGTGTAGGAGTTGAGGATGGAGTAGGAGTAGGTGTGGGAGTGGAAGTAGGTGTCGGTGTTGGAGTAGGAGTGACTGTGGCTGTTGGTGTAGGAGTAATACCAGCATCTTGGATACAACGAACTGAGAAGCCAGAATTTTTATTAGTCATAAAGTCTGCTACTGAAGAACTAGAATTCAAAGACCTTGCTTGTCCATTTGAAATATCATATTGAGTACTATGCCAAAAGGCGGTATATGCTCCGATATCTTCAAAAACACCAGTGTGATTGTAGGCTCCACTCAATAAAGCATCGAAATTACTAGACCCGCCAGATTTCAGTTCAGTTGCAGCAACAATACTTCCACCCAAATTACCAATTAGGGTGTCCCAGTCAGTTCCTGTCGGCAAATGAAAATCAACAGGGCAGATACCTTGAGTACCTTCGGTGGTACTATATTGCATCATCTCATCCCATTGGTATAGACCACCGTAGGTAGTACAGTTTGCTGGATCATTATCATAACAGTATTTCTCAATGGTGGAATTATCGGTTTGGGCTATCCCTGCATCGATCCTATCTCCAACATCAACATTCTTGGCCATCCAAACTTGACCATTGATATTAACAGTAGGGATTACGTCAGCCTGTACTTTTTTCGTCCCAATCAAGCTCCCAAAAGGACTAAGTATCTGAAAAAACATAAAGAGAATAGTGAAAGCTGCGAAGCGTTTCTGGAAGCTAGCTCTCTTTAGCATCCGGACGAACGTAGTATCCGAGTAGCTACGAATCCTTAAAGGACTTACTGGTCTGCTGTTAATATCCACTATTTACCTTACGCAAAATACCGCGATAGAGAGCATAAAATTTACTAGCCTTATCGAGGTTCGTTATACATATGTTATTTTGCTTGTGTAAAGAGTTTATTATCATCCCCCTGTGACTATTTTATTATACCATTAAAGTTAAAAAGTATAAGTACAATATTCATCCAGAAATGCAAAAGCGCCTTAGGCAAATTTGCAAATGCATAAGGCGCTAGGGCGCGCAATGCCGTCTCACGACGGGATATATTGCGCCCAAGTCCTAGGAATCAACGACGAGAGAGTCGGGCTTTCACCCAACAGTAGAGATCTCGCCGGAGATCAGTCCTGGTCATCATTAGCCCAAAGGCCATGATGCCAAGAATGAGAACCATGAGAAACACTTCTCGGTCTGACTCCATGGTTTCTCCGATCAGCTATGGGCATCCACCCAGTCGCGACTCATACGTCGAAGCTCTTCACGATCCTTCTGGTTGGCTAGCTCTTGTACCTCACGAGCCGCAATGGCCGACCTCTCTTGTCTTCCACCTCGGTGCAAAAGACATTTGAACTTGCCGCATGCTTCGGAAGTCAATTGCCATATCTGTGAATCTTGGTTCGACAAACTGCTTCCGTTCTCTGCCAGAGCGAAATCTCTGCACTGATGCCAGCGGTCACACAGTACGCCACTTGGCGACTTTGTAGTTCTTATCACTGGTTCATCTCCTGGTGTGTTTGCGCCTTTTTTTAAAAGGCGTATGTTGCGAATATTGCCGACTACTGCTCATGACGAGCGATAAGACGCTGAAGTTCGGCAATCATGTCTACGTCGAGCACTTCTTCGTGCTCTTCAAGAAACCTGATTGCGGCTTCCACCTTAGAACGATCAACGGGCATACCCGCCGAAAGATTCCCTCGATGGACTCCTGCCTTCAGACGCGCGATGCGCGTCTTGTCCCCGCGGATCTCATCCGCGGCACTTAGCTTATCGTCCATGTACTTCCCCTCTCGTTGAAACGGACATTTCAAGGAACATAGCAAATATTAAACCATAAAATGGAATATATTACTAGTGTTTTATATGGAATACTTATTTATCTTAATTCTGAGAAAGCCTTTTCCTTAGAGAATCAGCTAACTTTTCTGTAAAATCAATCCCGAAAGGAAGTCGTACTTTTTTTGGTCCAGTCGCTCCATTTGGAACAAAGACAATCACCGAAGAGTCCCCTTTGTTCGCGGCCAGCTTGTACTTTATGTCGTTTAGTGCTTCCGTCGTCGTTCCTCTTGGTATATAAATACTAATATTCCCGTCTTTATCTTTTTGTACTGATTGGCTTATCAGCGGATCAACCACCTTCACATCTTCGTCTATCATGTTTCCCTCCATTACAACAGCTTTATCTACTATTACCTTTATTTGATTGTCTTTTGTACTTACCTTTCCTTTTACTAAAATTGCTTTGCCGACTGACCAGAAAGTTGCGTCTTCTTCTACTATTTTTGGAAATACAATCAGCTCTGTTTTTGCTGTGTCATCTTCAATGCCAGCGAAATACATAGTTTGATTATTTCTGGTTTGTATTTTTTGTAAAGTGACTATAATTCCACCAATTTTAATAACCTGATTACTCATTTCTTCTGTTAAATTTACTATTGGGGTGACATTATTCTTCAATAGCAATTCCTTGTATTCATTTATCGGATGTTCCGAAAGATATATTCCTAAAAGTTCTTTTTCCCAAGCTAATTTTTCTCTTGTAGTTAATTTCTTTGATGCTTCTTCGAGTTTTAAGGGCGGCATTTCTATCCCCTGACCACCAAAAAGGTCTATCTGCCCATTTGCAGCGTGCCCCTGAGATTTTGTGGAAAACATCAATATTCTTTCCATATTTTCTAACAAAATTCCCCTTTCACCCAGAGAATCCATGGCGCCAGACTTGATAAGTGAATCTAACATTTTCTTATTAACTTCAGAGGTGTGCACCCTACGTGCAAAATCTTCAATAGAGACAAACTTACCACCTTCTTCGCGTGCAGCTATAATAGCCTCTATCGGACCCAATCCGACATTCTTTATAGCCTGTAAACCAAACCTAATCTTCCCTGTCTCTTTTACGACACCAAACTCGGCGAAAGACTCATTTACATCAGGAGGTAGTACTTCTATTTTCATCCGCTGACATTCATCTATTTCGATAGTGATGCGATCCATGTTCCCATAATCAGAAGTCATCAGGGCGGCCATAAAAGCTGCTGGATAATGAGCCTTGAGGTATGCTGTCCAATATGATATTAAAGCGTAACAAGCTGCGTGTGATTTATTAAATGCATATGCAGCAAAAGCTTCCCAGCCATCAAAAATTTGATTAGCGAGCTTTTCGGGGATATTGTGTGTATTCTTGGCACCCTCAACAAACTGACCTCTCATTTGTTTCAATAGATCGGAAAGCTTCTTGCCAATTGCTTTTCTTAATGTATCTGCCTGGCCACCAGTAAAGCCAGCCAAATCCTTAGATATCTGCATCACCTGTTCTTGGTAAACAGTAATTCCATAAGTATTTTTTAGCGCTGACTCCATCGAAGGATGTTGATATTTGATTGCTTTTCTGCCATGTTTTCTGGCAATAAACTCGGGTATATTCTCCATTGGACCTGGGCGGTATAACGCCACCATAGCGATTATATCTTCAAAGACAGTTGGCTTCAGTTCCTTGATATATCTTTTCATCCCCGCTGATTCAAGCTGGAAAACTCCAGTTGTTTCGCCTTTTGACAAAAGTTTAAATGTTTTGGCATCATCTATCGGTAACTTATACAAGTCTACTTCTTCGCCATATACTTTTTTTACTATTCTCATAGTATTTTTAATTACTGTAAGGTTTGAAAGCCCCAGAAAATCCATTTTAAGGAGCCCAAGGTCTTCAATCGCGTGCATCTCGTACTGCGTATTAATCGCAATATCTCCCTTAGTCGCCTTTTGTAACGGTGCATATTCTACCAGTGGGTCTCGTGATATCACCACAGCACAAGCGTGAGTAGAAGAGTGTCTAGCGACTCCCTCAAGCTTCATGGCGAGGTCTATTAAATGCTTTACCTCTGGGTCTACGTTGTAAGCTGCTTTCAGCTCTGGACCAGTCTCTATGGCATCTTTCAATCTAATATTAAGAACTTCCGGCACCATCTTGGCGACTGAGTCCACTACACCATAAACCATACCCAGAGCTCTTCCAACATCCCTGATCGCATTGCGAGCCTTCATTGTACCAAATGTAATTATCTGAGCCACTTTGTCTTGACCATATTTTTCTGTCACATAAGTTATAACTTCATGTCTTCTATCGTCGGCAAAATCCATATCGACATCGGGCATCGATATACGGTCAGGATTCAAGAATCTTTCAAAAAGGAGGTCATATTGCATCGGTTCTAGATCAACGATACCGAGCGCATAAGCAACCACAGACCCCGCCGCAGAACCTCGTCCAGGCCCAACTACTATGCCCCGATTCTTAGCCCAGTTAACATAATCCTGAACGATCAGAAAGTATCCAGCATATTCCATTTTCTCGATTGTAGAAAGCTCATATTTGAGTCTATCCTCTAATTCTGGGGTCCGCTCTGGATAACGGCGAGCAATACCCTCATCAACAAGTTTTAACAGATAGGTTTCTGGGGTGAAACCATCTGGCAAGGGGTAGTCAGGTATCAACATCCCACCGAGCTCGATTTCGAGATTACACATGTCAGCGATTTTTAATGTATTTTCAAATGCCTCAGGAACGTCCGCAAATGACTTCGAAAGATCTTCATAAGTCCGCATACTATTGTCTGCAGTCATCTTCATTCTATCTTCATCGGAAACAATTTTGCCCATCTGAACACATAGCAATATATCCTGCGCCTCGGCATCATCTTTATTCACATAGTGAATATCGTTAGTAACTACGAGGCCTATCCCCGTCTCTTTTGCAATTTTCTTCAGACCTTCATTAGCAATTTTTTGTTCTGGAATACTAGGATGATCTTGGAGTTCGAGATAAAAATTATCTTTACCAAATATTGCCTCATATTCAAGAGCGACTTCTTTAGCCTTGTCATAGTTTCCTGCAACAATCTTTTCGGCAACAACTCCGTGCAAGCATGCCGATAAGGCCACTAGGCCTTCTGAATGTTTTTTCAATAATTTTTTATCTATTCTTGGTTTGTAATAATAGCCCTCTAAGTGAGCTATCGTGACCAGTTTCATGAGATTTTGATAACCGACCTTATTCTTCGCGAGTAAAACAAGGTGATTTGGCCTAGTATCAATCTTGCCTTCTTTTTGTTCTAAAGAACGAGGAGCAACATAACACTCGCACCCTATAATCGGCTTGATGCCTCTTTTTATTGCTTCTTTATAAAATTCGATTGCTCCGTACATAACACCATGATCTGTAATCGCCATCGATGTCATCCCGAGCTCTTTTGCCCTATCCAAATAGTCAGGAATCTTGCCCATGCCATCCAAAAGAGAATAATGAGTATGCACATGCAAGTGAACGAATTTTAATTCAGAATTGGACAAATTTCCCCCTTTAATACAAAAAAGACCTGTAAATAAACATCAAAATAGGCCTTTTTTTGTAAAGTTCCACCTCGATATACCTATTTTAGCCCCTACGAAAATGATTAACAATATTGATTTATATCGGAAATAGTGTTTTTAAATTATTTTTTTGAATCTAGGTGGATTTTTAGTTTTTCCAAAGCGATTTTACGATGGCTTATTTCATTCTTTTCTTCATCACTAAGCTCTGCAAAAGTTTTAATATAACCATTTGGTTGGAATATTGGGTCCCACCCGAAGCTTCGTTCTCCTCGTGGATAGACAGCACTTCCATGTACGCTGCCTATAAAATATTCTATATTGCCCTCTATATCCATATAGCCAAGTAGATTAGTCACAGTAGCCCCATGAACACCGTACTTTGCGGCTATTTCTGCAATACCTTCAATGCCAAGACTCTTCATAAACCACTTGATAAGTGGCCCTGGCAATGACCAGCTCAAACACTCAAGATAAAAAGAGGTGTCCTCAACAATTAACTCACCCTTATGATGTTTCCTAGCCTCTAGCAGTTTCGCCTGTAAAATTTTCTTTGCGTCTATTTCTTGAATCTCAGGAAGGTCGATATCAAGATGTTCTACCTTACCTTCACCTAAAATCGCCCGGACTTCCTTGAGTTTATTTTGGTTACCCGTAATAAAATGAATCATTTAATTTCCTTAATTTTAGTTCTATTTTTCTCAAAAAACGTGATTAACAAAAACACCAATATACCGATAACTGCACCGATGCCTAACAAAAGAATAAACCAGCTGAAAATAAAATTAGCAATAGCGACCAAGAATTTCACTACTTTTGGTCCACCAAAATTTGGGGAAGCTAAATATTCAACTAATAAGAAAAATATAAACACTCCCAGTAGAAACATTTTCGCAAAGGAAGAACGAATAGAAATATAATTATCCCAAAACAAAGTTATTTTTCTTTGCCAAGAAAGTGCGCGAGCATTAGTAAAATCTGCCACAGCGGACTGGAATGATTTTACGATATCCTCTGCCTCAAAGCTAGAAAGAGTATAGTCAAAACTGGTCTTGATAAGATTTGTCTTTTCTAAAGCCTTTTTTAGCGCATCCTTATCGGATAGTTTCCAGCCAAAAAGTGCTAATATCTGTTTAATATTTTTTGTAGGATAACCCTTTTCTTTAAGTTTATAATAAAAAACTTTCTCTGCTTCGATACATGCCATTTTGTATCCACTAGTCGTATGCTCGGAAATAGCTCTGTCTACTTCTTCCCAGAGGTCTTCCGGCTTTCGTCCTATTGCTTTCATTTCTTTTTCTCGACTTTTCTTTCTAAAACAATCCATTCTGTATTTTCAACTGCAGAATTTGGTACTACATGAATATGGCCATCATCACCTTCTATACGGACTTTTCTCATATCAATGCCCTTTATTATGCCTTTTGTCTTGCCGTCGTTGGTAATCACTCTCATCCCCACCTTGATATCTGGGTCACCAGCCAGGAAAAGTCCAGCAAATATGTTTGAAAGCAGTGGACCAATACTAGCAGAAAGAAAAAAAGCAGCGACCGCGGCAGAACCAGAAATTGCGATTGCCAGATTACCGAGCCCGGCAGCCCCAGAAATAATTATTACTAAGAATACCCATAATGCCAATTTTGTCATAGTAATTATTAGTCCCTGGATGTCTTTTGGTACCTTTGCAAACTTAATTGTATGTCGTATCACAAAGATAATTATCTTTATTACTAGCCAACCGAATATGAAACCGATCGCCAGAGCTGGTAATATTTTAATAAAACTAAGTATCGTATGTAAATAGTCTGTAATAATATCCATTATTTTATCTCCAATTCAATAATTTATATTGGTTATTATACACGAAAAAGCAGTTAAATATAAGATTTAGTATTGCTTTTTAATCATTTATGTTATATAATAACGCAACTTGGACAATCTGTCCATTTCGCACCTACAAGGGAGTTGATGTGGAAAGGGAGTATTTTGAGCCCATGCGAGGAGAAAATCTTTTCTCGCAAAACACTCAAGAAACTGTCGGTGAAATCATCGCGGGTGACGCACTTAGACTAAGGAGAGAAGATACAGGTGTTGTCACTAAGATGTTGCCGGTACTCAACAGTGAGAACGGCAGCATCATGTTCGGACGAGGCTCAGGTAAACTCGCCTTCCGTTATTGGCTTGGCGAGATAGAAGACGACGGCAAGATTCATGCAAATGGAATCACCTACGAAATCGTCGAGAAGAGCCAGGGCAATGCCACTAGGGAATCTGAGGTTTCTCGAGTTTGGCTAAATTGCCTAAAGTCCGCTACGTCCGACTTTTTGGCACCGGCTCATCCAGCTTTAGAGGCTGATGAGACTCGGCTAATCGCCGAAATGATCATCAAGTCCCAAGACATCCTCGATACAAGGGAGAAGCTCACAAAGGCACTATTGACACTCTTCGGTGATAACACCGAACAGGCAATCGTTGCACTTTCGGCTACCGTCAATCGCCTCTTCACCGCACGTGGAGACAAGATAGATGGTAAGCTAGACGATCTTCCGATCTACTAAAACCACCAACTATGTGGCGAAGTAGCAGGGCGGCCCACGCGGGCCGCCCTTTTCTTTTATTCAGCTCGTATTGTAAGATTAGTTATTGTATTAATAACTTTATCTTCCCAGTCACCTCTATGCTCGATTTTTTCAGCATTTTCATTTTGCTTTAAAGCATCTCTTGATTTCGACCTCATAAACAATGGGGCTGTGTACTTGACCTGAAATCTATGCATAATTTCATCTTTTTGTGATTCACTTGATTCGGGGGTCAGTGTTCTTCTTAGATCAGCGACATCTTTGACCCATTCTTGTTCATTTATATATGAGCTTTCTCTAATATCTATTTTAAAAGCTGCGTTTTTTGTATATAGATTATCCAGAAATAACCCATAATCACATATTAAACATTGATAGTAACCGCGTCCTCCTCTTATCGGAGTCCCCTCTATATTAAAAACTGCGAGTTTTTTAATTTGAAGCATTTTCAGCATTACTTCACGACGTACGTCGCGGTAGGGATCACCGCCAGGTAATTTATCTTTGCCTGGACCTATCTCTGTCTCGTCCGACTCGGGCAATAAGTCGACAATGGATTTCTGTGAGTAAGTCGTCTCATCTCCCTTTAATCTTTCAAGCTCAGATGTGATAACTTTTGCAAAATCAATTGCTCTTTTTCCGCCAATTTTTTGAGAAATCCTGTCAGGAATAGTTTGGTTATAGGTTTCTCCTACAATGCCCTCTTTGTTAATATCAAAACTAATATAATCGCGATAGTTATCCTTGTCAAAATATAAAAAAACCCTAACTCCAGCAACCTTGTTATCCTGACCATTATAAGTGCTTATGTTAAATGACTCGATACCCGAATTTTTAACATCCGGGCTATCCGTAAGATTTTCAAAAGTAGCCTGTGGTAAATTTTCAATAATATCACCATCGGTTAGTTTTAGTATTCTTTCGCTAACATTTTTCCTTTCAGCTATAGCCATTTTTTCCTTAAAGTCAGATGGGATGTCAGAAAAACCCTTAATAACCGCTGTTCCTTCTCCAGGTGGTACCATACTTACTCCTTTCCCTTTTCTAATTTTGTACTTAAAATTTCATTCACAACCTTCGGATTCGCTTGTCCTTTTGTCGCAGCCATCACCTGACCTACGAGGAATCCAAAAGCCTGTTGTTTGCCTGCCTTATAATCATTAACAGATTTCTCGTTTTTCGTTAATACTTCTTCGATTATTTTACTAAGTTCTCCAGTATCACTTATTTGAGAAACTCCAAGTTCTTTTGCCAAATCGGCCGGGCTCTTACCACTAGCGAACATCTCAGTGAATATTTCTTTTGCCATCTTACCACTGATCTCACCGCTTTCAATCATTTCGATCATTTGAGCAAAATTTTCAGGTGTTATTTTTACATCGGCAATAGATTCTGTATTTAATCTAGCGACGAGCTCTGAATTAATCCAATTTGAAACTTTCTTAGCTTTAGATTTTTTCTGCTCAGTCTCACCAGCGACTTCATCAAACTGCTCGATAATTTGCTCAAAGTATCTAGCCATATCAAAATCATGTGTTAGTTGGAAAGCGTCTTTTTCTGATAATCCATATTCGGATACAAATCTATCTTTCTTTTGTTTCGGAAGTTCCGGTAACCAAGATTTTATTTCAGCAAGGTCGATTTCTGATGTTTTAGATAAATTTATTGGTGGCAAATCTGGTTCGGGGAAATAACGATAATCATTTGCCTCTTCCTTACTCCTTTGCCCTGTAGTTTTCCCTTTTGCTTCGTCCCAGCCCCTTGTTTCCTGAACAATCTTTTCGCCACCTTCAAGCATTTCTGTTTGACGAATAACCTCATAGTCCATCGCACGTTCTATCATTCTGAATGAATTCATATTCTTTATTTCTACTTTAGTTCCATACTCTTTTTGACCAATGGGTCGCAGGCTGATATTTGCGTCACAGCGCAGATTTCCCTGTTCCATATTGGCATCAGAAACACCAAGATACCTCAGAATACTTCGAAAATCTTGCATAAATATTCTAGCCTCTAAAGGACTTCTCATAACTGGCTCTGTCACTACTTCCATCAGAGGTGTTCCCGCTCTGTTCAAATCTACCAAACTATAACCCCCGACGCTTGGGTGGGTCAGCTTTCCTGCATCTTCTTCTAGATGCACATGGTGAATCCTTATAGTGCGAATGTTTCCATCAATCTCAATATCTAGCGTCCCACCAATCACTGGAGGAACTGAGCTTGAAGTAATCTGATATGCTTTTGGTAGGTCTGGATAGAAATAGTTTTTACGTTCAAAGTTAAATTCATTTGGTATTTTCGAACCCAGAGCCATCCCTAGTAGATATGTCCACTCTAGTGCCTTTTTGTTGGCGACTGGCAACATCCCTGGCATTCCCAGGCAAACTGGACAGACATTTGTATTCGGTTCTGCGTCAACTGACATATTGTTACAAGTACAAAACATCTTACTCTTTGTTTTCAGCTGAGCATGGACTTCTAAACCAATAACCACTTCATATTTATTCATTTAACTTTTCTCCACAGCACGTTCTTCGTTTTTAGGTAATTATATAAAAAAACAATAAAGGCGATAAAAACAAACCAAATACATAAGTCTCTCAAGAAATATGCGCCAACAAATTGATATCCAAAAATCAGATAAGGCTCCGGGCAGGGTGCCACGATACATACTACTCCATAATATTCTTTTAGATACGCATATGGGAATCCAAGAACCAATGCTGTCAACACAGTTACGGCCACCGACGAACCGAGTAAGATGCCTATCGATTTGAATAGTTTTTTATTCATAGTGCTCCCAGTTTTTTTAAAGATTTCTCAAAATATTCCATCGCTCTTTTTGCTTCTCCGACACCAAGCTGATGTGTTGCTTCGTGAGCAATATTATTCCTTACTTTGTGTGCGAACCAGAGATCATTATAATCTGCCTGATTCGGGAAGTATTTTTTTGCCGATTTTAACCGTTCGCCCATCGTATTACCACTAATTTTTTTTCCGACCAAGACATAATCAACCAATTTATCTGCTTCCATCACACTAGATTTTAGATTACTACCACCACCGAGTCGAAATATCTTGTTTATTTCCAACCATTTATTTCTAACAAATTGTTTGTCTATGCCGTGACCATCACCATTCTTAGACGTTTTATTTTTGTCTTTTCTTCCAAAACCGCCGAAAAATACTGGTATCGAAACAACCAATATCACGACGACTAATAATCCGAATAATCCTGTAAGTAGACTCACTTTTCCTCGATTGTTACCTTATTAATCGTAACCTTACTAACTGGTGTAGAGTTTTCTCCGCCAGAGCCAGCTTTAGTTTCTGTTGATCCAATCTTTGTAACAACGTCAAGACCAGATGTAACTTTTCCAAAAATTATATAATCTTTAGGAAGTTTTCCGCCAGAATAGTCACCTGTCATAATAAAGAATTGTGAACCATTTGTATTTTTGCCAGAATTTGCCATCGCGATTGTCCCAACAGTGTAGTCACCAGAGAATTTTTCGTCATCAAACTTGTAGCCAGGTCCTCCCGAACCAGTACCATCCGGGTCACCGCCCTGAATCATAAAGTCTTTGACTATTCTATGGAAAGTCAAACCGTCATAGAAACCATCCTTTGCAAGAACTACGAAATTATTTGTAGTCTTGGGAGCGTCCTTGGCATTCAAAGCAACTTCGAAATTACCGTTAATTGTTTCAAATTTTGCGACATAATTTTTACTCGTGTCTATTTGCATATCTGGTGCTTGTGTATACACATGTTCTCCTTTTTTATAAGTTTTTAATTTTGAGCTGTCCACCTGCTTAGTCTTGTTGCTATTATTTGAACCGAACCAATTTTTCAAACCCAAGGTACCAAAATATACGCCCGTTCCAACGATTATACCGAGAATAATTCCAAGAAAGACAAGACCGCTTAGCTTCAGCTTTTTTTCTTTCGTAAGCTGTTTTCTAACCTTATCGATCTTTCTTTGTTCTTTTAATTTTTGATTTTTACCCATTTTTTCTCCTTATACTACAGTTTTGTAGCCTCTCCAATCATCTTTTTCTGTCTTTTTTTCATACATATTACCAAAATTTAAAACCAAGCTTTCGTCAAAATGTTTCCCAATAATCTGCATCCCTATAGGCAATTTGTTCGAATCAAAACCACAAGGTAGTGACAAGGCGGGATTGCCAGATAGATTTATTGCCGCTGTATAGACGTCTGCTAAATACATTTCCATCGGATCGGCTGTTTTCTCCCCTATTTTAAATGCAGTTGTCGGTGAAACAGGCGAAAGAATAATATCTACATTTTCAAAAGCTTTTTCAAAATCTTGTTTGATAAGAGTGCGAACCTTCATTGCCTTGTTGTAATAAGCATCATAATAGCCGGCTGATAGGACGAAAGTTCCGAGCATTATTCGTCTTTTTGCTTCAGCGCCGAAACCCTCATCTCTCGATTTAAAATAATGGTCTATCAAGTTTTCACTGTTCTCAGTACTGTACCCATATTTTATTCCATCGTATCTACCAAGATTTGAGCTAACTTCGGCTGGTTGAATTATATAATAAACAGGAACTCCATACTTTATATTTGGAAGACTAATATCCACAATTTCAGCACCCAGCGCTATAAATTCGTCTCTTGCATTCTCGATTGCTGATTTTATTTCCTTATTTAAGGCAACATCAAAATATTCTTTCGCCCAACCGATTTTCTTACCTCTCAATGGCTTGTCTATCAGTTCAGTGTATTTTGGTACAGGAATATTTACTGACGTAGAATCTTTTTCATCATGTCCAGCAATAACTTCTAAAATCTGTGCTACATCTACGGTACTTTTTGCCAAGGGTCCAACACAGTCCAAGGAAGATGCCATTGCAATAAGACCATAGCGAGAAACTCGTCCATATGTCGGTTTAAGGCCGACGACACCGCAAAATCCGGCAGGTTGACGAATGGAACCACCAGTATCAGAACCAATAGAAAAATCACATTCCCCTAGTGCCACAGCTGCTGCAGAACCTCCGGAAGAACCTCCAGAAACCCGAGTTAAATCCCAAGGATTTTTAGTAACACCATAGTCAGAATTTTCAGTACTGGCACCATGTGCCCAGGCGTCACAATTATTTTTCCCGACCATGATAGCACCCGCTTCTTTAAGCTTACTTACCACGGTTGCATCATAAACCGGAACAAATTCCTCAAGCATTTTGCTAGAAGCAGTTGTACGAATCCCATCTGTACAAAAAACGTCTTTTATTGTAACTACGATGCCGTCAATAGCGCTTAATGGTTTTTTAGAAGCGTATCTTTCCACAGAAGTTTTTGCATCTACAATTGCCTCCTTAGCGGCTACTGTTACTAGCGCATTTACTTCGTCCTCAGCTTCGTCAATTCTAATAAGGGCTTTTTGCATGTTATCTAAAATAGAATCAGGCTTTTGTGTAAATTTTTTATTCAATTCTGAAATACTAATTAATGACATGTTTAAATCCTCTATTAAGCAAAAACGGATACAGGGCTGTAGAAAACAACACAGAAATTAGCAGGGCTAGTAATATTTCGCCAAGAATAATTCCCACGAAAAAAACGCAAATGAGAATGTATCTAATGATCCATACTAAGCCTAGTACTACTATCATGCCAAAGCCGGAACCAGCGGTTTCGATATTTATTAAATTTTGAAAACTGAATTGCTGATATACCTCCAACAAAGTGTTTCTAATTGGTAATAATAGGGTTACAATTTTTGCTGGAAGGAATACAGTATAACTTAGATATGAAACAAAAATGTTTTGATAGCTATAAAATTCAAATAATCCAATAAAAAAACAAGATATCAGCCCCCAGATTAATCCGAAAATAATAAGCCTTTTTAATAATTTGTTAGAAAGAATCTTTTTCACTCCTATAATACCTTTTTCACCTTAATCGAGCTTGACTCTACCTCCGGTGTATTTGAAAGTAGCTCATCCCTAGAAAATATGGAATCAACTGCTTTATCTTCTCGAAATACACTAGTTAGTCCTGAAACCTGGCTAGTCGGTAATACTCCGTCTGTGTTCACTTTCTCAAGCTCTGAAGCAAACTCTAGGATATCGGTCATCTGTGAAGCCAGCGCCACTTCCTCTTCTGATGTCAGCCCCACCCTAGCCAAGATAGCCAGATTAGAAACTTCCTTTGTTGTTATTTGATTCATTTATTTGCCTAAATTACCAAATCAGTATAACATTTAAGTATAAATTATGGAAGAATATGGGACCAGAAAACAACAGCGACTCAACAGGTAATAACCAGACGGAAAAGTTTGAATTATCAAAAAAAGATAATGCAGCTGAACTTAAAATAGAAAAATACTTTACGCCACTAGTTAATATACTAAAAAAAGAGGCGGCCACAACAATACGGCTTGCGTATGTTTCTTATGCAGATTCTCACCCTGAGAATCCTGAAGGTTTCTCATACAGGGGCATAAGCGCAAATGATTTATTAGCACTCATCGACAAGGCTGAAATTTCAAGAGAGGTGGTACCTGGAGACAAAAATAGCTACACAATATATAGCTTTGCGGAACATTTCGGTCTCCACGAAGATATAATTACCGATATTCTAGACCGATTTATTGGTTAATTAAAGCTAGAAACTCCGATTCAGAAATTATTTTTACTCCGAACTGCTCTGCTTTCGCCAGCTTTGAGCCTGGCTTCTCGCCAATAACTAAATAAGAGGTATTCGCAGATACTGAGCTGGTGGCTTTTCCGCCGAGTTCTCTGATTTTTTGTTCTGCCACATCTCGACTTATTGACTCTAGACTACCGGTTATTACAAACGTCATACCTTTAAGTTTATCGGATACACTTCGTTTTTTTTCAAAATCAACCCCAGATTCAATCAACTTGGCAATCAATTTCTTGTTTTTATTGTCTTTGAACCAACTCTCAATACTCTCAGAAGCGACTTCTCCGATACCCTCAATCGACGTAAGCTCATCTTTTGTTGCTTTTGCTATTTGGTCCAAGTTATCAAAATAATTAGCTAGATCGTTAGCCGTTATGGCACCGACAAAGCGTATCCCAAGTGCATATATTAGCCTATTTAGAGGTATTCTCTTGTGATCAGATATCGAAGCTACTAGATTACTAGCACTTTTATCCGCAAATCTCTCTAGGGGCTCGAGGTCACCCTTTTCTAATACAAACAAATCGGCAGCGTCTGCAATAATTCCTTCGATTATTAACTGCTCAACTATTTTTTCTCCCAAACCTTCAATATTAAAAGCGTCTCTAGAAACAAAATGTATTATTCTTTCTTTTTCGATCGCAAAACAATCAGTAGAAATACATCTTGCCACGGCTTCGCCCTCGGGCTTTGATACTGGACCACCGCAAATCGGACATTTTGTTGGCATAACGAATTTTTTTTCCTTACCGTCTCTAAGTTCAGGGAGACTTCGAACTACTTCGGGAATGATATCTCCAGCCTTTTGTACTATTACCGTATCCCCCAGTCGTATATCCTTACGATCTATTTCGTCTGCATTATGAAGAGTTGCTCTTGTAACAGTAGTCCCAGCAAGCTTCACTGGCTCCATGACAGCAAATGGTGTAATCGCCCCGGTTCTGCCTACATTTACTCGAATTTCAAGAATCTTCGTGGTGCCTTGTTCTGCCGAATATTTATAAGCTACCGCCCCTCTGGGAGCCTTACCTACCATCCCAAGTCGTGAAAATATTTTTGAATTATTTACATTTATAACCATACCGTCTGTTTGATAAGGCAAAACATGTCTTGGTTTATCCCATTTTTCTATAAATTCAACAACCTCAGATATATCTTTGCATTGTTTCGAATGTTCTTCGACCTTAAAGCCTAGTTTTTTTGCTAATGAATGTTCCTCTTCATGTGTTTTGGCCTTGGAGTCAAAAACAGCCCAAACTGCGAATTCAAGCTTTCTACCAGCTACTACTTTGGGATCCAACTGCCTCAAAGTCCCAGCTGCTAGATTTCGTGGGTTTGCGTAAACCGCTTCGCCATTTGTTTCGCGTTGTTTGTTTATTCTCTCTAGCTCTTTGTGAGTCATAAATACTTCGCCCCTGACTTCAATATTTCCATTATTTGTAATGTCTAACAATTCCTTTGTGTCGAGACGCAGCCTAAGGGGAATTGCCTCGATGGTTTTGATGTTGGCCGTCACATCTTCCCCTATTTTTCCATTACCTCTAGTAGCCGCTGTTTGCAGAAGCCCATCTTTGTAAACTAGATAAACCGATAAACCATCTATTTTCAACTCAGCGAAATAATTTATTTTTCCTTCAAAAATCTCGTCGCTCTCAGCAATTGATTTGATTCTTTTTTCCCAGGAAGATATTTCTGATTCATTAAAAACATCATTAAGCGAATTCCCAGGTATGCTATGAACTACTTTCTTAAAGCCTGGCAACGGCTCTCCGGCAATCCTTTGTGTCGGCGATTCAGGTGTAATTAACTCAGGAAATTCGTCTTCTAACAATGAAAGCTCGTGCATCAAAGAAGATTTTACGGATTCCGAGACACTTTCCGTATCTAGAACATGATAATCATATCGAATTTTATCGAGCTCAGTTCTGAGTTTTTCTGCTCTTTTATTTGCTTCAGCAATGGATAAACTTTTCATATATATATTATACCAAAAAAGGCCCTATTATGGACCTTTTATTATATATGAGGCGGAGATTGTCTACATCGCCATTTCTCTCAGTTCTTTAACGCGTTCTTCAGTAGGAGGGTGTGTACTAAACATACCGGCGAACCAGCCTCTAGCAGAACCTTTATGATCTGCCATAGGATTAGCAATATACATATGTGCAGTTGCTTTATTCGCATGTGAAAGAGGTACAGAATCAGCGGAAATAGCCTCAAGCGCTGTCGCTAAACCCTCTGGGTTTCTAGTTAACAGTGCCCCACTAGCATCAGCGAGGTATTCTCGCTGTCTTGAAACTGCTAATTGAATAAGTGTCGCAAAAAGAGGAGATAATAATGCAAGGACAATACCAGCGGCCATAAAAATAAGATGCGCTTGTGAAGAATCACTATTATCATTATCTATTCCGTTGCTAAAGGAAATTCTCAAGAACCAATCTGAAATCATTACAACGACACCAACTAAAACAACCAAAACTGTTTGCAGCAAAATATCGTCGTTACCGATATGCGAAAATTCATGCGCTAGAACCCCTTCAAGTTGAGGCTTGCTAAGCTTAGTTAATAAACCCCTTGTAACGGCAATGGCTGAATGCTCGGGATTTCTACCTGTAGCAAAAGCGTTTGGGGCCATATCTTCAATAACATACACCCCAGGGATTGGGAGTCCAGATGCGATAGAAAGATTTTCCACAAGTTTATATAGCTCTGGCTCATTTATTTTTTCTACTTTTTTTGCGCCGGAAATGGCGAGAGCAATCTTGTCGCTCCACCAATAAGAAATAATGGCTTGGGCTGATGCGATCACTACCGCCGCGGGGAAAAGCCAATAAATATCGAAAGACAAAGCCATTATGTAACCAACCCCCATAATTAAGAAAAGGAAAAACAAGACAATTATAAATGTCTTTGTTTTATTCTCTGTAATGTGAGTATAAGTAGTTGCCATTAAGGGTTTTAAGGTAAATAACTAAAATTCAACTTTAACATTTTGTTTTTCTGCATCTGCAGCCTCAATGAATTCAAATTGTGTAAACCCTAGCTGTTTACCATAGATATTTGTAGGAAACACCTGGAGTTTTGTGTTAAAATCTCGCACGTTTGCATTATAAAATCTTTGTGAGGCCATTATTTTATCTTGTGTATCTGTAAGATCGGCCTGCATCTGAAGAAAATTCTGATTAGCCTTTAAGTCAGGGTATGCTTCTGCTACAGCAAAAAGAGATTTTAATGTTTCGGAAAGCTGATTACTAGAATTTATTTTATCAGCAGTAGAGCCGTTCGCCATACTAGCTCGTTCTTTAGTTACTTTTTCGAAAAGCTCAGTCTCGTGTTTGGCATACCCCTTTACTGTGTTTACTAAATTTGGGATAAGCTCAAAGCGTCGCTTCAATTGGACATCAATATCACTGGCTGCTTCTTGGACTCTATTTTTCAACGTAATAAGTCCGTTGTAAGTTACTATAACGAAAAGTATCACCGCCGCGATGACTATTATGACTATTAACCAAACACTCATGTTACCTCCTAAATTAATATTTATATTATTATGGTACTTTTATTATATCGCCTATTTGCAAGGAATTCTCATCTGTAATGCTATTAAGCTCCTTTAGTTTTGCAACCGTGGTATTGTATTTACTGGCTATTGTTCCCAAAACATCTCCAGCGGCAACAGTGTATTCGCCACTTTTTGATACCACAGGTTCAGCTGTTGGCTCCGGAGTAGCAACTACGGGTACTGGTGTTGATGTCGGCACTGGTGTTGTTGTCGCGACTACCGCCTCCTCTTTGGGGCGGGATTCGATTTTTTCTTCTACGGTTTTATTCTCAACATTAGTTGATTTATACAACATCTGATAGGCAGCCATTCCGACTGTACCGAAAATTAATATAATTGTTAATATTGCGATAATTACATTAAATACTCCGTTTAACCCGCTACGAGATTTTTTTATTTCTTCCTTGAATTCGCTCGAAAGAGATTCTTTAGCTTTTTTTGTCATGAGGATATTATACACTAATTTTATAAAATAAATCACTATATATTTTATAAAAGAAAAGCCTCGATAATATTCGAAGCTTTTCTTGGTGCCCGAGGCGGGACTTGAACCCGCAAGACCGAAGCCAACGGATTTTAAGTCCGTCGCGTATACCAATTCCGCCACCCGGGCTGGAGGCCTGACCCGGAATTGAACCGGGGTACGCGGTTTTGCAGACCGCTGCGTAACCACTCCGCCATCAGGCCCTAAATAATATTAATGGAGCGAGAGACGGGGATCGAACCCGCGACCTCAACCTTGGCAAGGTTGCGCTCTACCGCTAAGCTACTCTCGCTCGTAAAACTTTCAAACCAACGATGAAAATTATTCTCTTATTTAAGTGGTGGCTCAGGCCGGGTTCGAACCGGCGACACAAGGATTTTCAGTCCTCTGCTCTACCAACTGAGCTACCGAGCCACAAATAATATTTACTTTTGTCCATTCGATTCGGTTTTACAACCTCACTCAGGACATTCTCCCCTCAAACTCTATGGCTGTAAGCCATGAGCGAGTTAGCGAGTCGAATGGTGGGCGCCAGAGGATTCGAACCTCTGACCCTCTCGGTGTAAACGAGATGCTCTAACCAACTGAGCTAGGCGCCCTTGGTGCGGACGAGAGGACTTGAACCTCCAAGACCTTGCGATCACTAGCCCCTCATGCTAGCGCGTATACCAATTCCGCCACGTCCGCAGAAGCCAAGTCTGCACTTGAAATGCTGTAATATTATACTCGATTATCCTACTTGGGTCAATAAAACTAATAAGTATCTTTAGTGTTTATATACCATGCATAAATATTATTTAAAATATCCAGCGAAGTGCCATATTTTGATTGTTCGTAACCCTTAACCTTATCGGCAATAGCTGACAGATGTTCTCTCCGATAAAGGTAAACGACTGGGTTCTGTTCTAATATCACTGCTTGGGCTTGCTTAAATCTTTCTGCACGATATGTAGCGTCACCACTCTTGTGAAGTTGCTCAACAAACTTATCGAGTCTTTTATCTGAGAAACCGCTCAAATTAAGTCCAGGGAAATTTATTTGAGACGAGTCCCAGAAACTAAACCAATCCTGGCCCACTCCAAGGTTTTGTGGAACAAGAAGTAGGTCAAAATTTCTAGATTTGATATAACTAAAGCTAAGTACTCCTGGGTCGACTCCGACAGGACTTATGTTGATTCCGATTGTTCTAAGCTGAGTTTTTAGAATCGACGCGACTTCAAAATTTTCATAATTATCTGGATAAATAAGCCTAAGTTCTAATTTTTTACCATCTTTAAATCTATTACCATCTTGACCCATTACCCAGCCCAATGAATCCAAGATTTTATTAGCATTAGAGATGTCAAATTTGACCGAACTTGCATCGCTGTCATATCCTGGTTGCCCCGGCCCAATCGGTGTGGATTGCGCTTGTGCCCTGGTTCCAAAAACCTTGTTTATCAAAGATGTTCGATCAATAGAGGCCGTAATTGCTTCTCTCACTGATTTATCCGAAAGAATAGTATTTTTTGTGTTTAAGTACAAAACCTGTGCTTCAGGAAAATATATTGATTTAATATTAGTATTTGAGAAATTCTTTATTTCAGAGAAGCTTTCGGGATTAATCTCTAAAACACCGTCTATTTGCCTTCTTGCCAAACCATCATAAAGAGATTTGTCGTCATCATAAATAATAAGATTGATTCCCTGAATAAAAGGTCTACTTATAGCAAAATTGTCGTTACTTTCGAGAACTACCTCTGACTGAGAACCCAGCTGATCAAAGCGAATAAATTTATATGGCCCTGTACCGACAGGTACTTGGTTAAATTCGGCAATCTTGATGTTTTTTGGGTCGACTGAACTTAATAAATGCTTTGGCAACATTGCCTGAGATGCCACATTTAAAAAATCCGGATATTGTGCGGGTAAGGTAAATTTCACCTCATAGTCATTTACCTTTTGTGTCGTAACACCGTTCCAAGTATTGAATAAAGAAGTTTTCGTCTCGCTATTCTGTATTAGCCCGATTGTGTATATAACATCATCGGCAGTAAATGTCTCTCCGTCATGCCAGCTGATATTTTTTTTCAAAATAAAATCATAAACCTTGCCGTCCTCTGAAACAGTCCATGACTTAGCCAAATCTGGGATTATTGTATTACCATCAACCACCCTAGTTAAACCAGAAAATATCAGCTTTGTAGCCGTGTTTTCTGCTTCATTGCGAATAAATAATGGGTTTATTTTATCTATTAACCCCACGACGCCCTGATTATATGTAGAACCATACTCAGGCTTCTTAATAATATAGTACTTACCTAAACTGTTAAATCTTTGAACAAATAAAACTAAGACCAAAACACTTAGTATTCCGCTAAAAAATACTAAATTCTTTAGATGAATAATATCAGGAATTTTCTTTAGTGAAGACAAAAAGCGGTTACGCAAATCTTTGATGTGGGTATTCTTAACATCTATAGCTATTTTTTTGAGCATTAATTTTAACCTAATGCCAAGGCCAGAAAGTTTCATTAGACAAATATTATTAATGATAAAGCACTAATGCATATCACGATTACACAAAAAATTGTGAAATATACTAAAAATTTTTCAGCGCCACGCTTCGAAAGATATGATACGTCGGAACCGCCAAAAACCCCTGAAAGACCCGAGCCTTTCTGCTGTAGCAATATTGCTATTACTACGAATATTGAGAATACAACTATTATTATTTCAAAAATGTTTTTCATACCAAGACATTTTACTACTTTTTAAGCATTTCGTAAACAACCACAATAGTTTTTTATAACACAATTGGCTTTCTGGTTGTGTTTTTTTTAATTTTTTGACTCCCTAAGATTATTTTCCACGCCGCAACCCCAAGCTTATTATGATCATGATACAGCGGATTTTCTTCACTTACTAAATCCGAATATATACATATATGGTCTATTCCCTCGCTATCATTTGGGACCGAACAAACATAGCCATCTCCTGTACAACTAGCCAAGGTATTGCTGTTAACTAGCACTGCATCGCAGGCAACTCCGTGTTTTCGTAACGATTCTATGTGGTCTGAAACAGTAAAACCCTCTGTCTCCCCCCTCTCTGTTGATACATTGCAGACGAATACCTTAAAGGCGGTACTGTCATTAAAAGTCTTTTTCATTTTTGTTGGCAAGAAATTTGGTATTACACTGGTATAGAGGCTTCCTGGGCCAACAAAAATAACATCTGCGTTTTCAATAGATTCAAGTGCTTCTGGATTGATTTTAGCAGCTTTAGTCAATGATATTTGAGTAATTTTGTGTTTATATCCATATTTTGTGATTTTCGATTCACCAATTACTTTCCGACCATCTTCAAAATCAGCAACGAGATCCACATCAGTAAGGCTTGCTGGCAAAACTTTCCCACGGATGTTCAAAATACTAGATATTTCAGCGATTGCTAATTCAAAACTGCCCGTCATTTCTTTTAAGGCCGTGATTAATAGATTGCCAACACTATGACCAGAGATACCGAAACCTTTTTTGAATCTGTACTCAAACAGTTCAGTAAGCATTGTCTCATCGTCAGAAAGGGCTGCGATGCATTTACGGATATCGCCAGGGGGTAATATCCCGACGTCTTTTCGCAATCTTCCCGAACTTGCACCGTCATCGGTCATAGTTACTATAGCGCTAATATCAATTGGATAGTCTCTGATTCCCCTAAGTAAGGTAGCGAGTCCTGTACCCCCACCCATTACAACTATTTTTTTCATAAATATTCTTTCAGTTTTTGTATAACTTTTTTACTCAACATACCCGACAACTCTTCCTCCGATGCGGCCTTTATCATATCAAGTGAACCAAACTTTGTCATTAATTTCTTTTTTGTTATAGGGCCAATCCCAGGAACATTGTCTAAACTAGAACTTGTCAGTTCTTTGGATCGAAGATTCCGATGATAGGTTATAGCGAAACGATGCGCCTCGTCACGAATACGTTGTACCAGAAAATATGCTTCCGAATTTAACTCGAGCTGAACCGTATCGAAGCTTCCATCAGAAGTCAAAACAACTAATTCTTCCAATCTTTTCGCCAAACCAACAAACTTCGTTTGCAAGTGTAGAGGCTCTACAATTTCCATTACCGACGAAAGTTGGCCTTTACCGCCATCTATAATAACCAAATCCGGTACTTCTTTGAACGAATCTTTTGTGCCCTTAATAAGATTTGCAAAACGACGTTTCTGCACCTCCCGATGCATCGCATAATCATCAATCCTTTTCACTGTTTTTATCTCAAATCGTCGATAATCGTTCTTACTGGGTATCCCATCCTTAAATACAACCATCGAGCCAACTGCATTACGTCCGAATATATTTGAGATATCATAACACTCGATTCTTCTTGGTAGCTGAGGTAATGCTAAAACGGTTTTTAAAGTAATTAGCGCCTTGTCGAGCTCAACTTCTCTTTTTTCTTCTATGACGTGCTGATAGCGCATTCTCTCTAATGCTGCTATGCGGTTTCTGATATCTGCTGCAAGCTCAAATTGTTTGGAATTTGAATACATCTTCATTAGTCTTCTCAAATCTTTCATAACTTCTTCGCGCTTACCTGATAAAAAATTAACCAATCCCCTAATACTCGACTGGTAGTCAACTTTTGAAATATATTTTGAACCATGACCATGGCAGAGATTTAAATGATAATAGAGACAAGTAGAGTCGGGATTCAAAGTACAGGTACAAAAAGGAAAAGCCTTTCGTAAGACCTTTAAACTCATTCTGACAGCATTAGCATCGATATATGGACCCAAGTAGTCCGCCTTGTCATCCACAACTTGACGAACTATATAAATGCGAGGATAATCCTCTTTGGTTATTTTGATATAGCAATAATTTTTGTCGTCTTTCCAATCTATATTATAGTGAGGCTTATAGCGCTTAATCAGTTCTGCCTCAAGTAGTAAAGCCTCAATCTCTGAACCAACTACGATCCACTCAAAATCGGAAATGTTTTTTACGAGTTCTACGGTTTTTATATCATGGTTGCCACGAAAATATGAAGTTACTCGATTTTTTAGATTAATTGCCTTCCCAACGTAAATAATATTGCCCTTTATATTTCGGTACAGATAGACTCCGGGATTTTTTGGTAAATTATTTAGCTTCTCTTGCATAATATTATTATTCATAAATGTTTACTTTCTAGCGGGCAGACCCCTAAGGGTCTGCCCGCCGCGCGAGCTCAAGTTCGATTATATCGACTCTGCTATTGGCGCCTTTAACGATCCGAGATGCCATGAGCACTCGTGATAGATATCCGCGAGGTAACACATTTATAATCTCTGTGCCACCTTCGGCCACGGTTTTCTTGAGATTGTCTATATAGAAGAAATCCTCGATATAGATTATCATCTCAAGAATTCTCTTCTCCGACCTAAGCTCAACCGTTGACATTGTTTTGTAGTCTGATGGGTTTCTCAGTATTACCACGATTGTCACTCCTTTCGAGGTGTGACTTGCTACAAATACTTAGATAGTCCCTTCTGACTAGGTTCTATTATTAATAACCTTGGCAAGATATTGGCCAGTGAAGGATCGAGGATTTTTAGCAACGCTTTCAGGCGTTCCTGTTGCCACGATTTCTCCACCAGCATTGCCACCCTCTGGTCCAAGGTCGATAATCCAATCTGCGCACTTAATTACTTCTAAATTATGCTCAATAACCAAAACTGTATTTCCAGTATCTACTAGCTTATTTAGCACTGTCATGAGTCTATTTACATCATCGAAATGAAGACCCGTGGTGGGCTCATCCAAGATATATAAAGTTTTACCAGTTGCTCTTTTTGCGAGTTCAGAAGCCAGTTTGACGCGTTGTGCCTCTCCCCCCGAAAGTGTAGTCGCTGGCTGTCCCAAGCGAATATATCCTAGGCCAACCTCTACAAGTGTTTCGAGTTTGCGCTTAATTTGAGGGATGTTTTGGAAAAATTCGTATGCTTCAGCTACAGTCATATCAAGAACGTCAGAAATATTTTTTCCCTTATAATGGATTTCCAATGCTTCTTTATTGTATCTTTTCCCGGCACATTCTTCACATGTCACATAGACATCGGGCAAAAAGTGCATCTCTATTTTTAAAATACCTTCGCCTCGACATGATTCGCAACGACCGCCTTTAACATTAAAACTAAAACGTCCTTGTTTATATCCTCTTATTCTTGCCTCAGGCGTACCGGCGAAAAGATCGCGTATATCTGTGAATACTCCGGTATACGTCGCTGGATTTGATCTAGGAGTTCGGCCGATCGGAGATTGATCTATATCAATAACTTTATCAAGATTTTTTAGTCCTAAGATTTCAAGATGTTTGCCGGCTGGCTCCTGAGCGTGATGAAAAACCTGAGATAATTTTTTTGCCAAAATATCATTTATTAAGCTTGATTTACCCGATCCAGATACTCCCGTAACAAGTACCAACATTCCCAATGGAACCGAAACTGTTACATTTTTAAGATTATTTTCGGCGGCACCTACTATAGTAATATCTTTCCCGTTACCCTTTCTTCTTTTCTCTGGCGCTTCGATTGTTTTATGGCCAGACAAATACTGTCCGGTAAGAGAATTCTTGTTCTTCTTTATCTGTTCTGGCGTTCCTTCGGCTATTATTTCGCCGCCGTGCTCACCAGCACCTGGACCAACATCGATAATCCAATCTGCTTCATTCATCGTGTCTTCATCATGCTCTACGACGATCACAGAATTACCAAGAGATTTTAATCTCTTTAATGTTTCGATTAACCTAAAATTATCTCTTTGGTGCAAGCCGATAGATGGCTCATCTAATATATAAATAACGCCCATTAAAGAAGAACCGATTTGCGTCGCTAGACGGATTCTTTGCGCCTCTCCACCGGATAAAGTATTCGCCGAACGGTCAAGAGTAAGATAATTCAATCCAACATTAATTAAAAAGCCGAGTCGCTCTCTCACTTCTTTTAATATTTGCTTTGCTATTTCTAGATCGCGATCGCTTAGTTTGATTTCATTAAATAAATCAGCAGTTATATCAATAGACATATTTGTAACGTCATAAATATTTTTTCCATCTATGGTTACTGCTAAAAATTCAGGTTTTAGCCTTTTTCCCTTACATTTAGGACAAACTCGAAGCGCCATATATTTTTCAATTTCCTTACGGACATAATCTGAGTCAGTCTCATGATAACGCCGTTCGAGATTGGCGATAACACCTTCGTAGGTTGCCTCATAGACTCTAGTACCTAAATGTACAGTAAAACTCTCTTGTCCAGTCCCGTACATAATAATGTCAATTACCTTATCGCTAAGGCTATCCACTGAGTCATTTACCGAAAAATCATATTTTTTGCCTACTTCTTCAAGGATTTTACTGTACCAACTCATCCTCGCGGTCGTCCTACTCCAAGGCCTAATGGCACCCTCTGCTATTGTTAATTTCTGATTTGGCATTACCAGAGAGGGATCTATTTCCAACTTAGTCCCTAGGCCAGTACACACTGGGCATGCACCATGAGGGCTATTAAACGAAAAACTTCTAGGAGTGATCTCGGGTAAACTAATATGGCAATTTGGACAAGCAAAATTTTGTGAAAAAACTTGTTCTTCTTGAGTATCACTATCGAGGAAGATCATCACACCCTCGCCAAGATTAAGAGCATTTTCCACCGACTCAGTCAGTCTTTTTGTGATTTCTGGGTCTACCATAAGTCTGTCAATTACTGCATCGATTGTGTGTTTTTTGTTTTTATCAAGTCCATGCTCTTCTTCAATATCATAAAGCTTGCCATCTACTCTCACTCGAGCGTATCCAGCTTTTTTTAGACCATCAAAAACGTACTTGTGTACTCCTTTTTTGTCCTTGATAATAGGAGCTAATATCATAAACTTACTATCTTTGGGTTTACTTAAAATTTGCTCAACAATCTGAACTATAGTTTGCTTTGTGATCACGCGACCACATACTGGGCAATGAGGTATGCCAATACGAGCAAATAGTAATCTAAGATAATCATATATCTCAGTGACTGTACCCACAGTAGAACGTGGGTTTCTAGTAGTTGATTTCTGGTCGATTGAAATCGCCGGTGATAGACCCTCTATTTGATCTACGTCTGGCTTCTCCATTAGACCCAAGAATTGCCTAGCATAACTAGATAGACTTTCTACATATCTTCTTTGGCCTTCTGCATAAATAGTGTCAAAAGCGAGCGATGACTTGCCTGAACCAGAAAGACCAGTTATGACAACCAACTTATCCCTTGGGATAGTAACATCAATGTTTTTTAGATTGTGCTCTCTGGCACCACGAATCACAATATTTTCATACATCTTGACCTCACCTCAAAAATTAGCGATAGAACTCCTCCATTCTACAGCGGATGTCAAGATATTTCAAGGCTTTTACGCGCCCCAAGAGGCCTAATTATTCCTATTTTTGACTTGCTGTATTATAATAGACATGTGATACGAATACACAAAGAGAGTAACCCTAGCCAACAAGGCTGGTGTTTATAGCTCTCTTTTTTTGTGTCAAGTTCTATCCCTCAAAGCAACCCCACGAAAGGGGGTGCCCGGATGATCTGTACAAAAGCTGGATTGTGTTCTATCTTTCTTTGCAACTGCGAAGAAGGTACGGCGGAGTACGCTCTGGCTAACAGACTTCAAACAAACTGTCGCAATAACCACTTACCCAAGGGCTCCTCATGCGACAAGTTCGTAGGCACAACGCCGCAGGAAACTGCCAGAAAGTACTCTAGCAGCAATCGCGCTCTTGCAAACCACCTCATCACTGCTGCAAATGCTGCATTTCCAAGAGTTTCCGCGAACTAGTACCCCCATCAATGGCGAGATTTATGAGGCCAGAATGCTTGCATTCTGGCCTCAGCCCATTTATAAACTCTTTAAGTGCTTACTAATCTTATTCTTCTCTTTTATTTGCTCAATAGATGATATTTGGTCTCTTAGGTCTGCCGCTCTTTCAAACTCGAGATTTTTAGCCGCTAGATCCATTTTTCTCTCCAAATCCTTAACCAAACGCCCTAAATCTTCGGCCGGAACTTTAGTTATATCAAATTCTGGGGCTTCTTTTTCTATTTCTTTTGAGTGAACCAAATTCGATATAGCCTTTTTGATTGATTGTGGGGTAATACCGTTTTTATCATTATATTCGATTTGTATCTTACGCCTTCTATCTGTCTCCGCTATTGCCCGTTCCATCGATCCAGTCATCCTATCTGCATACATTATTACCCGACCTTCTTGGTGCCTTGCTGCTCGTCCTATGGTTTGTATCAAGGCTTGCTCCCCACGCAGAAAACCCTCTTTATCAGCATCTAAAATAGCAACCAAAGATACTTCTGGCAAATCTATCCCCTCCCGTAGGAGATTAATACCGACAATAACATCATAAACACCAAGCCGTAAATCCCGCAATATTTCTGGGCGTTCAAGCGTGTGAATATCCGAATGAATATATTTCACCTTAATACCAAGTTCTGATAAATATTGAGACAATTCTTCAGACATTCTTTTTGTAAGTGTTGTAATGATAGTTCGGTGATTTTTGGCCGTATTATTTCTGATTTCTTTAATTAGATCATCTATTTGTCCCTCGATTGGTCGTACTTCTATAGTAGGATCAATTAACCCCGTAGGTCGAATAACCTGCTCCGCAATCGCTTCGTATTCGATCCCTTTTCGTCTATTTTCATAAAATTCCGCACTAGTAGAGACTTTACCACCTGTGCTATTTCTAAGTTCATATTCAGCCGGTGTTGCCGACACATAAATAGCTTGTTTGATATGAGATTCAAATTCATTGAATTTCATAGGTCTGTTATCGAGAGCGCTCGGAAGACGAAAACCAAAGTCCACCAAGTTTTGCTTGCGAGCCTGATCGCCATTGTACATACCCCTAATCTGCGGAACTGTCATGTGTGACTCGTCTATTAAGATAAGTAGGTCATCAGGGAAATAGTCAATTAACGTTGCCGGCTCACTGCCCACCTCACGATTAGAAAGTAATCTCGAATAATTTTCTATCCCCGAGCAATAGCCAAGCTCTGACAGCATTTCTAAGTCATAATTTGTTCTTTGTGATATTCTTTGGGCTTCGAGTAACTTATTCTCCGATTCGAAAAATTTAACCCGTTCTTCAAGTTCTTTTTGTATTTTTATTGATGCTTCGGCTATTCTTTCTTTGGTAGTAACAAAATGCTTTGCTGGATATATTGTAATTTCTTGAAATTTATTCAAAATCTCGCCAGTAAGAGGGTTAATTAGCTTTATATTTTCTACAATATTTCCATCAAATTCAATTCTATATGCGAATTCTTCATACGAAGGAAAAATATCAAGGATACTCCCACGAACTCTGAAATTGCCCCTTTCTAGGCTCTTGTCATTTCTTTCATATTGGACATCCGAAAGTAATCTCAAAACCCTATCTCTACTTCTTTCTTCCCCTACTTTTATAGCCACTGAAAGATTTTGATACTCTTCAGGATTACCCAGGCCGTAGATACAAGAAACAGAAGCGATAATCAAGGTGTCCGAACGTGACAATAGCGCGCTGGTAGCAGCGTTGCGCAATCGGTCTATCTCTTCATTGATATCGGCATCTTTTTCGATATATGTGTCTGTTCTTGGAATATATGCCTCGGGTTGATAGTAATCATAATATGATACAAAATAGTGAACTGCATTATCAGGAAAAAATTCTTTAAATTCTGAATAAAGTTGAGCGGCAAGAGTCTTATTATGGGAAATAATTAAAGTTGGTTTTTGGAC
Source organism: bacterium (assembly GCA_037129835.1). Classification (GTDB taxonomy): domain Bacteria; phylum Patescibacteriota; class CPR2; order UBA1875; family CAIMLA01; genus JBAXUE01. The sequence goes on along the minus strand of JBAXUE010000001.1, from coordinate 219,293 downwards.
ATGTTCGATAAGCTTGGCCATTGTAAAAGTTTTCCCAGAACCTGTTACTCCTAGTAATGTTTGATGCTTAAGACCATTATCAATACCGGCGGCTAATTTTTTAATTGCTGTCGGCTGGTCTCCCTCAGGACTATATTTTGAATGTAAAATAAACTTATTTTTTTCCATATCGAAAAACTATTATATCTCTGTTTGGTTAATAAAAGAAGTCTAATGGCTTATATACTTATATATAAATTTACTTATAGATTTTAAAGCTATCAACTACGTTATTTAAATTGTCTGAGAAACGATCCACATCATCGGTCCCTATATACAAGGTCTTATCTCTTATTGGTACTATGATAAATTTCATTGTAACGTCGCGATTTTTAGGTTTGCCAACGAAACTTTTCCCTTTTATGCCAGAAACGGTTATATCCGATTCCGTAAAAAGTAGCTTGCCTAAATTATATTCAGCACCCGATAAATAATCTACGTATTTTTGAGCAATAACTTCAATTTTAATAGCTGTATATGCATTATTATAATCGGTTCCATTTAAAATTATCATGCTTGGATCCCCTCTAAAGGTCATTGTCCCCTTTTGATTTGAATTTACGGCCTTTGTTACAAAAGTAGACCAAACTTTTGGATAAGAAAATTCAAAAGAACCGAAAATATCATCAGCTATATAGGTGGTAGTAACTACTTCTTTAAATCTTTGACACTCTAATTCTAGTTTTTTTTGTTGCTTGTCTAAGTTTAAATTAATTTCAGCTTCTTTTAATTTATTAAAATCAGATATCTTAGATCCAAATATCAATAAAAAAACAACAGCAACTAGTAATAATACTCCGATTACTGCGCTAATTATTTGCCAGCTTCTAAGACTCATCTTTTTTTATCGTTATTGCTTGAACTGGACAATCCAAGGCGACTTCGTCTAGATCGCAACTATCACAAGAAACACCTTTTGAAAGTGATTTTCCGTCTTCGCTTAGTTCAAAACATTCCGGACAGGCCGAAATACAAGAACCGCAACCAATACACATATCATCATCTACAATTATTTTAGTCATTTTCCTCCTTATCATAAGCTATAATAGTAAATTTTTCGTTATTTTTCAACAACTTTATGACTTTTTACCCTTGAAGCGTTATCGCGCCATTCTTGTATCTTCTTGTGATTACCTGACAAAAGCACCGTCGGCACATCAACTCCATCCCAACTTTCTGGTCTGGTATATTGAGGGTATTCTATCCTACCGTTTTCGGAATGTGTTTCGTCAACGTGAGAATTAGCACTGCCTAGTACACCAGGTAGTAGCCTAGAAATCCCATCAATAAATGCCATTGCAGGTATTTCCCCACCCGTTAAGACAAAATCACCGATTGAAATCTCTTTATCAACCAAGCTGCGTATTCTCTCGTCAAAACCCTCATAATGACCACAAATGACAATATAATTGTTGTTATTTGCAGCCATTTCACTAAGGTTATCTTGTTTAAGCCTAATCCCCTGTGGGGTCATAAGTAATATTTTGTATTCAGTGTTTTGAATTTTCAATTTTGCTGATTCTATCGCCTTCTCAACTACGTCGACACGCAGAACCATCCCCGATCCACCACCATAAGGCGTATCATCGACTTGTTTTCTTGCGCCCAGGCCAAAATCTCTAAGATTTATAAAATCTACAGAAATTAGATTCTTTTCTCCTGCTCGACCCAAGATACTATTACTAATTATTCCCTCAAACATTTCGGGAAATAAGGTTATAACGACAAAATTCACTTTTTATTCTCCATTGATATTTTCTTATTATAACAAAACAAAGCCAGATAGTCTTCTGGCTTTGTTATTAAAATATTTCTGTTACAGATCTAGGTCAGCCATAGGAGCTTCATCGTCATCTTCTTCTACGACAACTTCAGCAACAACTGGCTGTTCTTCAACTTCTTCGGTTTTAGCCACCTTAACAGGCGCTTCTCCGCCCTCTGGTTCTACTATTTTTAGATTAATTCTTGAATCAATCTTAGCTCCAAGGACTCGAAGTAAAGTTCTTATTGATTTAGCTGTTTTACCCTCTTTACCTATAATAACTCCCATATCTTCTCGATCGACTGTGAGCTCTATAAGAACTCCGAGCTCATCGATCTTTCTAGTGGTCACCACTGCTTCTGGTTTTGTTACCAGCTGTTTTACTACGTATTCTACGAACTCCTGATCGGCTTCTTTTTCTGCCATGACATTCTCCTTAATTAGGTAATTTCATTATATACAATAAAAAATCCTGGTGCAACCAGGATTTTTTTTATTCTGCCTCTTTAGTTTCGGCGATTTCTTCTTTTATTTCAGTCTCAGTGCTTACTTCTTCACTTTTTGAAGTTGTATCTTCCTCTATGGGCTGCTCTTCGACTATTTCCTCTGCTTTAACCTCTTTTACTACTGGCTCCTTCTTGGGTTTACTAACTTTTTCGGTTATCTTGACCCAATCTGGTAATTTCATACCGCTAGCTTTAAGTAGCTTTGCTACAGTAATAGAAGGCTGAGCGCCTTTAGAAATCCACTCAGTAATTCGGTCGTTTTTGAGTGAAACTTCCTTGGTTTTTGGATTATACCAACCAAGAATTTCAATAAATTTTGAATTAACAAAACGATGAGAGTCTGCTGCTACGATACGATAAAACGCCTGCTTTTTCTTTCCTATTCTAGTAAGTCTGATTACAACCAACGGTATCTCCTAGTTATTACGCCTATAAATTTTAGCCTAAAATTAGCCTTTTGTCAACGAAATCTACTTTGCCAAGACCAAGGCATCGTTTAGTTTCACCGAAAGAAGTTTCGAGATATGACTTTCGTCCATAGTCACGCCGTACAAGAGCGAAGCAGATTTCATCGTATCTCTATTATGTGAGATTACAATAAATTGAGTCTTTTTTGCTAAATCTTTCAGTATTTCTACATATCTAATAGTGTTTGATTCATCAAGCGCAGCATCTACCTCATCTAGCACAACAAAGGGGCTAGGATTGACTGAAAGGATGGCGAAAAGCAGTGCAAGAGATGTCATAGTGCGTTCACCGCCAGATAGAGAAGATAAACTCTGAATTCTTTTTCCAGGCGGATTCGCAGATATATCAATACCAAATACTCCATCTTCATTCTCACCTAATGATAACTTTGCCGTTCCCCCAGAAAACAACGTAGAAAAATATTTATTAAACTCAATCGCTATTTCTTTAAATACAGTTGAAAATTGCCCCTTTATTCGTTCATCGAGCTCACTAACAACTTTCTCTAAATCGGCTTTGGCATTTGCAAGATCTGTAACCTGAGCGGTCATCGCAGTCGCCCTAGCTTCAAGCTCATGATATTCTGCCTCCATCTCTGGGTCTATTCCGACAGTAGTATCTATTTTTCTACGGATATTATCTATTTTAAGCTTCAAAACGTCCTTTTCCATTTGATCTAGCAAATCATATTTTACCCCTGTTGGAATATTTATATTAGAGGAATTAATCTCGAAATTTACGTCTTCTAAACGAATGGTCACTTTGGCAAAATCAATATCAAGAGCTGATAATTGAGCAATAAAGTTTGTTTTTTCTCTTTCAAGATTCTGTCGTTCTACTTGGAGTCCTGAAGTTCTCTGCTCATGCTCTCTTTCTTTGGCAATCAGCTGTGTAAGCCCACCGCGAAGCTTAGCTATATCCTCTTCCGCCCTTGAAAGCTCTCTTTCTTTTGCGACAATTGCTTGCTCACTCTCTCCCCCGCCCGCTACAGTAGCTGCTTTCTCAATATCTGAGATTTCATTTATTATCATAATAATTCGCGATTCATTTTTTTGAATATCTGCCTCAAAATTATCTTGCCTTGATTGTTTTCTTGAAATTTCTAGCTCTAGATTGTGAATAATTTGCCTTAGTTCTCTGTGCTTTTGTTGTGAAAGGTCCTTTTGCCTCAATACCATATTTTGGCGTTCACTGGCAGCCCCGCTGTTTTTTCGAATTTCGATTGCCAAAACTGCAAGTTTTTCATTATATTTACCTAATTGCTTAGCAAGCTCTGATTCCAGACGTTCATCGACTTCTGTAGTTTCCACTAACTCAAGAGCCTGTTTCTCTAATTCCCTAGTTTTTATCTGCGTGACCGTGTCGGCTATCTTGGCTTCTAGAGACGAGATTTCAGACTCAGTTCTAACTAAATCAAATTGCAAAGCCTGTAATTCTTTGGTTTTAACCGCTGTTCTACTTCTCGCTTCTAGCAAAAGATTTTCTATGCGATCACGTTCCTTATGATTAACTGCTTTGGCGACATATTTAAATCGGCTTAACATTTTATCGAGATTTGCACCAAAATCTATATATTCAAGTTTAATTTTCGCAAAATCCGCGACATTCTTCGCTGCTGAGATTTTTGAAAGTAAACCACGGTGGTTTATAACAACAAGAGAAATTTCGCTTTCTAGCTCTGAAATATTGGAATCAGTAACCTGAGAAGCAAGTTCGTGTAGGTCTTTTTCGACATTATCGAGAGTTTTAGCAACTTTATCTAACTCATTCTCTTTTAACGCAATGTTCTTTTTTATTTGATTTTCACGTAATTTTGCATCTGAAAATTTTGACTGGGTCGCCTGAAGGACAGAATTTAAAGACGATACTATTTCCGCTAGGGCTTTATGGCTCCTCGCTGCCTGCTCTTGTTTTTCTTGAGAAATACTATGTTCTTGCCGTAAATTATAAAGCTTCGCAGTTATTTCTTGCCTCTTGGCTTCGATTTCTTCCTTTTTTGTTTCTGCGGCAGCCAGTTCCTTTGAAAAATTATCTGTCTTCGGATTCGCAAGTTCTTGATCTAAAACTTCTAAAGTTTTTTCTATTTCCAATAACTTTGATTGTTCAGTCTTGATTTCACTATTCAAGTCTTTTAGCTCTTTTGAGCCGTGGCTTATTTCCTTCCTCAGTTCCGCTAGCTTTGCCTCGATACTTTCGTTTTCTGTTTCCAGATATTTTTTCTTCGACTTTGATTGATCTTCATTTCTCTTAAGACTCTCTATTTGGCCACGGAGATAAGCAACACCTTCTCTGAGATTATTCCTTCTAGAAATTTCGTGGGCAATATCATCTTCGAGCTGTTTTCTCTCTTCGGTAAAAGGATTTATAGTTGCTGATTGATGACGTTCAGAGAGTAAGGTGATTTTATTCTCGATTTGTAATATTTTGTTGTTAATATCTGTCTTTTTTACTTCTGCTGATTCGACAATACTAGAATATTCAGCCACTAGCGCTCCGTAATATTTTGTTTGGACTTCCTGGATTTGGGCTTCTAACTCTTTTCTGCCTTCGGCTCTTTTTACTAACCTTCGGAGATTCGTAACTCTTGGCTCTAACTCAGTCAAAATATCTCTTAGTCTTATCAAATTTAAATCCGTAGACTCCAATTTGCGTAAACTTTGTTCTCTTTTAATTTCATACTGCTTTACCCCAGCCGCTTCGTCGAAAAGGACTTTTCGCTCAGATGGTGAAAAGAAAAGTAGTCTATCAACCATCCCTTGGCCGATAACAGTGTAAGAGGACTGACCAAAACCAAGAGAAGCTAACAGCTGTTGAATATCAGTCAACCGTACTTTTTTATTATTTATCAGATAATCACTATCTCCAGATCGAAAAAGCTTTCTTGATATTTCAAGTTCAGAAAGTTCAAATTCTCTATTATTAACTTGAAACTTGAATGGTTCTTTATCTGCAAGCAACAAAGTAACCTGCGCATATGAACCTCTTGGTCTTACCGAACTACCGCAAAAAATAATATCTTCACTTTTTTTGCTGCGTAAATTTTTGCTACTCTGATCGCCAGTAACCCAACGGATTGCGTCAGCGACATTACTTTTGCCAGAACCATTAGGACCGACTACAGCCGTAATCCCAGTCGTTCCAGATATATCAAAATCAAGCACGCTTTTTTGCGCGAATGATTTAAAGCCTATAATTTCAATTCTTTTTAAATACATTAACTTATATATTGTACTAAAAAAACACTGCTAGTAGCAACGTTTTTAAGAATACCCGCATTCAATTCTCCCTATCTGAAGATAAATACGCCTAAAACAATTAAGAAATCGAGAATTATCCAACAGATATTTGAGTAAATAATTACTTTTTCCTTATGACCCAAACCATAAATAGTCCAAAAAACTGCCATCAAACCATAGCTAGACCAAGAAATAACCGATACACCGTCGACTTTATTTAAAATCCAAATATCATATATTTGAGGCAGGGTCATCAATATACCCACAAGTGCAACTAGGTAAATATATTTATCTATGAATATAATCCATTTTTTTTCGTGAATTTTTTGGTATTTTTCTGTTTCTTTGTTCGTATGTTCATGGATTAGATGGTGGAAGACATCAATCATAATTTTTCTTTATACTTATTTATTGCATCCGCTGCTGCACTCTGCTGTGCAACCTGTTTCGAGGTTCCGTTGCCTTCACCCCACTTTTTTTCACCGACAAAAACTCCAACTATAAACGTCTTGTCATGATCTGGACCTTCTTCTGAAACAACATTATATCTCGGGGTGATGCCGTCTCTTTCCTGTGCCATCTCTTGAAACTGGCTTTTGGGGTCAATATATAATTTTGCTTCGAGGATATGGTCTAGTTTAAAAAGAAGATTTTTTGTAATAAATTTGTTCGCGGCTTCTAGTCCCTGGTCCAGATATATCGCTCCGATTATTGCTTCAAAGGTATTCGCAAGAATAAGTTGTCGGCTACGTCCGAAGCTTTTGGTTTCTCCTCTGCTCATAAGTATAAATTCCTCTACACCGAGCTCCTTAGAAACCCCAGAAATCGTTTCTGTTTTCACAAGTGCACTACGCCAATTCGTCAGCTCCCCTTCTGGATTTTGATAGTTCCTATAAAGATATTCTGTAGTCACTAACTCAAGAACTGCATCGCCCAAAAACTCTAATCTTTCATTATGTTTTGCAAATTCTCTGTTCTCGTTCAAGTATGATCGGTGTGTAAGCGCAGTTTGCAAAAACTCCTTATCTTTGAAGGTTACTCCGAGAATTTCTTCTATTTTTTCTAGTTCCATGTTGCCTTTCTCGGCCAATGTTTGAAATTCGATATTTCAAATTCCCAACACTAAACCGTAAATTACTTGCCTTTCTTTTTTTCTAACAATCTTTTATCTTCGGTAGGATCATATTTATCAGATGCTCGAAATACAGTCCCCAGGACGCCGTTTACAAACTTTGATGAATTCTCTCCCCCAAAAGCCTTTGCTAGCTCGACAGCCTCGTTTATAGCCACTTTAGGAGGCACTTCTACGGCAAACAAGAGCTCGTAAATACCCATTCTCATTATTACGAGGTCTACTAGAGAAATTTGGTCTATCGGCCAATCTGGAGCAGCAGGTGCCAGGATAGCATCAATGTTCGTTTGCTTATCGATAACTCCCCATACCAAATTCTCAATAAAAGTGCGATTCTCTAGGCTTTTAGCATATTCATTATAATTCCGTTCCATTGCTGGCTCTAGCCCAGCCTTTGGATCAACGCCTTCGGTCATATCCTCAGAACATTTATGCCGCAAAAACTCCCATTCGTATAGGGTTTGGAAAGCTATTATTCTGGAGAGGTGCCTGTTTGAAGCCATTTTTTATGCTTATTCCTCTTTTGCGTCTTTTTTCTGTTCTTTTTTGAGTTTTTTATCTAGCTTACTCTCAATATTCAAAACTTTTTTGTCCCCGTAGTAGCCACATGTAGCACATGCTGTGTGTGATCTTACGGATTCACCGCATTTAGAACATTTAACTAGCTTGGTTATTACCAGCGCGTCATGTGATCTTTTTTGCTTCCCCTGTGAAGATGTTTTCTTTTTCTTTGGTACTGCCATTTTTACTCCTTTTAGTATTCCGTAACTATATTTTACATTTACATTCTTGGTGATTCAGATTGACTCCACATGTCAGACATATCCCCACACAATCTTTTTTACAAAGATTTTTGGTCGGTACTGCGAGTATTAATTCTTCCCGAACTTCTGGTAATATGTCCACGTTGAAGTATTTATCTACATAACCTTCGTCGTTTTCATTCTCTTGCTTCCGGTCAAAAAGATATTCTCTCTCGGCGACAAATTCGACTTTTGTATCAAAATTATCAAGACAGCGATCACATATTAGGTTCAGCTCGGCCTTTAATTTGACAGTTACCATTACTGTATCTTCCAAACGAAATAACTTAGCTTTCCCCGATAAGGACTTTAGGATTATTGATTCCGGTATATCAATTTGCTCTGGGTCAAAATCTAGCTCCACATCTTCTGATGCGCCCATTTGCTTCTTAAATATTTCCTTTACCGATATCTCCTGCATTTTCTACTTTCAAATTACTAAAAACAAAGCAAATTATAGCACAAAAGTTAATCCAGCACAATCATTAATCATTGGGTGCGTTCCTTAATAGACTGAATAATAATGTTGGCGGTTTCTTCAGGTGTTTGCTCTGAATTATCTAACGTGATACCAAAATTTACTTCGGCAATTTTAACTGCATGCAAAAAGTTTATTTGTTCAATATCTTCCTTGGGCAACTCTCTTGTCCCACGATTTAAGAGCAAATGCTTAATAGAAGGATTTAAGGTAAAATAAAAAACCTCTGTTTCAATATCGCTTAACTCTTTGTTTAAATATTTATAGCTCTCTGGTGAAAGCGGATATGGAACAACTACATTAAATCCGTTTTTTACAAAATTACGAATTAGAGAAACAGTGTTTTCCAAATTATATCTAACACTATCGTGGACAGGCATCCAAGAAATAAAGTGCCTCAAAGCATCTACTTCAAGTCTTGCAGTATTTGGTATTTTTTTCTCTAACACCTTTGATACGGTAGTTTTCCCAGAATTCATATTACCATTAATAAATATTATCATCACTTAATCCGTGACAATGCTAAGGATTTTACTCTTAACATAGAATGATTTTAAAATATTTTTACCTTCAAGATATTTTGCGACTTTATCAGATTCTTTCGCTATTTTCAACAAATCTACCTCTTCTGCACCTGGCGAAACAAGCAAAGTATCGCGTACTTTGCCATTTACTTGAATCGCGACCGTTACTAAGTCATCTATTAATAAAGATTTATCTGAAGTTGGCCATTGCTGAAGGTGAATACTGCCATTATTGCCAAGGTTATACCACAACTCTTCTGTAAGAAAGGGTGCAAATGGAGCCATCACAAGTAACATCTGCGAAATTGCCTTCTTCCACACCTTACTATTATCCGTAATGGGAAATTCTTTCGCTAAGGCCACAAGGCTGTTCATGGTTTCCATGAAACCGGAAATACAGGTATTAAATTTCATCTCGGGAAAATCTCTTGAGACTTTATCAATCAATTTAGAAATAATCTTGTCTAAATCGGCTTGTTTAATACTATTAGCATCTTGATTATTAGATGCTGAACAAATTATTTGCGCAAATTCATAAAATTTATCAAGAAACCTACGGACGCCGACGAGACCGTTCGGGTTCCATGGTCCACCTTGTTCGTACGGTCCCATAAACGAAAGATACATACGAATAGCGTCGGCACCGTACTTTTCTACCTCTATGTCAGGATCTATTACATTTCCTTTTGATTTTGACATTTTCAACCCGTCAGGCCCTAGTATCATCCCCTGATGACGTAGTTTCATAAATGGCTCGTCAAAATCTAAATATCCCCCATCCCTAAGTGCTTTTGTGAAGAAACGTGAATACAATAAATGAAGTACTGTGTGCTCTGCGCCACCAATATACATATCTACAGGCAGCCACTGTTTCATTTTCTCTTTAGATGCGAATTCTCTATCGTTTTTAGGATCTGCATATCGCAGATAGTACCAACTAGAGCATACGAAAGTGTCCATAGTATCGGTTTCGCGAGTTGCTTTACCGCCACACTTTGGACAAGTTGTATCATAAAAATCCTTTTCATATTTCAAAGGAGATTCACCAGTTGACTTCATGTTCACTTCCTCTGGAAGCACTACTGGCAGATCTTTTTCTGGCACTGGTACCTCACCACATTTGTCACAGTAAACTATTGGTATTGGAGAGCCCCAGTATCTTTGACGTGAAATTAACCAATCCCTAAGCTTATAATTTATTTTCTTGGTAGCTTTTTCCTCTTTAGATAGAAGGGCTATAATTTTAGTTTTTGCTTCTTCAGATGTAAGGCCAGTGAAATCACCAGAATTAATTAACTTGCCGTAGGCGGTGAACATTATTTCTTTTTTATTATTAATTGGCTCGACTACTTCTATAATAGGTAACTTATATTTCTTGGCAAATTCGTTATCACGTTCGTCATGAGCAGGAACGGCCATAATAGCACCTGTTCCATAGCCCATCAGAACGTAGTCGCCTATCCAAACGGGTATTTTCTCATTATTTATAGGGTTTAATGCATAGGCTCCGGTAAAAACTCCTGTTTTGACCTTTTCTTGCATTCTATCTAGCTCAGTTTTGCCCTTTGTCATAGATATGTACTTTTCTACCAATTCAAATTGCTCTTTAGTAGTTATTTTTTCGACTAGAGGGTTTTCTGGCGCAAGAACCATAAAAGTAGCGCCATAAAGAGTATCAATACGAGTAGTAAATACTTTAATTACATGCTTCGAACCATCCACCTTGAAATTAACTTCTGCGCCCTCACTTCTACCTATCCAGTTGCGTTGTGCTATTTTGGTGCGTTCTGGCCAATCAACCTGATCAAGACCAGAGATAAGCTCATCGGCGTAGTCAGTAATCTTAAAAAGCCACTGATCAAGTTCTTTTTGGATTACATCATTGCCACAGCGCTCACATTTGCCGTCTACAACCTGTTCATTAGCAAGAACCGTATTACAATCTGTACACCAGTTGGCTACTTGTTTCTTTTTATAAGCTAGCCCCCTCTTGTACAGCTCCAGAAACATCCATTGAGTCCATTTGTAATACTCGGGGTCACTAGTAATAACCATTCTATCCCAATCATAGCTCGCCCCGATTCGATGTAACTGTTTCAGCATATTATCTATATTGTCATATGTCCACGTCTTGGGAGCGATACCACGCTTAATAGCCGCGTTCTCTGCGGGAAGCCCAAACGAATCAAATCCGATAGGATTTAAGACGTTATAACCATTCATTCTTTTATAACGAGCGTAAAAATCACCACCAGAAAAGTTGTACCAGTGTCCGATATGTAAATCCCCCGAGGGGTATGGGTACATCACTAAGTTATAGTACTTTTCGCGCTCATCATTATCGTTAGCGACATATATTTCTGTTTCAGTCCAAACGTCGTGCCACTTTTTTTCTATTTTTTTGTGGTCGTATTTTGCCATAATTAAGCTACATTCTAGCAGAAAAAAGCCTTTATTTGAATAGCTTTACGATTGTCTCATATAATGCCTTGGAGCTACTCACAACGATTGGATTTTTTTCTTTTAGATAAGTCTTACTGTTATATCCCCAATCAACGCTGATAACTTTTATCCCGGCCCCTTTGGCAGCATCTATGTCGCGAATTTCGTCTCCTACATACAGTGCATCTTTCAACTGAATATCAAATTTCGTAAGCAGTTTTCTTAAAATCATATCCTTGTTAAATGGGTTAAGCGAAGTGTGGATTATAGAAACATCATCAGGAAAATATTTATTTACAAAATAATCGATGTTTTTCTTCGAATTTGTCGATACGACAGCGATCTGATAGCCTTCTTCATGGAGTCTTTTCATCATTTCTGGCAGCCCAGGAAATGTGTTGATTTCTTCTAACCTAGCCGTTATTTCACGACGTGATGTTAAAACCATTCTTATCAAATTAAACCAAGAAATCTTATATTTTTTTACAATCTCTGCAAGCGACAATTTTTTCATTTTCTCCAAATCATCGGGGGTAAATTGACCGAGATGGTATTTGGCCGCATACTTGTTCGCAATCTCTAAAGCAAAGACAAATGTGTCCGCAAGAGTGCCATCAAAATCAAAAATTACTGTTTTCATGTTATAATCTTAACTCAGTATTAAGGAAGAATAAATGAAAAAAGTATCATTTTCTATAATTACACCAACATATAACCGTTTAAAATCTGGCTATTTAGAAAAATGCATAAAAAGTGTTCAGCAGCAATCTGGCGATAATTTTACTTTCCAGCATATTATTATCGATGACGCCTCGACGGATATGACTTCTGATTATCTCAATAAAGCTAAAGGCAAATATCTAAACCTAATCACTATCACCAATAAAACGAATAAGGGCACTGGTTGCAACTATAAAATAGGCCTTGCTTCGGCCACAAATGATTATGTCATCTTTATGGATGACGATGATATGCTACCGCCCAATAGTTTAAAAACACGAGCAAAATACATAACAGAAAATCCAGATGTTGACTGGTTTTATGGCAAGGCAAAATGGATTAACGAAACGGGAAAGTTTATTCCCGTTACTTATCAGAGCAAATTCCCAGACGACCATTTTTATGAAAGACTTATTATTAAGAATTTTATTCATAACGGTACACCCACAATCAGCAGAAAAACCCTGGAAGATATCACCTGGCCATCGTGGCTAGACCGAACACAAGATTATTTTTTATGGCTAGAACTATCAAAGCCAGAGAAAAAACTTAATGTTGGTTTCATTGATGATTATATTTTCACCTACAGGGTCCACCAAAATGCTTACACATATAGATGGGAACGCAATCATGAACTAACAAAATACAAAGACGAATCACACGTGAAAATCAAAAAGACCCTACACAGTGATTCTCTTTCCTTTTTTGCTACTACAATAAAGGAATACATGGATGAAATAAAAAAACTCAAGAAAGAGAATATTAAACTAAAAGAAAAACTAAAGACCAAGACCAAAAGCCAATGAATGGTTCGCTACACTCCTAAATAATTCCATGTATTCCCCGTAAACTCTTTCTTCTGAATAATATTGCCTTATTTCGTTTACTATTTCTCTTGGAATTTGATAATTCTTTAGAGATATTATCTTTTTATAGACAGAGTTAACATCATTAAAATCGACGATTAAATCAGCTAATCCTACCTTTTTGTACACTTCAGCAACTCCCATATTATGGCTAACTAACGCAGGTACTCCATGCGCAACTGCTTCTAGCGGGACTCTACCATATGTTTCAAAAAGAGATGGGCAGATAATAACACTACAATTTCGATAAAAATCTACAAGTAAGTCATATGCCATTGGAGTAAAAACGATACAACTCTCTGAGGCTTTTTCATAATTCGAGTGATTGGCCTCAAGCTCGGATACGATATTAAATGTTAACGGTCCATTTTTCTTCCTATTAAAGTCGGCTAATTCAACAATATAATTTGGATTTTTTTCTGGAGACCATCTACAGACCATCCCAACTGAATAATTTCCTGCTCCGGGGTTTATTTTCATTTCTGAAATTCTAACACCGCTGTGTATTATGATTGAGTTAATCGATTTTTTCTTCCACACTTGATCTTCAAGGGTAGTTTTTATAATTTGAGAAGGGAATATTCTCATTTTGACTACCGGGTGCATGTAACTACATTCAATTTTTTTAATAGTTTCTTGTACATACTTCGGATAGTGTTTTGTTTCGTTTGTAATACAACTCCCATGATATTGGATAACGGGGATATTGAATTTTTTTGCTGCACAAAAAAGAGCAAATTGCTTCCAAGTAGTTCCATTTATCATAATTAAATCGGGCTTAAAAGATATTATATTACTTTCAAAAATATTAATTTTGTTTTTCATTTTAGCAGTAAAGGCCTTTAACGAATTTTCATAATACAATCTTTTAAAGAAATCTTCGGGTAGTGGGTAAGTTATTATTTTACCAGCCGCTCCTTTGCTGATAGTTTGAGGTTTCAGAACGTCTCTACTAAAATCAATACCCAATATATTTATATCAGGATTTATTAAAGCAGCTTGAAAAATACCATTCGTATGAGTAGTAAGGCCGCCATTTATCTTCGTTGGAGCATCCATTAGTATTTTCATATCGTTTCCTTTATTTTCGCAAGGGTACAAAACTAAGATTGCAGCCCTTTTGTTGCCGGTAAAACATGCTGACCGTACGGAAAATATTTATTTAGTTTGAACTTATTATTATTTTGATAATTTATTATTTTATTGTATATGTTTTAAATATTATATGACGATATAATCACGTTATCTTAGCACAAATTACTGTTATATTCTAGTGTCAATATCGCCAAATAAATGTGACTAACGGTCACCGGACCAAACCGTTTTAAGAATTTTACAAAAAAGCGGGACCACTACTCTTCTCGCTCTTTAAGGCCAGCTACAAGATCAAGCTTGTTGATTTTCCTGAAGGCAAAGAAAGTTACAATTACCATCACAGAAATTAAAAGCAAAAACGAGTATAGATAGCTTGTGGGATAAATCCGACCAATCATTTCAAAGGCATCGGTAGAAAACGCGTCGCCTATACCCATGAGCATTAGATTCCCAAGTACAATACCAAGAGGTAGTGCAATAATTATCTGTATCAGAAGCTCTTTGATATACGCGACAATTATTTGTAGTGGCGAATAACCCATTACCCTCAGGAGTACAAATTCATATTCTCTCGAGGCAATATTGATAGTCATAATAGCAAACAAGACTGCCACCCCCAAAACCATCGCAAAGAAAATCAGTGAATATATAAATGGATCAAATATCATCATCATATTCTTCAAGCTCTTTGCGTCTTCTAATCTCAAAGTAACCCACATTGAGGTATTGCTCTCGGTAATTTTATCTCGCAACGCACTCGGATTGTTGCTTTTTATAAAGATTGTATTATAACTTTTATTATCTAATTTTAGATATTCTTGAGCAAAATCATAAGTAGCTAGGGCATAAAAATTGGCGGTTTGATCGGTAATGTCAGAAACAGTTACCTCTGTATCAATCTGCTTATCAGAAGTTGAAATACTTACTATATCGCCCTTCTTTACGTCCATTAATTTCGCGATGTATCTTGGCAAAGCTATGCCATTAGCGATATCGGGTCTGTTTCCCTCTAGATTCTTGATATTATGCATCGAGAAAATATCATTAGAAATCTCAAGCGTAACATCTTTACTTTTGGATCCGTTCTTGATGGTAGTCTTTATAAGATTTGTTTTTTGATAATCAATTACACCTTTATCTCCTAGAAACGATTGATCCGTCTCAAAAGGGACTTCACTTAGATAAACTGAGAGGTCATATTTGGCAGTATTCTCAAAACCATTAGTTACTGTTTCTTGGAGCGAATCCTTAAAACCAAAGGAAAATGATAACAATGAAATTGTGGCAATCATCCCGATAACTACCGCCCAAAATCTTCCGCGATTTCTGACTGCCGACTTGATGGCATATCGACTATTAAATGACAAATGGTCCCAAAATCTCCATCTTTGAAGCCAGATATCCTTACCTTGTTTCGGAGTTTCTGCATGCATAGCTTCAGCTGGAACAATCTTGGTGACCGATATTACGGCCCAAAAACTGGCTATCGTACTAATGACCAAAACTGCTAACGCAGGAACAATCCATGTAATAAAATCATTTTGATAAATATAATTCGGCAATTCATACATAGAACCAAACATACTTACGATAAACTGACCGATAAGTATCGACAGAATGATTCCTATAAATATTCCCAAAGTCGATAGTAGTAAGGCACTTTTGACATAAATCCAAATAATTTCTCGATCATACAGCCCCATCGCCTTCATAACACCGATTTGTCGTCGATCGTGAATAACATTTCTTTTTTGGATTACCAGTATAATTACTCCCGTAATAAATAAAAATACAAGAGGAAAGATATAGGCAAAAAGGTTGATTTGCTTCAAATCTGCCTTAAAAAAACTATAGCTCAACTGATCCTTTTTCTCAGTTTCAGAAACAATTTTACTGCTATCAATCGCTTTTTTTACACTTTCGACAGTTTTTGACTGATTTGCGTCGGCGTTAAAAGACAAAAGTATTTCGTTATAGTATGGATTACCGATAATTTGAAAAAAATCATTATCAACCATAACAATCCCAAATTCTTTAGGGTTAGCAAATGGGACTGCAACATTTTTTGACAAATAAACATATTCTGGGGAAGCCATTAGGCCAGTAATCTTTAGTTTGTATACCTGACCAGCTATAGTGATATCGAGATAATCACCAAGATGTAAACCGTTGGCATCAGCGTATTTTTTGGCGAGTAAGCACTGAGCTGACCCTTTCGGCATCTCGCCTTCATAAATATATGGAATGTTTATTTGAGGACTCTGTGGAGCCGATATAACACGAAAGGTTTTGTCTTCATTTTTGACATCAAAAACATTGCGGGCAAAAACATCTTTGACCCCTGCGACATTATTTATTTCCGAAACATCCGATTCATTAAAGCCTTCACCAAAAAAAGAATATTCGGCCAAGGCATTTGTCTGAAAATACTCTTCTCCTCTATTTTGGTAAGAAGCGACCACTGATTTAATAATAACAAAAAACCCAACGGCGACCGCAATTATTAAAAGTGTTGAAATAAAGGCGCCAAGTTGTTCAAAATTACGTCGAACGATTATTTTGTTGCCGGTTTTCACCTTACCACTTCACTTCCGAAGGCTTGAGCGGCTTTTTGTTTTCATTTATATCAATTATCTCACCGCTGCGCATCTTTATTACCATATCAGCAATCTTGGCAATATCTTGGTTGTGAGTAATCACTATCACCGAGGTAAGTCCGTCTTCGTGTACGTTGTGGAGTAGTTCAAGGACCTTGATGCCCGTTTTATAGTCAAGGGCTCCTGTTGGTTCATCGCAAAGTAAAACCTTCGGATTCTTGGCCAGCGTCCTTGCTATAGATACACGCTGTTGCTCGCCACCCGACATTTCACTTGGATAATGTCTTTGTCTCTTATCTAGCCCTACTAGACCCAAGGCTTCTTCTGCTTTTATCCTCGGTAGTTTGGCTATTTCTGTTGAAAATTCTACATTCTCAAGAGCTGTTAGATCTGGCAGTAGATTATATGATTGAAAAACAAAACCAATATTACTTTTCCGATATTTTGTTAGTTCCCCTTTATTATATTTTGAAATACTTTGATCATTAAAAAAGACTTCGCCCGAAGTCGGCTTGTCCATACCTCCCATAATATTTAGCAGCGTACTTTTACCTGAGCCACTCGCTCCCAGAATAACTATAAATTTCCCTGAAGGAATCTCAAGATTGATGTCATTTAGCGCAACTACTTTGGCCTCTTTTTCGCCGTAAGTTTTTGTCAGATTGTTTATTTTATATAAAAACATATCCCCCCTAATAATTATTTGTTTAATTATAACTCAATAATATCGAAAAGCAGAAATCAAACGCCCTCTTTCATTCCAGCGAAAAATAAGTACAAAAAAATAATGACCCGAATCGGCAATTAAATATATGGTGGACTGCGTCGAAAATAGTTGGAACTTATTGGTGGGAGAGTTAAAAGAATGGAAGAAGATTTACGAAGCTACGGACTCCTCTACCCTTCCCTTAACAGCGTCGCCCAGCTTATCTCTTAATCCCGAAATGAATTGATCTACTGTAGTGCTGTCCTTAAGTATCCCAATCAGTTGGCTAAAATCGTTCTCTGAAGATAGTAGATACTTGCTTATTAGCGGACTGGTATTTGCCTCTTCTTTAATTGAATCAATGTCTTCAATTTCTAATGTCTGTAATTTTTCTTTGTTATTGTTATAAAAACTAGTAAGTTCTTGGATAAGTTCTTTTGAGATCTCATCAATTTTTTCTTGTCTTTTCTGTTCTGCCTGAAATTCTTTGCTGTTATCCATCTTTTCTTGAGCCTCATCAATCGTGATATATTCGCCCGGCTTATCTGGGTTTGTAACAAGGCCTTCGTTGAATTTCTTTAGGCTTTCCCCTTGACCACCCGGCGTGTCACTCTCCCTAATTTCAACGCCAACTGTAATTTCTGATTTCTTTAGTCGAGCGCCACTCTCAGAAACCCTTGCACCAAACCTACCGTCCTCACCTGTGACGACAGGGACCATGCCACCAGCCTTGGCATAGCTAGAAGCTCTGACCACATGGACTGCACCTGTATTCTTGTCTAGCGGCGATTCTAAATCAACCTCTTTTTTTATTGCAGAAATACCTAGTGCTTCTCTGTAGCGCTGGACCTGACCCATCACCCTCATATATTCACGTGAACTATCATCGTTAGCAATTCCTTCAGTTTGAAAGGTGAATCCATCGATATCTGGCGACATTGTTTGGTCAACCTGGTCAATAAAGCCGTCTTCGACCTTCCAGTCTGCGTCTAAGGAGACTATCGTTTCAGAGCCAGAGCTTACGGCATAGTCCATACCAATTTTCCTGGCTAACCCAACCCCGCCCATCTTAGCATCACCATCTTCTTTTGTTTCGTAGCTACAATCGACTAGGCGCAATTTAGAACCGTCAATTTTACCTTCCGCGATTGCCTTATCAATAATGTCTCTAGTCCCGACTGTGTCATTATTTATTACTAATACAATTTCGGCGCTTTTATCGCTTACCTGTGACGCTAGGGACTCGAGCAACCCAACAATACTTTCACCCTCATTGTGAACCGGGATCACCATAGAAATTTCCGGTGAAGGTTTGTCTGGATTTTCAGCTAAGGCTTGAGGGTCGGAATATTCAACCCCATATTTTTCCATAAAAGCTTGCGAGAGTGGATTATTCTCAGGTTGAGAAGAATATGCCGCCAAGGCAGGATCAGCATCTGCTTTAGCCTCAAAGACTTCTGGCGGTTTAACGTCATCAGTTTCGATTGATTGATTTTGACCTAGTTGCTCCATACCGAAATAATACCATCTCACGCTCAAAGGTTCCAACTGTAAATTTGGTATATAAAAATAATGGCTCTAAATAGCCATTAAATTTATGGTGGACTGCGTCGAAAATAGTTGGAACTTGTTGGTAAAGGAATTACTCGCCTGGAAAGTGCTGAATCAGTCTAGAATAGATGCTATTTCGCGATAACTATCAATCTCTTTTCTACGGTTCCTATCGGCCAGCAGGTCATCAAAGTTAGCTGTTCACCATCAGTCAGGTTGAGAGGTGAAAGGTCGTCGGCCTCGACAACTTTCTTATCGGTTACTGTGTACTCATGTTTCTTGCTCTTATAATACACAGTTATCTTATCGCCACTTTTTAGATCGTCTAGTTTTCTAAATATTTTAGCGTAACGTCCACCGTCTGTGTCGCTACTTGAGTGACCAAAAACAAAGATATTGCTCTTTTCGCCAGGTAGAGAGGTCCCCTTGTAGTGAGCGAGTCCCTTCGTCAGTGACTTGTTGTATTCTGACTTATTATCACCATTTACGTTGGCCATAACCGGCGCTTTTACATCAAGCTTCGGTATCTCTATACCAAAATCTTGAAAGGATCCCTCTTCTTCTTTAGACATGGTGATGTTTAGTCCATTCTTGTTGAACAAGTTATCGGCAAATGGTTTCCATGGAAAGAAAATACCAAAAGCAAGAAGCGAAGCAACCCCAACCCCAGCAAGGATAAGTCTTAAATATTTATTTTTTTGAGCATCAGGCGTCTGCTTGCGTAAGCTACGCCGAGTAAACCGATGAGCCATAAGATGTTTCCTAGATTATTATTACCGCCAGTTTCTGGAAGCTTTCCTGTAGTAGTACTAGCTAGTCTCACAGTAGCAGAGCGAGTTAGGGCTGTTGATACATTGTCATTTGTGTCATAGGCCAGCACTTTGATATCAGAGTGGTATTTCGAGGTATCCCAATCACAGGAGTAGACACCGTCACTATCTGCTGTTGTATCGGTACAAATAAGAATATTATCGATATAGAACTCGACTTTCTTGATACCGTCAGTATCTGTTGGTTTTACCTTTATGGTGTATGGGTTGGTTGTAATCGTTTGGCCTTCGGTGACGTTAATAGCAGAGCTTGTACCAGGTAAATCGACGAAAGTTGGTGGGGTTGCTGGTGGCTCTGGTGGATCCTCTAAGGCAAAGACCATTATACGATTGTTTTGGTTATCGCTAACATATAAACGCTTGGTGATAGGGTCTATAGTAACTGCATTTGGACTATCGAGCTCATATTGAGTTGTTTGACTATTGTCTTGTGTAAAGGCCCCTTGTCCAAAAACAGCAGTCGCATCCATGCCATTAGTCATAGATGACAGACCATTAAACTGTAGAACGCGGTTATTACCCAAATCAGCTACAAACAGGCGGTCGTTATCTTGATCAAACCACAAACCTCTGGGAACATCTAGTCCACTTTGAGTGGTATCGCCATCGGTATCATCCATATTTGTTTGACCCAAAACACAAGATGGGGTCATGGCAGTTGTATCGCTAGTGGGTAGTCCAGTCGTAGTCACTCCACACATTGTTTTATTTTCACTTTCCTCAGCTCTAGCATCAAAGGACAAAACCCTATTTTGGTCTGCATACGCAGCATAAAGAACTTGACCTACGCTATCAAAGGCAACATCTCTAGGTCTAAGTGCATCACTTGCCCACAAGCTGCATGAAGGAGTCGTATCTTCGATGCCCGTTGTAGTTACACCACACATCGTTTTTGCAGTACTTCCTGCAGGTCTTACGTCAAATACGTTTACACTGCCGTAAACACTACCTTTTGTTTTATCTTTCTCTGCAACAAACAATCTGCCATTTACACTGTCTAGGGTCATACCAAGAGGGTAATCAAAATCGCCAGCTCCCAAGATGTTCTGTGCCACTGGGATAGCCCAAGGGTCGTCTTCTGTACCCTCGACAATAAGATCCTCGGAGCCATCTACAACCACAATCCTACCGTTATCACTATCAGCTATAAATAAGGTGTCACTGTCATTATCGTACAAGACATTTCTTGGCGCTCTCAAAAGCGACTCATCACCATCTATATCCACAGAGTAAATTGCCGCATCTGCTATGTGGTCCAGGGGTTCATTATTACTATCCAGATTAAAGACCATAATTCTATGATTACGATCACCATCGCCACCACCATCAGCAACAAATAACCTATGATGATTCTTGTCTATGGCGACACCGCTAGGATTACTAAAAGACGTATTTGTATTGTCGCTATTAGACTCGGTCCAATCCTCACCATAGTCGTTTCTTCCACTGCCAAAAAAATCTACTGCAGCAGGCCCATATGACGGGGTAGAAACTGTAGTAATATCACTATATGGACCCTGTCCATCACTGTTTGTCGCATAAACCCTAATATCATATGAAGTTCCCGGCAACAAGCCGGTAATGCGCGCCCAATTGCTGCCCCCGTTATTTGCGGATAGCATAGATGTCCAGGTAGTATCGGTACTTTTTTTGTATTCAACCGTCCAATAATCTATTACATCGCTCCATTCGTTTGGATAAAAGTCTATTTGAATATTGGTTGGACTAACCCCAGGCTCGTATAAAAAAACACTTTGTACTGGCGCTGCAGCCTGGGCTACTGGCATTAAAAAATTAAACATAAAAACAAAAACTAAAATATTGCTGAATGTCTTTTTTAAATTAAAATTCATAGTATTTATTCCCCTCCCTTATCCTTTAGTGTTGAACGAGCACCTACGAACGCTACGCCGAGTAAACCGATGAGCCATAAGATGTTTCCTAGATTATTCTTACCACCTGTCTCTGGCAATGTTCCTGTAGTCGTACTGGCCAGCCTCACAGTAGCCGAACGAGTTAGTGCAGTGGATACATTGCCATTCGTATCATAAGCCAAGACTTTAACATCTGAGTGATATTTACTAGTATCCCAATCACATGAATATACGCCATCAACATCGGCGGTAGTATCAGTACAGATAAGGATATTATCGATATAAAACTCAACCTTTTGAATACCATCGGCATCTGTTGGCTTCACTTTTAAAGTATAGGGATTTGTAGTGATGGTCTGACCATCTGTAATATTGATAACCGTGGTAGCGCTGGGTAGATTCGTGAATACTGGACCGCTACTGCCTGGGTTACTGACAGCCCCAGGAAGTGTCATTTTGAACATGGCACCCTGACTTGATGTGCCACCATAAAAAGTCGTACCGTAAAGCACGCCATTAGAAATGAGCACCGAGAATCTACCCGTTTGACCATCATAGGGGCCTCCAGCGAATTCATGTAACAGCGAGTAGCCAGTACCATCCGTATTTATAGAGAATATTGTCCCCATGTTATTATCTCCCCCGATGTCAGTGACTCCATATAGTTTGTCACCCCAAAGCTGAAGCGACGAATATGTTGGTAGGTCCCCATCGTTTAAATCATCGCCAAAATTATGAATGATAGAATAGTCGGCCCCAGACTTCTGGATTTTAAAGATAATCCCATTGCCACTTTCTGCTCCGCTACTCTGAGTCGCCCCAAACAGTGTTTCCCCAATGAGCGTTAATGACCCACTCGGCTGAAAGCCATCAGATGCAGAAAATGAATGTAAAATATGATAGTCGGCACCGGATGGCAAGATAGAAAAGATTACACCAAAATTATCCTGAAGTCCACCGGAGTTTGTCATACCATACAGAACGCCACCCGACTCAATCAAGGTGCTAAAAGGATTACCACCTTCAGGACCTGCAAAACTATGAATAACCGAGAAGTTGGTCCCGTCCATATCCAGTCCAAAAATAGTTCCCCGACTATTTATTCCCCCATTGACATTCATACCATACAGACGACTCCCTAATACAGTCAGTGAACCATAGGGGGTGTATCCGTCGGTGGACCCGCTGAATGAGTGAATCATTGAATAGTCGCTTCCGTTTACATTCAGTCTGAATACACCGCCCTGATCGACATCGCCTCCACCTTGGACCATACCATACAGATATGAACCCGATAAAACCAAGGAATTACTGACTGTGTAACCGCCAGCTACATCACCTTGTCCATCAAAGGAGTGAATACTGGTCATGTTTGTACCGTCTATGTTCATCGAATATATATTGCCATAGCCATGTTCACCACCACTAGTTGTAGCACCGTATAGCTTGTTGCCATTCTTTACAAATTGACCAATTGGATAACTACCCAGGGTGTCGCTATAATCATGAACGATTGAATAATCATTATCGTAGAGTGTAAAATCGGCCTCTCCGTATGCATTCGGGACACTACTGCCCTCCAGAGTTAGCTCCAGATCAAAGGCATAGTTAATGCCATAAGAGAGTGCTTCGGTGGCAGTACAGGTGAAATTCTCTTCAGACCCAGAGAATACTCCATCATCTGCAGTGCAAACACCATCATATGCCCCACTGTCTTCTTCTCTGGTCGAGTAAGAATTTCTATCTCTGACACGGAATTTTACAGCCCCGATGTTTCCCGGAGTTTCGCTATTGTCAGATACCATTCCCTTCACAACCGGCAGTGTATTTGATGGGCTTGTTATAACGCTAGGATAATTATTAAACTGAGGTCCTGAAAAAGTTCCATAATACAGCGAGTAGAATGAGAGATGACTACCAACCAGATCTGCCTTTGGTATCTTTGCCTCACATGTCTGGTGTTTGTATGAAACTTTACCAGTCAGACCAAAACCACATTGACCGTATTGGCCTGGATCATCATTTATCTTATATTCTTTTTCTTTACCGTCTTTAGTATTTAGCGCCATGATCTTGAGCCAGTCAGGTCCGTGCTCATTGGTATTATCACCGGTGATGTCATATGAAAGATAGACGTATTTTGCATCATCTTGCATATAGATATATGTACTACCTCCAGGATGGCCAGTGCCAGATAGCCAAGTAGGTGAATAGTTTGGAGTGGCGATGCCGTCAACTTCCTTGATGTTACCGTCTATGGTGATGGTTCCGTTGTTTATAAATTGATAAGTCTGATTAGGAGCACCAGAGTATGGAAAGCGAATTGCTCCTGCTTCAGCTGAGCTGTACTCGTTCGCCTTCATCGTCATGGTGGCTGTGCCTGTACAACCAATTGGCATGTTCCAAAGTATTTCAACTGGCTTCTCGTGGGCGACGATTACGTTATTATCATCGGCCGATATATCCGCTAGGACGCTCTCACCGGTAACCGCATACTTTGCGTATTCAGGAGTAATATTCACCCCGCAAGCATTCAAATGGACAAATTCAACATCCGAATAAGGAATATTCTTTTGATTTATCTGTATCTGAACCTTGCCGTCACGTGGTGCAATAGTAAAAGTTTTAGTTTGATATTCGACCCCAAAGGACTCGTCGTAGATTTCCTTCCAGTTCGAGTCAATAAATTGGCTAATATAAAATGAGCCCTTGGCTAGCTGACCTGCAGAATTATTATAAAGAAATTTGAAACCAACAAAAGTTGCTGAGATAAGCAAAAGCACCGAAAGGCCAAGGTAAGCAAGTTTAAATTTAGCTATTTTCATGTTCCCCCTATACCTGAGTATATAATAACCCATAAAAACACCTTTTAGAATACAAAAGAGACACTTTCGTGTCTCCCCTTGGTTCCAAGTATTTTCGATGTGGTCAAAATGGTGGACTACTTCGAAAATAGTTGGAACTTATTGGTTAAAGAACTGATGGCTTGGAAGAACTCAAAGATATAGTTATCAGCTTACCTCTGGAGAAAAATTTGAGATTCTATTCGGTGTTGTAACATAAAACTGGTGATCTGGGCTATGGAAAACCCCGATTACCCCGAATGATTTCCCACGATATACAGTCTCATCCTTTTCGACCTTATTATAATCCTTTCCACCAAGTGTTAATCGATGTACTGCCCCATCATTATAGCTCCCAAAGTAAAAATACTTTTCATCAAAACAACATTGGGTAGGAGTAATAGTGGGAGTATAGGTAATGATGGGGTCTACAAACTTTGGACTCCCGACTTTTCCCGTAACCTCCGGCCAGCCGTAATTTCCATCGGGTTGGATAATATTTATTTCGTCATTTTTTTCTGGGCCATCCTCGCTTATAA
The DNA here is from genome assembly GCA_037129835.1 of bacterium. Classification (GTDB taxonomy): domain Bacteria; phylum Patescibacteriota; class CPR2; order UBA1875; family CAIMLA01; genus JBAXUE01. The sequence continues at coordinate 194,282 of JBAXUE010000001.1, read as the reverse complement.
AGAGTTTGCCATTTTTAGGATGAAACGCGAGGCCAAATATATTCCTATGACCATAGGAGTAAACCGGAGATTCCTTATACGGGTTATCTTTAGGTATCGAGCCATCATTATTTATTCGTAAGACTTTACCTCCGAGATAGTCGATATCTTGAGACCTATCCATAACCTCGTTACCGATACCAACGCCGATATATAGGGTTTTGTCCGGAGCAAAGGCGATGATGCCGCCATTATGGATTCGGCCAGCAGGAATATTATCTAAAATCGTCTCCTCTTTCCCGCTTCCAACTAAGAATCGAACCACTTTATTCTTCATCGAGTATTCATCTCGACCATAGGTATAGAAAGCATATATATAACCGCTGATGTCAAAATCAGGATCCACCGCGATTCCTATGAGCCCAGTCTCGTGATGCCCTGAAATATTTACAATTGGGAACTTGTAAACAAGATCCATCTTGTCTCCCTTTATTTCCCAAATATTACCAGTTATTCTTTCGCTAAAAAATGCTCTACCTTTTGCTGAAAAAGCTAAAGTAACCGGGAAACCAAAAGATTCGATAATATCGGGTATATTCATCAGATCAAACTCTATCCATTATCTTCCGCACTACCACGGAGACAGTAATACATTGAACCAAGATTATTTTCATCCCAGACAAGACATGATGAACAAATACAGGTTTCATTTTTATTAAGATCATTACAAGTGGATTTTCCCGTAGCACAGTAAAGTTCACCTATATTACCGGCACTCTCATCTACCTTTTTTTCTTTTAATATCCTATTTGCACAATCACTTTCAACCTGAACCGGACACCCAGGGCATCGGCAATGCCTTATGTTTGAATCACTTATTTTTACTCTAGTCACATAAACCTCACTTCCTATCCAACAAACAATGAAATAGCAAAGAATGCATGAATAAGTGCAAGGACAAAAGAGGCTATTACCATTCTGGAGTGCCACTTGAATGGTATTTTCCCCTTGCCGCTTTTGTTTGTATATCCTATATATGCCGTAAAGGCAAATGCTGTTAATGTCACCAATCCCCCATAGACAACTACAGGGAGGCCGAGGATTTGGAATGTAGCAATTTCTCTTATCATTCTACAGTCACCGTTCCTTTCATCGAGGGGTGTATGGAACAGATATAACTAAATGTCCCCGTGCTCTCGAATTTAAATTGATATGTATCACCAGTTGCAAGATCACCTGACTCAAAGGCGTCTGACTTTATCTTATGCGTTGCCGAGTCTTCATTTTTCCAAGTTACAGTGGTACCTTTTTTTACTTTTATTTCTGACGGGCTAAAGGCGAAGTCCTTAATCCTAACGGAATTAGTTGTTTCAGCTGCTGTTGGAGTTGTTGTTTGCTTTTGGCTGTTATTCGTATTATTACCATTATTTCGAAAAACAAAATAGCCACCGACAGCCAATACTCCAATCACGACAGCAATAATTACATATATTATATTTTTATTCATAGTTTCTCCTTTTCATAATTATAGCATTAGTGGGCAAATTATTATTTGTATTTATCCCTAAAAAGGTTCCAACTGAAAATTGGGTATATAAATTTAATGGCTCCAATTAGCCATTAAATTTATGGTGGACTGCCTGTTATCTCATTGGAACCAGTTGGTTCTTGAATTGTTGGAATGGCAAGAACTGGGAACGATCTGTTTAGGTTAACTCTTTTTGTGAATCGTAAAATTTGTATAACTGGTAAATTACAATCGCGTTAAGATAATGAAATATTGCCCTACCATTGAGTAACCCGACAGGTGAACAAAATATTTTCCTTGCATCCAAAATCCATATCAGGAAACTGATAATAAAAATTCCGAAGGGCACCAACCATTTCCATAAATTTGTGTGTATCTTACTATTTATTAAATAAACCTCGGAAACAACTACTGCAGTTATGTATAATCCAAATATGATATTACCCGAGTGACCTTGAAAAGTGATAATTAAAATCATATTTAAAACGAATAAAAGCAACTGGGTAAGTAGTAGGGTTTTTGCTTTGAATACATTCTTAAGATTTAGGTATAACAAAACGTTAACAAATAAAAGCATCCCGCTGATATCAAACAACTGGGCAAGATAAATATAGGTTGAATCGTACACCAAAGAAAAGAACCCGATTAATAAAGCGGTGGTGCCAAATATTTTTGAAAGTTTTGAACCCTTCCCCTTGACGAAAATCGCGATTGCGGAAATGAAGAATGCAAAATTGGACAAAGCATAATAAGGTCTTTTGATTATACCCCTGGTTGCTTCTTCGCAGAATTTAACGGTTGGTTCAGAAAATAACGCCCTCATAAGATAATATTAACACAAAAAGAGGTATTTCTACCTCTTTGTTCCAACCAAGTAATATGGGGTCAATATGGTGGACCCAACCCTCCTTCGTCATACTACGGGCGGGCGGGCACGACTTCCCGCCAGAATGACTCTGTCGGGCTGGGAACCTGCTACCTCCTCGGTGCAAACCATCTTAATAAAATAGGGCCTGCTGAATATCTGGTGGACCCTACAGGACTCGAACCTGCCACCTCATCCATGCCATGGACGCGCTCTACCAGATGAGCTAAGGGCCCGTAGAATTCTGAAACAAGTTCAGAATGACGAAAAGATTTTAGCACGTATATGTTTTGTTTTCTAGGTTTCTATGACAACTATTCGATCAATTTGGCGGTAGTCACCCAGTGTTTCTACTTTTGCTTTCGGCAAATATTTATGTACAAAATCCTCGATATATCTTCCCTGATCATAACCGATTTCCATAAATACTTTCGCGCCAGGATTTAAATAATTTGGCAATTCTTCAATAAATCTTTTATAGACTTCAAGACCTAGGATACCTCCATCCAGGGCGACTCTTGGCTCATAATGAGTTAAATCAAATGCGAGAGTAGCCATGTCTTCGTGAGGCACATATGGTAGATTTGCAACGACAAGATCAAATTTTTCTCCCGCCCAAGGACCGAACAAATCCCCTTCCACAAACTTGATTTCTGGAGCAATATTATTATTTTTCTTGTTTTTCTTAGCTGTATCCAGAGCTGTTGAAGAAATATCAGAGGCAAAAAAGCATATGTTGTCCTTACGAACACGAGGATCTCCTTCGGAGGGAACGCTAGAGATCCCTGGGTTTGCGACCAGGGATGACAAAGGAAGATGTTTTGCCAAAGAAAGAATTATAGTCCCACTACCCGTACCGACATCTAATATTTTGTATTTTGTATTTTGTATTTTGTATTGAGCGAGTATTTTCTCAACCAATAACTCTGTTTCAGGTCGCGGGATAAGAACACTTTGATTAACAGCGAGATCTAGCTCCATAAACTCAATTTTCCCAGTAATATACCAGACTGGTTCGTGTTTTGATCTTTTCTTTACCCAGCGGCGAAACTTAAGCTCTTGTAGCTTGGGTATTTTCTCTTCTGGGTGAGTCAGCATCTGAGCTTTATCAATGGCTAAAAGTTGCCTGAGCAAAAAATCCGCAGATGCCTCTGGCGAGTCAACTTCGTTATCTTTCAGGACTTTTCTAGCCCAAATACTAGCTTCCTTGATATTCATATAGCCATTATATACTAAAAGTTAGTAAAAAATCGTGCCTTGGCACAATTTTATAAATAAATTTAGATTTTGGTGTTATTAAAACGCCCTATCCCCTATAATCGACAGTTTTTTCGCCTAAATATATTTTATCTCCGAAAATGGCACCCATCTTACCAATCTTTTTGATTATTCCCATCTTGGTCATTATGTCGTAAATTCTCTCTACTGCGTAAGGATTTGAAAAATCAGTTTTAATCACAAAGCCATTTAATCTATCTGAAATCACGGAATAGCCTTTCTCAATTTTTTCAATTTTTGGTACAGATTTATCATCTACGTCGGCGATTGTATAAACTTTTTGTTCAATCTTGCTAACTGCCTTCGGTACACTTTTTAGTTCTTTTGATATCGCCCAGACTAGCTCATTAACACCCTTATGAGTAACTGCAGAAAACATGAATGGCTCTTTTACGGATTTAAATATCTTGGGATTAGCGTCAATAATTAACTTAGTTTCTGCATACTTCTCGGCTATTTCTTTTTCATTTAATAAATCGATTCTGGAAACTGCCAATATTTGTGGTTTTTTCAGAATATCTTTATTGTAAGCCAATATTTCTTTATTAATTTTGGCATAATCTTCAGTGATATTTTCGCCCATACCATCAATAATGTGAACTACGACTCTAGTTCTTTCAATATGACGTAGAAATTCGTCACCAAGACCTTTGCCCTCAGCGGCTCCCTCGATAAGACCGGGTAAGTCTAGTGCAACAAACCCATCTACTCCAAATCTTTCTACTACTCCAAGATTTGGAACAATAGTAGTAAATTGATAATCAGCTATCTTGGGCTTTGCAGCCGAAATTACAGAAAGTAGTGTCGATTTACCAATATTAGGAAGGCCTACTAAAGCTACGTCTGCTATCAGCTTGAGCTCAAGTCTCAGGCTCTTTTCTTCACCTTTAGTTCCTAGCTCTGCAAACCTCGGAGTTTGTCTTGTAGAAGACGCAAAATGAGCATTACCGAAACCACCCAGGCCGCCCTTAGCAATTACCACCTCTGAACCATCTTGTTCTAGATCTGCGATAATATTTCCTGTTTCTACATCATAAATTGAAGTTCCGACTGGAACATCAATAATAAGATCTTTCCCGTTTCTGCCGTGCTTCTCTCTACCAACCCCTTCTACGCCGTTTTCGGCTGATAGATTACGATTTGTTTTGTAATGATACAGCGTATTCCAGCTAGAATTAACTCTAAAAATTACATCTCCCCCATCTCCGCCGTTACCGCCGTCTGGGCCACCGAATTCCCGATATTTTTCATGCAAAAAAGACAGGTGTCCATTGCCGCCATTACCGGCCTTAATTGAGATTTCTGCTTTGTCACAAAACATATATTTTTCCTTTTTTGCAAAGCATAATTATAGCACCAGAAAGGCCTATTGTCACGGCTTCTTTGCTTATTCTTAGTATATAAACCCGATTATTGGTGTTCCGTCACCCCTACTAATCGTACGATTTGAGGCGATGCCCCAGCCTTGATAATTCATTTCCGAAACATTAAATGAGCCGTTGCCATTAACTGATTCAACGTAAGCCACATGTCCATAACCACTTTCTGCTGTTACAAGTATGGATCCTGGTACAGGAGTACTGCCAACTGGCCTACCATATGACTGAGCATTATAATACCAATCGATAGCATTACCACTCCAAGGAACATATCGTTTTTGAGCTACCCACCAAGTACACCAACCATATGGAAAATGGTTAGGTCCAGTTGATGTTTTGACATATGAAATACCAGGATCATAATTATTACTATTATTTCCTACTGAGGATTCTTCTTGTGGATCTGGTGTAGGAGTCGGAGCTGCCGGTATTTCTGCATCTGGTAAAACTATTTTCATCCCCACGGTGAGCTCGTCACCATACAAATTATTTTGCGCAATAATATCATCTTCTTTGAGATTATATTTTGCTGCAACTGATGCGATTGTATCTCCCGGATCAGCAGTATACAAAATACCGCTAGTTGACAATATTATAAGGCTAGAGCCAGGCTTGATACTATTTTCATCATCAAGCTGATTCGCGTACCTAACTGTGTCAGTAGAAATATTAAACTTCGAGGCAATTTGTGAAAGTGTGTCACCATCTTGAACGACGTATGTAGATGTAGGACCGACTTGGCTACTAGTAGCAATTGCGGGTGCCAATAATGGCACATTAGCTATTGTTGTTACTTCCGCAGAAGTATTATTTTCTTTTTTATAAAGACTTTCCGTCACGGACGCGGCATCTTGGCCTAGCTTATCGCTGTGTATACTTGCGAGCGTAGTAACAAGGTCCGCCTCAAATATCCTTTTTTCATCAGAAGAAACATAGTTGGCGGCGGAATCAATCTTCTTAGTAAGAAAAGGATTGATCGACACCTGACCACCTGTAGGTACAATTGAAGAAAGTCCTGTGATTAGGGCAATACAAATAACAATAATCACACTTACGTGGGAAATATCACTTAGTGGACTGCGAAAAAAAACAATTAATTTTTTTCTTGCTGTTTTAAAACCAGACTTGCTTACTATATTTTTCCCAGCAATATCATTATTGGTGCCTAGATTTACATCTGGGTCTTTATGACTAATTTTATTATATATTTTTGCCAATACGGCGGTTATATTTTTTATCCAACCGATTAGTCTTTTTGTGTGAGTACTAATACCCACCTCCAAAACTTAAAACAGTATAAATTTTAAGCTATTTGGCTTGTTTTGTCAAGTACATTGAGCACAAAATAGTTTTATTAATAAACTACTTTAGTTGAGATATTTAGCCACATTTGCGTTATGTTCTTCGATATTTTTGGCATAGTAAATCTGATCATTGGCCGCGATAAAGTATCTGAAATCAGTTATCTCTGGGTAAATAACTGCGCTTATAGATTCCAGACCAGGATTACTGATTGGACCTTTAGGAAGACCCGCTACAACATAGGTGTTATACGGTGAATCTAGGGAAATATCTGCTGCCGTTAACTCTTTTCTGTCTTCACCGAGCGCATAAGCTACTGTAACATCAGACTGAAGCATCATATCCTCATTGAGTCTTGAAATAAATATCCCGGCGACTATTTTTCGATCTGCTGGTTTATTAGCTTCTTCTTCAACGACAGAAGCGAGAGTAATAGTCTCGTAAAGACTAAATCCAGTTTGTTTCGCAGCCAGACGCATGTCAAGAGTTACTTTTTTCCCAAAATTATCTAACATTGTTTTAATAATAGATTCAGAGTCTGCAGTAATAGATATCTGATAAGTGTCTGGAAAAAGAAAGCCCTCTAAACCAACATCTGCTGGCTTGCTGGACAGAAAATCATAAGAATATTCTTTATTTGAGGCTAAGACAAAATCAGACTTCTTTACTATCCCTTGTTTCTCAAGATAAGTGCCGATCTCCGCCACGGTCCAACCCTCAGGGATAGTTATCGTTCTGCTCGCGACCTTACCTTGGGAAAGGATATCTGCAATCTGCATCGGAGTCATAGATGGAGATAAAATATAGTCTCCTGCTTTAATATTCCCAGATAGGCCTGCATATTTCATATATATCATAAACAAAAGGTCGTTACTGATAATATTTTTGGTCTTGAGATTTGTAGATATTACTTTTAATCCCTGGCCATTAACTACTACAAAGTTAGTATCATTTTTACCGCCATTACCCGTATTAATAAAACTGCTAAAAATAAAAAACGTAATCAAAGCTACCAAAAAAACTAAAGCAATAAGCCCCAAAAGTAGTTTGGGCCAGAGTTTCTCTTTTATATAAACCAATGTCTTGTCGATAAAGCTATTTTTCAATCTATACCCCTCTTAAATAAGTTTCTAAAATAATACAAGCAGCCATCGCGTCTATATCCCCTTTTTGATAAGGTTTTTTCATCTCTTTTAGTCTATTCTCTGCCTCAACCGAAGAAAGTATTTCATTTTCGAAATCAATATTCAGATCTGTAGTTTGCTTTAATTCTTTCGCAAATTTCTGGATATCCTTTGTTTGCGAACCCATCTCACCGCTCGCAAGAAGTGGCATTCCTACTAATATAACACTTATACCTTCTTTTTTAATAATAGAATCAATTTCTTGAAAAGAATCTTCACGACTAACAAAACCCAAAGGAGATGCAATAATCTGAAGCTCATCAGATATTGCCAATCCAACTCTAGCTTCACCAACGTCTATAGCAAGTATTCTTCCTCTCAAGCTATTCCTTTGAGCTATCTGAGACTTTGACATTTACGTAAATATGGTCCTTTATTCTTGGGAAAGATTTGATAAATGAAGGGAAATATTCTAGCTCGACGGTGCCAACACCGTCTAATCCGAGTAAATATGACTTGGCTTGAGAGTCATTAAGACCCTCTAGATTTATCTGTATTTTTTCTTTATCAAGCTTCGGCGCAACAAAGGCAGTGGTAGTGACTGTTCCTGAAAGCGTACCTTCGTCTAGGTTCGCAGCATCAACTGACAAGCTAACAACGCCCGAACCATCGTCAATGATTTCTTTTGTACCGCCAAGCTGTCTTTTTACTTCATATTTAATAAGTGCAGATAAATCGCTGTTTGAAATCGCAAGCGCCCTGACACTTATTTTAGCTATGACTGTGAAAGATTCGCCTTCTGCCCCAACTTCTGGGGACGATGTTACGGATACTGTTTCAGTCTTTTTGGTGCTCTCAATAAGTTTTAAATCCTTCGCTTTTGCGTTAAAATCTGTTGTCGCTTCTTCTGTAGCGGTTTTGATTAAGGCTTCTTTTGCCGAGTCAAAATCGCCTTGGGTAACTATAGTAACTTGCTTTGTTGTACCTCCAGCCATCCCAGAATTACATGTTCCAGAAACCGATGGAGCTTTTATTGCGAAAAATTCACTGCTCGTAAATCCGTTATAATTTTCACCTATTCCAGATGCTGTAACATTTATATTCTCAACTGTTTTAGCCTTAACAACAACTGCTTGAGTCGCGGTATAGACGAGCGCAGTATTACTCGATGGTGAAAAGGTCTGTACCGGTAATGAATCAGATGCTGTGGTATTAGCAATAGTAATTACACCCGTAGCTTTTGTCCCAACATCTTTCTTCCCTGTAGCAGGCGATTTTTTGCTCGACTCTTTAGTAACCTCTATTACCTGGGTTGGTATAACTGATTTTTCTAAATCTAGCTTGACCCCTTTTTGGCCACTGATGTCTAAGGTGACGGGTGTTTTTTCCGCATCTTCAAAAATATTAGCCTTTGCTTGAGGTAAATATATGTAGGCCGCAACAAGAAGTGCTATAAGCGGAATCCCGCCAAAAAGAAGAATTTTCTTCCAAGGAAAACTTGGCATCAAATTATCCTTTTTTGTCTTTTTCCCATTTTCTTTAATATTTTCTAGAAGTTCTTCTTTCTCTTCAGCTTCTGCTTCCGTATCTTCGCCCTCGGTTATTACCAAATCATCTGATTCGATTGGGATCGCTTCTTTATCAAAAATTACCTCGTTTGTTTCTTGTAATGGGTCATTTGCAGAACCCGTAGCAACAGCTGGTTCAAAAACTTCAGCACCCAGGGCTCCCACCGTCGCACCAGTAGCAATACCAACCTTTTCAGCGAGAGTTCTTGCTACTTTGTCGCCAGTAACGATAGAAATATTTTTATTTAAAGATTCGGCTTTTTTCTTAATTAACTTTAAATTTACAATACTTTGAGTTATAGTGGCTCCCTTTGGTATCACGAGAACAATATCTGCAAACTCCGTTTTTCTTATTTTATCTATAACCGAAGTAATCTCTTCGTCAGATTCTAAATAAATTGTTTTTGGTGTAACCACTTCTATTCCCTCACTCTACTGCATTGATCTTACTATTTTTTGTAATATTGATGGCATTACTTCATCTTCTATGTCCATATCAACAAGCAAACTTGCAAGTCCCATTGGGGTGATATCCTGCTGATCCTTGATTGTATCCGAATCATCTACCATATTCGCAACATCTTCTGGCTTAATAAAACTTACCTTCGGCTTCTTGGCAAAAGGCAGGTCTTTATACCAGTCCTTACTCTCAAGTGCTTTCTTAATCTCTGGAAGAGCAGAGCCGCCGCCACAAAGCAAAATTCTAGAAGGCAATGAATCAACATCAGAAAACTCTGAAAGTGAAAGTTCTACGCCAGATAGCCAAACTTCAGCATCTAGCTCTAGGGCGTCTCTTACTTTATCGGCGTCGTCTTCTTCTAAACCATCCGTTGCGTATGTAATCTTTATTTCTTCAGCCTTTGCAAAAGGTACATTGAACGACTGGCTTACGCGCTTAGTAAAGCTTCTGCCACCGATAGCAAACATTTTTGTCCCCTCGAGACCGCCGTTACGTACAACCGCGATATCGCTTGTACCACCGCCAATATCGATAAATATCGCGCTGAATTCTCCAGCTTCGTCTACTCCAACAGATCTTGCGACCGCATATGGCTCAGCAGCGATACTAACGAGTTCGAGACCCAGGTCGGCGGCGATAGTTTGAAGTGCCCCAAGATGTACCATCGGTGCAAATGCATTAAATATCCCTATTGAAACATCCTTACCCTGAAATCCGACTGGGTTAGTAACTTTATATCCGTCTATTTTAACGTCTACAATCGAGGCTGAAACAAGCTTCACGTCTAGCTCTTCCTGGCCAGTTTCCCAAGCCAGCTGCTCACGAGCGGCATCGTATGCCTTCCACTGAACTTTATTTACGATGTTTTTGAGCTCAGCGAGGTCTATCTTTTTTGTTGAATTTAGTCTTTCATAATGAACTGTAGTCGTTGTGCCCTTTACCAGCTCGCCGGCGATACCGATGATACATTGGTCCGCGACAACTCCCGCCATTTCCTCAGCTTTATCAAGCGCCTTAGAACAATTTTCAACAACTCCGGCAATATCCGTAACCGTACCACCGTGCATATCGCCAAGCCTTTGACGCTGACGGCCAGTACCAACAATTATGCCCCTACCTTCATCAATACGAAAAATCAAAGCCTTTACAAACTCTGTACCAATATCAAGTGACACATAATGTGGCACCCTTGGTTCTTTTTTCTTTATCCTTGGAAGTATTTTCATTTATTTAATTCAATTCTTACTTATTTATTGTATCGCAATGATTAAAGATATTCAAACAATCTATAAGTATTTCTAAAGACTCTATATTTCTACATATTTCATGCAAACAAAATGCCTTGAAAGTGTAGCCAAAAGCGAGTAAAATAAGCGCCTCGGACGACAAAACGACTAGGGAGGGATCCGATGTACCGTCAATTTGATCCCATTCTTCAACAAGATGGGACTCTACTCACTCATATCGATGTAGCTATACTGCACTTTTGTAAGCTTTTGGCTGCAACGTTTCTAAACGAAGATGACGAAGATTACACGCCAGCGTTCAAAAGGATGATCGCCTTCGGCGGTTTCTACTTCTTGGTTTGTAGTATAGCCTTCAGCGTCCTTATCCGACTAGGAGCACTATGGCCTTTCCTTACGCTTGCGGTAGTCCTCCTGGTTCTCAGCCGACTAGACGTAGTCAAATGCGAAGCGACAGGAACTATCAGAGAAACACAGTCTGACAAGATGGGAGCTCTTGCGACCTTAGTCGCGATTCCAATCTTCGCCACCGTGCTATCTCTAGGCCTAAGACCAAGTGGCGTCAGCAACCAAGCCTACTGGATATACCTAGCAATGAGTAATGTCGGCTTTACGTACGTCGTCTTACTTATCGGCTACGTTCGAAGGCTAGGTGAACCACCAAAGAAACGTGAGAAGGCAAAAGCCCTACAACCTGTTTTCCATCACTAGTACGAGTGAGAAGGCCGCCCATCGGGCGGCCTCTTACATTTATTCTAAAATCGCTTTAATTCTCCGTACGCCAGAACTAGAAGACTCTTCTTTTTTTATTCTAAAGCGGCCAATCTCTGAAGTATTCTTCACATGAGGTCCAGTACATATCTCTTTTGAAACTGCTTCAGCACTATCGATATCTCCTCCAATGCTATATACAGTAACTTTATCGCCATATTTATCAGAAAATTCTCCTTCTGCGCCCTTTTCTTTAGCAGTCTTTGGATTAGTTTCAGTCATAAATACTTCAAGATTTTGAGATATCTTATCGTTTACCCAGTCCTCAACTGCCTTCTTATCTACATCTGTCATCTTTTCAGGGTGGGAAAAATCAAAACGGATACGTTCAGCGGTGATATTAGAACCTTTCTGATGAACACCTTCGCCTAATACTTTTTTTAGAGCCGCTAGCATCAGATGTGCGGCGGTATGATATTGAATAATTTTCGGGTCTTCCTTGTTCTCTAGTCCACTGGCAAATTTCTTTTCGTGGATACCTGCACGGGAAACCTCTTGATGTTTCTCAAACTCGATTTTATAGCCTACCTCGTCTAGTGTTATCCCTTTTTCATCGGCCAATTCCCTAGTAAGCTCAAAAGGGAAGCCATGGGAAGCAAATAGTTCAAATATTTCTTTGCCAGAAAGCCTGTCCCTGCTTCTAGTTAATCTCTCGAACTCCTTAAGTCCGCTCTCTAGAGTCTTCAAAAATTTATTTTCCTCGATATTGAGCTCAGAAATGATTGTATTCTCGGCTTTTGCCAACTCTGGATAATTCTCTTTATAATCTGCGATTACCGTTTTTGCGATTTCTGAACACATATTTTGCTCAAAAATATCAGCGAGCTGCGCGTACCGGATAGCTCTTCTTACTAATCTACGGACTACGTATCCTTGCCCCAGATTTGACGGCTTTATTCCATCTGCAATGATAAATGTCGCTCCCTTGATATGATCTGCTAGGATACGGAATGACTTTATCGTATCAAAATCTGCATCTGCGTATTTTTTCCCTGTTATTTCGGCAATCTTGTCCATAATATTCTGATAAATATCAGTTTTAAATATATCTGAATGTCCCTCGGTGACTGCTGTAAGCCTCTCTAAACCACCGCCAAAATCCACATTTTGTTTTGGCAGAAGTGCAAAAGTTGCATCGGTATTTTTAATATATTGCATGAAAACCGAGTTCCCTATCTCCATAAACCTTCCACAATCACAATTTGGATGACAATGTTCCCCATAAGATTTGTCGTGCTCAATCTCAGTAAATTCATAGAACATTTCGCTGTCAGGACCGCCTGGCTCACCAGAAGGCATTTCGGAAGGGATTCCAGCACGGCTCCACCAATTTTTCTTTGAATCATAATAAAAAATTCGACCGCCTTGCATGCCGACAGAATAACCGTTTTCTTCAGAACCAATCTCTACTGCCTTTGCCTCGATCCCCTTTTCTTGAAAAAGTTTCTGCCAAATGTCGACGGATTCATTATCTTTGGGTATATTGTTAGCTTTATCACCGATAAAGACAGAGACATATAAACGATTTGGGTCGAGCAAAAGCTCTTTTGTAATAAATTCAAAAAACCAAGATAATTGCTCTTGTTTAAAATATTCACCAAGTGACCAATTTCCGAGCATTTCAAAGCAAGTAGTGTGCCTATTGTCCCCAATTTCATCGATATCGTCAGCTCTAAAACATTTTTGCGAATCGACTAACATATTCCCCTTAGGATGTGATGTCCCGAGCAAAAATGGCATAAGCTGTTGCATGCCCGAACCAGTAAACAGTGTCGTAGGGTCATTTTGGGGAATTAAAGAAGAAGACTCAATCTCGGTGTGTCCTCTATCTATATAGAACTTTATATATTTATCTCTTACTTCGTTTATTCTCATATCAATATATTATCTTAAATATAGCTTATTCTCAATGCTCTTGGTAGGCGCCCCCAAAAGGGGCACCTACCGTAGTCGAGCTAGGAACGGCCAAAACCGAATTTTGGTCGAACCGTACAGCCATTCCGACCCAAGTATGCCAGGTCAGCACCGATTCCGTTCTGGTGGTAATGCAGAGAAGCAAGAAACTCCCCTGACTTTTCACACGCGCGTGTATAGATGACTCTGAGCTGATTGCAAATCTCTGTTCCGGTATCCCCACCGATGTCGATTGCAGAGATGTACGCCCTCACAGCGATATTCGCCGCGAAGTCTGGACTGTTCTCTAGTAAATACTCCTCAAGAGCAGTACCGACAGCACAGGCAAGGTCATCGCCTTCATTGTCGCCACTATCAATAGCGATTTCGTAGGCGCTGACAAAATCGTAAGCAATGATTACTGGCGATCTTGCCGAGACGGCCGACTGTACTCTGTCTAGAACTTTGTCGCGCAGTGACATCCCCATATCATACCTCCAGATAGATAATGGCTGGCAGCTTTCTGCCCTCCGACTACGGTGATGTATTTTATACCCAAATGTATGTTTCGTCAATAAAAGGACGAGGGTCGCTAGCACTTGCGCACTGCGACCCTCAGGCGGCTACTTTTGTCCGCCGATTCAGTTTTTCGTACAAGAAGATCATCCCCCTCGCTCCTGATCTAGTACCAGCAGCTTGTTCATAAGTACCATTCGGCGCTCATAATCAGGAAAGTCCGTTTCGGTAGCACGTAGAGCGTCCCCTAGTTGCTTCTCAGAAAATTTGTTGTCTCGGTCACGACGCCATTTTTTGTTGCACTGCAACCAGCGCACTAGCGTACTTACCTTCGCTGACTCAGCGGTAGTAAGACTAAGAGCCTCTACCACCACTTCTTCTGGAAGCGCTCTTTCGCGGACAGTCTTCACTGTACTCACCTCCTACTGAATAAATGGTACGAACCGTATCTATCAAAACAGGCTCTCTGTAAGAGAACCTGATAGACTGCATTTCTGTGCTTTTATTATATCATTACAGTCAATATTTTCTAGTAGACTCAATAATGCCTCCGCCAACGACCTCTTCTTTTATATAAAAAACAGCAGTTTGCCCAGGGGTAATGGCCTTTTGAGGTTTTTGGAATCTAATTAATACTTTATTGTTCGAAGTCCGGCAGTTGCCAGATCGAGAACTATCAGACCGTGACTTCTCAACTTCGCTCGAAGTATTTAGTGAAGCGGAACTCGCTTTAGAATTATACCGAATCTTTACTTCCATCTCAGTGGGTAAATCGGGTGCTCCATAAGTCCAATGTATATCACTCACCATCATCTCATCATCATATAGTTCTTCTTCTCTTCCCACGACGAGATCATTTCTTACAAGGTCGAACCCTGTAACATACATTGGCTCTGTAAACCCTCCTCCGAGACCTTTTCGCTGTCCTATGGTATAAAAAGGTATCCCGTCGTGTTTACCGAGTACATTCCCGGCTTTATCTACTATGTTTCCCGCTTTTATCTTTATCTTATTGGATAAAAAATCCTGTGTGGTAGTTGTTACAAAACAAATGTCCTGCGATTCTGTCTTTTGAGCCGTTTTAAGAGCATATTTCTCAGCCAATTTACGTGTTTCCGGCTTTGTGAGCTCCCCTAGTGGGAACCAAATGTGGCCCAGCTGATATTGATCAAGATTGTAAAGGAAATATGATTGATCCTTGGCGGAATCAAGACCGCAGAAAAGTCCCAAAACGTTGTCATCCTTACGAAAATGAGGATCTTCTTCCATCTTCGCCCTTCGAGTCTGAGCGATGAGGCTCACCTCAGAGTCGATGACCAAGGCTTCGCTAGACAAGTCAGAGGGGCCGCTAGAGATCCCTGGGTTAACTACCAGGGATGACAAAGAAGGGAGAATCCGAGCATAATGACCCGTAACTAGAATATCAGCACCCAGCTCCTGTGCCTTTCGTAATAAATGCTTGAATTTAATGAGACTATTACATCTCACACAGGGATTTGGGGTCCTTCCTTGACTATATTCTGAAATAAAATTATCTATTATTTCTGCCTCAAAATCTTTTTCTAGATTTACAACATAGTGACTTATCCCAAGCTGTTTGCAAACCATAGCTGCATCGTCTATCGCGTCTAACGAACAACAACTTTTATCGCTACCGCCGCTTTCACCATAACAAAATAGTTTCATAGTCACGCCGAAAACATTTTGTGTACCATATTTATCGACCATCAATGCCGCAGCGACAGAAGAATCGACCCCACCCGACATAGCTACTGCAATTTTCATAAAAAAAGATCCTTTGTATTCTCTTTAAAATATTCTTTAAGATTTTCATAAGTAAGTGTAGATTCTACTTCTTCCCGCTTTACCCACACCGGGGATTCAAATGATTCGTGATTATCCCCTTGACTCACGCACTCTGCTAAAAACATCCTGACACAAACTTTACCAGACTCGGGATATTCATAGTTAAAATCTTCGAGTGGTTTGATAATTTTAACGGCACAGCCTGTTTCTTCGATAATCTCTCTTTTTGCAGCTTCTTCAAATGACTCACCAGCTTCTAGATGTCCCTTCGGGAAACTATAATCCGCCCTTTTTATTCTATGGGTTAGTAAAAATTCTTTTCCACAATCTCGATAAATCAAAGCTCCCGCCTTCATTACTTCTCCGTTGGCCGAAAGAACCTTTTCTCTATATATACTGTCTTTATTTTTAACCAAATAGTCTGAAAGACTATTATGCTGGTGCTTATTATTGGGCTTCAAATTTACAACAGCAGTATTATAATCTGCCCACAGTAGGGTGTCGTCGTTTAGCTCTGTTGAAAGTTCCAAATTCAATGGCTTCATTAGAAACATCTCAATATAGACTTCTTTGTTATCGTGCTGGTTCAAATAGATAATTGGTGACAAATAATCAACAATCACTACATCTAAGCCTGTTTCTTCTTTTACTTCTCTGTGCGCGCACTCTTCGAAAGTCTCACCTTGTTCCAAATGGCCTTTAGGGAATGCAAATCCTCTATCTTCGTTCAAATATAACAAAATATCATTATTGTTATTAATAATAATTCCACCAGCTTTTAGAATACGGCCTTCGTTATCGTATATCTCATTTTCTCTCATTAGTTACTCCCCAAACTCTGGAAAAATATTACAAAAAGCTTTGAAACTTCACCAAATGTTAAAAAACGAGCGACGTTATTGTCCCACCAGTTTCGTTTACTCCAATTTGTATCTTTTGCCGAATGATTAATAATAGTGAAATTATCACCTAGTTCAGTTCTAAATAAACTATATGCTCGCCTTTGATGGTATGGCGATGTAACCAGAATAATACTCTTATAATTATTTTTCTTGATTATCTGGGCAGTGAATCGAGCATTTTCTAGAGTAGTCTTGGAGTTTTCCTCAACCATTATCGCCAATTCTGGAATTCCACTATCTATGGCTATATGCTTCATCGCTAAAGCGTTTGAGACATCTCCTTCTGCAGCAGCCCCAGAAAAAATAATTTTTTTTGACCACCCTTGTTCATAGAGTCTTACACCTTCGGAAATTCTGGCGTCGGTATCACCACCAGAGACTACTACTATGGCATCACTTTTTGCTAAAGTATTTTGCGGCGACAAGTATAGTGCGATTCCATAAGGAAGGAATACTACAAAGAGTATTGCCACAAGTGTTGCGATGATCAACTTCTTAACCATAACTAATCCGTGAATTCTTGTACATATATATTACCCTTGCTCCCAGCTCCTAAAACCGCTATTCCCACCTTGCCATAATCTCCAGAAAGAATGTTTGCTTTATGCCCAGGTGATTCCATTAGTGCGTTAAAGGCACTATCCAAATCTGGTGCAATCGCCAAATTTTCTCCAGCAAAAAAATAACTTATTTGCTGTTTATTCAACCTATCAAACGGACTACTGCCGTCTGCTGATAGATGAGATAAAAATCCTCCTGCAAACATTTCTATCCCATGCGAAAGCGCAACTTCCGAAAGCTTATCATCCAAAACCAATTTATCAACACCGATTTCGGTTCTAGCCTTATTAATTTTGGTTAGCATTACTTTTTCTTCTGCAATATTTATTATAGGATTTTTTTCCGTAAAACCAAGCTTGACTATCTTTTTTTGATCCGGGCTAACAGCAACGGCTTTAATCACATTACTGCCAAGACCACTAAAGTTTGTGTCTACGAAAGAAACTAACTGAGGGCTGTTGTCATGACCAAACTTACTAAAATATGATTTGCTAATACTTTTTTGAACATACTTAGGTAGAGGGAGCATAAGTAGTGACAAAAAAATTAATGATAAGATGAGAAGTGCCTTTAAACCTCCTCCAAGTATACCAAATGCTGCGTTTGTTCGAGATTTTTCCCAGCTCTGAGGCAATTTATCTGCGCCAAAATAAAATACCGTAAAGAATAACACCTCTACTATTAACCAAATACCAAAGAAAGCTAAAGCTTTGACATAACTTTCAGGCATGAAGGTGATCCAACCCACCAATGATAAGAAATTTTTATATAACACTAGGGCGATATATATAGAAATAAAAAAAGAAAATAATGAATAAAATTCTTTTATCCCACCTCTAAAATATCCCCAGATTGCGAAAATCAAGGTAACAATGATAAATAATAAATCTACATAGTTCACATTCTACATTCTAACAAACTTTGGAACATTTATAAATTATAGCTTTCGAATTCTCAACAAAAGTGAGTTTGTAATAACGCTCACACTAGAAAGTGCCATAGCTGCACCTGCGATTTCTGGTCTCAGAATAATACCGTACGCCGAATACAAAACACCAGCAGCTATAGGAATACCGATAATATTATAGATAAATGCCCAAAAAAGGTTGATTCTTATCTTTGACATTGTGAGCCTTGAAAGTTTTATTGCCTTATAAACGTCCGTGACACTACTTTTTACAAGGACGATGTCACCAGACTCGATAGCCACATCAGTTCCACTGCCCATCGCAATCCCGACATCAGCTCTAGCGAGTGCAATCGAATCATTCACGCCATCTCCGACAAATGCAACGGGGCCCTCATTATTTTTTATTGAAACAACGTGTTCGCCTTTTTCATCTGGTAATACACCCGCAATCACATATTCCACTCCCAAAACAGATGCAATCGCATCCGCAGTCCGCTGATTATCACCGGTGACCATATAAGTGGCAATTCCGAGATTTTGGATATTTTCGATTGCTTCAGCGGCATTGTTCTTCGGTTGATCGGCAACCGCGATAAGACCAATCGGAGCACTTTTCTTAAAAACAATAACAACAGTCTTGCCAGATTTCTCCAGATTTTCCATAGCTTTAAGGCCAATTTTCGAGCCCGTTATTTTTAGAAAATACTTTTCATTCCCTATAAAATATTGCACTTTGCCGATAAAGGCAGAAGCCCCGAAACCAGGAACCGATGCAAAACTAGTTGCCCTTGGTAACTCTATTTTTTCTAATATTGCCTTTGCTATGATCGCATCCGCCAATGGATGTTCGCTCATTTTCTCGATAGCAGCTGCTATCGAAATAAGTTCTGTTTCTGGTGTCTTTTTGTCTATCAGCAAAATGTCCGTTACCACTGGCTTACCGTTTGTTAATGTTCCTGTTTTATCAAAAACAACCGCCTTTAATTGTTCAGCTTTTTCCAGAGCCTCACCCGACTTGATCAGAATCCCGTTCTTGGCTCCGATTCCAGTTCCAACCATTATCGCTGCGGGGGTGGCAAGCCCAAGAGCACATGGACAAGAAATAACCAGAACCGATACGGCCATCATTAAAGCAAATTCAAAACCCATTCCGCCTATTGTTAACCAAAAAAGGAAAGTCAAAAGAGCTATACCGATTACAAAAACAACAAAATAACTTGAAACAATATCTGCAAGCCTTTGGATTGGGGCTTTACTCCCTTGTGCTTCTTCGACAAGTTTTATTATTTTCGAAAGAACTGTCCCTTCTAGCTCGGTGGTGACATTTATTGTTAGGGCGCCGTGTAAATTGATAGTGGAGCCTATTACCTTAGAGCCAATTGATTTTTCGATTGGAATCGACTCGCCAGAGATCATTGATTCATCAATAGAACTATTTCCCTCAGTCACTAAACCATCAACCGGGATCTTTTCTCCTGGCTTTACTAAAATAGTATCGCCTCTTTTAACTTCTTCAATCGGTACAATAATCTCTTTACCACCCTTGATAATTCTTGCTGTTGGTGCCTGTAAACTCATAAGCTCTTGTATCGCCGAGCCACTTCTGGCCTTTGCTCTAGCTTCTAGGTATTTCCCAAAGAGAATAAAGGTAATGAGAAGTGCCGCAGTTTCGTAAAAAACATCTCCATTTGCAAAAAAAGTATTATAAACAGAAAAAAGATAAGCCGACATCGTTCCCATTATGACCAAAATGTCCATATTAGCAGTTTTATTTTTTACTGCTACATAAGCTCCGCGAACGAATTCCCAGCCAGCATAGAACTGTACCGGCGTTGTAAGCAGGAATAGGAGCAATTTCCTCTCAGGAAAATCCGTAAGCATCTCGGCATTAATACCAAAAATCATCAATATTTGAGGCATAGAGATAATAAGAATAGGTATCGATAGGATGGCAGAAAAAATTAATTTGAAAGTATCGCCGCCAAACCAAGAAGCCTTTTTCGCATTTTCAGAAGACTCTTTATCTAAGGCCTTATAACCAGCACTTTCAACGACTTTTAAAAGTTCCTTTACAGAAACTTGATCTTCTACATACTCCACTGTTGCTGTTTCGGTTGCATAATTTACATTCGCTCGCTGGACGCCTTGTGTTTTAGAAAGTTTAGTTTCTATCAGTTGCGAACAAGATGTGCAGTGCATACCTTCAATTTTTAATTGTTTTTTCATAATGTCTTCCTCAAGGTTATAGATTAGTCGAGCTAATCAATAACTTTAAATTCTCCGCTATACATTCCCATAGAACATGTAAACCTTAAAGTGCCGGTCTGACTAGGGGTAAAAGTTATCACATTTTCTCCCTTTTTCAGTATTTGCTGGATCCCCATATCAGAAAAAACCAGAGAGCTCGCACAAGTTGAGATATCCTTAAGGTTTATCACCCAACGAACAGGGACACCTTTTTTCACTGTAAATGAATTAGGAGAATAGCCAGATGAATCAACATCCATATTTACTACTTGCTCGTTACCATCGACCACTGCGACATTATTATTTGTTTGAGAGCTCTCAGTGTTTGAAGGAAAATTAATTTTTGGCAGATGGATACCGATGAGGTTAAGTGATGCGAGAAGATTTACAATCGCCAACACCACCACTACTACTCCCATAAATCGGAATAATTTTGTAGCCATGTTGCCTTTGGCAAAAGAAGCAACAGACCCTACCAAAAGTAGCCCTGGCGAAGTTCCGATTGCAAATAATGACATAATAAGAGCGCCAGATAAGAAACCGCCCGAAGCAACCGCAACAAGTTGCATTGCTTGAGTAAACCCACAAGGTAAAAAGAAAGTTAATGCCCCAGCTGTTAGTACGCCAATATGAGTGTAGCCGCTATTACTTTTTTTATTGCTAGAAAATAAATTAGCAATAAACTTTGGCATTGTGAAGTTAATTCTAGAAATAGCTGGCGATAAACCTGTTAGTTGAAGCCCTACTAAAAGCATTACCGCAGAAACAAGTAGTAGTAACCAACCATTTACGACCGATGAAACTCGTAGAACTGTCCCGATTTCACCGAGTAAACCACCTAAAAAAAAGAATCCGACTATTCTGCCAATATTGAAATATATGTTTGGTATAAACGCTTTAAAGCCTGTTATTTCGGGATGTTTTTCACGATATCTAGCCGTAAAGCCGAGAACCAAACCGCCAACAAGCGCCATACAAGTAGAAAAACCTGCGGTAATACCCAAAAGTACAACGACGCCAAATGTATAGCTGTCTGCCCCAATAGATGGAATAATATTAGAAATACCAATAATCGAAGATATCAGATAGAAAATTGCGACAATTAGAAAGAATAATATCACATCCAGATAAACCTGCTTCTCACGAGTTAAAATAGTTTCTTCTTCGGCCCCTAACTTATACCCAGCGGCTGTAATTGCATTTCCTACGGCTTTAGTATCAAAATCATTACCCACTATCTTTACTTCTTGCCGACTAGTACTGGCACTTACCTTTGTAATTCCAGGGATATCCTTTATTTTTTCTTCTAAAATCATCTCACAGGATTTACAATGCATTCCGGATACTTTTATAACGCTCTTCATAACTTCAAAATCTCACTTTCTTCTATCCCATCTGAATATAGGCGGTTGTAATCAATATTATCTTTATTCATTTCAAATAAATTTATTGAAGGCATAACACTCCCTCTTATTCTCATAGTTCCTCCTGTCCCGCTTGAGATAAGGTGAGTATTGTTTAGTTTCCAAATATATGGCACGTGCTTATGTCCAGACAAGACTACGTTGATACCCAGATCAGTTATTTTTTTAAGTAAATCCCCTGCATCATCTACAACATTCCTTTCTCTACCAGTACCCGGGATAGCTATTAGATGATGATGCAAAACGAGAATTTTCAAATCTTTTTCTTTGTCTTTTCCGCCAAAAAAAGAGTCGATATACTTATATTTATCTCTTCCCACAGCACCTTCATTCATGTCGGGCTGGCTCGAATCAACTGTCATAATAGATAGTCTTCTATCTGGCTCTCCTTTGTCATTAATCTCAAATGTTTTTTGATCAAATCTCTGACCAAAAATATTTTCAAAGTGTTCATAGCCAACATTGCGACAGTCATGGTTGCCGGTAATAATCATTTTTTCGGAACATTTTATCAAATCGATATATTTTTTTGCTGCTTCAAATTGTTCTTTATAACCATCAGCTGTAAGATCGCCTGCGATTACTACTAAGTCTGGTTCAAAAGAATTAATTTTTGAAATAAAATGTTTTAATATTTTTTCTGAAAATCTAGCGTCCCCACAATGAATGTCGGAAATCTGCGCTATTCGAAAACCCATTCGTGCCTCCTGTTTTATTATTTCTTACTTCGATAGTCTTTAATTGCTTCTTTTAGGGCGTTCGCGGCTAGATTGGAACAATGCATCTTAACCTGTGGCAATCCTCCCAAGGAAGCTGCTACCGCTTCATTAGTAATTTTTTCGGCCTCATCAACGGTTTTGCCCATCACCATCTCGGTGATTCGGCTCGATGTTGCTACAGCTGCGCCACAACCGAAAGTCTGAAACTTGACGTCTTTAATAATTTCTTTACCTTTAACATCTTCTATTTTCAGATATATCTTCATAATATCTCCACATGTCGGGTTACCAGTTTCTCCAACCCCATTAGCATCATCGATTGTCCCTACATTACGCGGGTTTGTAAAATGGTCCATCACTTCTTTTGTATATAAATCTGCCATTGTTTCTCCTTTATTTCTATCGTCATTCCAAACTTGATTTGGAATTTATTATTTAATATTTGGGTCCTGAATCAAGTTCAGGATGACGGGATGGGGTTACTTTATCGGGCTCATTGCTCTTAATTTTTCCACAATACTTGGTAAATTACTCATTAACTCATCGACATCTTCTTTTTTATTTAGTTTACCGAAACTAAATCTGGTTGCCCCGTGCGCCTCCATATCACCATACCCCATGGCTTTTGTTACATGAGACGGCTCGAGAGAGCCCGAAGTACATGCCGAACCACTAGAAGCCGCTATGCCGATTAAGTCGAGGTTTATTAAAATTGATTCTCCTTCTATTCTTCGAATTAGAAAAGAAGCTATATGCGGCAGTCTTTTATCGACGTCTTTGGGTCCGATAAGTTCTACGTCATCGATTTTCTCAGCTACCTCTTTTATTAGATAATCCCTCATTTCAGTAATATTTTTATTATATTCCCCTCTTTTGGCTTCTGCATTTTTCATTGCCGTTGTCATGCCAACAATATATGGCACGTTTTCTGTTCCAGCTCTCTGATTCCTCTCCTGTGCACCACCTTGTTGCTGAGCCAAAAATTTCACACCCCTTCTCGCATATAAAATACCAACCCCCTTAGGCCCGTAAAATTTGTGTCCGGTAAGAGAAAGTAAATCTACGCCGAGTGCATTCACATCTAAGCCGAGAAATTGAAAA
This sequence comes from bacterium, assembly GCA_037129835.1. Lineage (GTDB taxonomy): Bacteria > Patescibacteriota > CPR2 > UBA1875 > CAIMLA01 > JBAXUE01. Next base: position 170,705 of record JBAXUE010000001.1, on the reverse strand, counting down.
GCCTGGACCGCATCTGTATGAAAATATAATGGTAAGTCGTCACCACCATCTTTTCTTTTTGCCCTTTTTGCTTTTACAATATCCCCTATCTTAGAAATTGGTTCGATAGTCCCAGTCTCATTATTGCCGTACATAACAGAAACCAATACCGTATTTTCTTTGATATTGTTCTCAATATATTTGAGATCTACAACACCTTCATGATCGACTGGAATGTAGCTCACCTCAAAATCAAAATATTTTTCTAAATATTTCACGGAGTCTAGGACACAATGGTGTTCAATACTAGAAACCATAATATGGGGCTTAACCTTGAATATTTGTGAAGCATAGAAAGCTACACCTTTTATCGCCAAATTATTTGATTCTGTAGCTCCAGAAGTGAATATTATTTCTCCTGGTTTGTCTGCCCCGATCATTTCGGCGATAGCATGCCTAGATTCACAAAGAGCATCTTTGGCTTCCCGGCCAAGTGTATATATACTCGAAGGATTACCAAACTTATCTGCAAAATATGGTTGCATCGATTTCAAAACGATATCGTCTACGGGCGTAGTGGCAGCGTGGTCGAGATAAATCCTCATAATACAAAACTCTCAATACAAAATACAAAATACATGTTAATCCTTTCTCGAATTAATAGCTATTGTAGCTAATATTTTTGTTAATTCAGCCGTCTCTTTTGATAGAATATCTATTTCTGCCGATAAATTCTTGTTAACAGATTCAATTAATTCGAACCAATATAGTGTCTCATTAGCTGATTTTAAAGCTATATTAATATAATTCGAAAAATCTTTTTTTGAATGTCCGCCATTCGATTCATAAACGTTTGCCCCGATGCTTGTGCCACTGCGTATTATCTGTTTCTTAAGAATATTATTTTCATCGTTTTTGGGTAATTTAGCAACAAAAGCCAATAGTTCTTTAGAAAATGAAAGCGTTCGTTTTTTTATATCGAATTCTTTATTCACTAAATTTCCTTTTTTGTATTTTGTATTATATCTTTTGTATTTGAAATGCAACTTTTACATTCTTTCACTTGTTGCATTTCTAGGTTCTCTATTTTTTTATAATCATCCCAAGATATCAGAACTCCAACAGGATCTGAATATCTCAAAATGACGGTTCCTGTACCATTCCTTAGATTAGATAATACCTTTGAAGCTCCATTTGCGAGCTCAGCGGTTGTAATGAATTTTTCTTTCATTTACTTCTCGATTCCGCTTCGCTCTACTCGAAGAATAAAACTTATTGTTCGAGCAAAGTCGAGAACTATTAATAAATAAAATGTTACCCTACATCTAGGGTAACATTAGGGGTAACATTTTGTCAACATAATATTATTACGGTAAAGGTGTAGGTGTAGCAGTAATTGTCGGTGTTATTGTTGGTAACGTTTCTACAGTATATTTTTTACTAACATAGCCAGTTTGCGCCTCATAATTCACTTTATACCAATCACCTTCTGTGGCAACTACTGATAATTTGGCTTTATTTGGTACGGTAGTGACGACTTTTGCCGTAGCACTAGCTGATTCACGAAGGTTCAGACCGCCATCTGCATTGACATAAACATATACGGATTTTGCTGACTCTGGGGTTACTTCCGCGGTTTCCTTCTCGATCAGATTTTCTATTTTCTCTTCACTAATAACATTTTTAGTACTGGTTATCGAGAGATAAGCCGTATACGCAAGTCCCATAATAGCAAGAGTAAGGACCGCTATAATAAAAGTTTTTAATTTCCATTTTTCTTTTGGCTCTTCAAGATCCAACATGTCAGGATTTTTCTTCTCTTCTTCAGACTCTTCTGGTTGCCCTATTAGTTCATCCAGAGTGGCTTTTCTTTTTGCATCCATGGCACTCCTTATTTTGAAATATTAAATAGTCTTTCTGTGTTAATTGTAGTACTTTCTGCAACTAATTCTATAGCAATATCTTTCACTGCAGCAATTGTCTTTGCAACTTCGAAAACCAGTGCTGGCTCATTCCTTTCACCCTTGTGAGGGACCGGAGCTAAATATGGGCAATCTGTCTCCAGAATAATATGGCTTAAATCTATTTCTCTGATCAAACGATGATAAGTATCTGAATACGTTATCATTCCGTTCAAACCTATTTTATAACCAAGTTCGATAAACTTATTGGCAGTCTTATAGCCTCCAATAAAGCTGTGAATAACTCCCTTCTTATTTACAGGGTGTTCTGTAAGTATTTCTAGTAAATCAGGGTAACCATCCCAACAATGTATCATCACCGGCTTATCAACTTCGTTTGCTAACTGGATAAACTCAATTAAAACTTCTTTTTGCCTATCCTTAAGACCCTTTATATCGTCACCGTCCTCGAAATGATGGTAATCAAGACCAATCTCACCGATGGCGACTACCTTACTGTCTTTCGCTAGCTCGAGATACTTTACATAATCAAAATCCTCACCAATTGTCTGTATCTCTGTACTATCAAGTTCATCGCTGTCAGAATAATCAAAACTCCCCTTTTTCAAATGCACGGGGTGGGTGCCAACGGCTGCCCACACCCCTTCAAACTGATGAGCATATTTCACGGCTCTGTTACTAGTGGTGTACTGAGTCCCTACATTGACTACCCGGACACCCTGCGACAAAGAACGACGTAATACTTCGTCGTAATCATCAGAATAAACAGCAAAATTTACATGTGCGTGGCTATCGATTAAGTTCATTATGCGCCCTTAATTTTGGTGTTATCTTAATTTTTTTTGCTATTAGGCTCTGTGTGTTTACGGGCATTTCGCATTTTGCTCGTGGCATCAAACTTGCAGCTAGTGCCCCAACGGCACCTATAACTAAGCCTGCGATTAGAACCTCTTTATCGGTAAAAGAGAAAGTTAAGATTATTAAAAATGCGTACATTAATATTTTAAAAAAATCGATTGCCGATTCCATATAAAAAATATACTCCGAGCGGCTTCTTTCGTCTGCATGTAAATAATATTCCGATACGTAAGGAGCAGATCGAAGAGAACTAACCAAACTCCGAGCCATATTCAAAGAGGCAACCTGGATAAAACTTTCAACAAAAATTAACATAATATATATTAAACTATCTAGAAAGCTACTATTGCGAATGTACAGATGTCTATTCTTGTTAGTAACCCTTCTACCAACAAAGTACGTAACGATAATGGTAACAATAAGTGCCGCAGAAGTTATTATTCCCAAATATTGATAGCTCTTTAAAATTATATAAATAAAAAGTGGCCAAATAACTAATGATATCGTCGCCTCAACTCCCGAACCGCCATATGAAACCATATCTAAAATAATATCTTTAGGCTTTAACTTTTTCAGCTTGAGAATACCTTTTGTGTTAAATTCTTTTTGTTTTACGAGAGGGATAAATGCAAAAGCTAAAGCAAAAATTACAATAAAATACAAAACATTGAAACCCAAATATGTAAGGACAGAACTTCCTACGAATGGTGCTATTGCTCCTAGCACAGCAAGGATAATATACATTTTACTAACATCTCGTGTAGCCTGTCCTTTATGCTTAGACTTGGAAAAATCATAATGGTACCCTTGCCAATATAAAGCAAGTGAAATACCGCCGAAAAGTGCCGGTATCCAAAGAGGCCAATTATACGTTTGGATGGTGGCAAGTAGCCACATATGGGCAATAAGAAAAGGGAATGAAATAGCAATAGCATGTTTGGGCCCAAGCTCGGTTCTCAATCTTGCAGAAAAATACTCAAAAACAAATTCGACAGAAAACATTATAAGAAAAAGAAATAATATATCTCTAAGCGAGTAGCCAATATTGTATAAATATATGGGGATAAAAATTGTAATCATCCCACAAACAAAAGAACGCAAAGCCATAACTAAAAATATTTCGTTTAACTCAGTATATTTAATACGAAAAATCTGATGCTGAATATTTTGATGATCACTTACGGACAAAAACCCCTCCTGTAATGTCTTACTGTTCTTTTTCTATTCTCGGGAATAATGGTTCTGGTTTTAAATTTTCCAACTGAAAGCGCATCTTTTCGACTGTTTCGGGCATAAAAGGCTCTAGATAATCCGCAATTAAAAATAGCTCATTGTAGACAATCTCCATCACCCGAGCAAGTTCGACTAAATCAAATTTCGCCAACTCCCAAGGCTTTTTCTCTTCAAGATATTGGTTGGTTGGACGAATTACATTTTGCCAAACGTCGGTGAGGATTGCTTCGAAATGAAGCTCTTTCATGTTACGCGCTATTGATTCTCTCATTTTTACGTCTTCGAAACACTCATCGATTTCGCAAACATCAGTCGTTTTCTTTGTCGGTTTAAGCGAATATTTATTAATCATCGAAAGAGCTCTTTGAACTAGGTTACCGACTCCGTTCGCAAGCTCATAATTATAGCGATCTAAAATCTTAACTTCAGAAATGTCTCCGTCTGAACCGAAAGGGAATTCGCGCAATATAGAGTAGCGGACTGCGTCAGCACCAAACTTTTCTATAAGCTCATTTGGCCTCAAAACATTACCCAGTGACTTGCTCATTTTTTTACCATCAACTGTAAAATATCCATGGACAAAAAGCTGTTTTGAGGTTGGTAAATTTAAGGCGAGAAGCATGGCTTGCCAAATTGTTGAGTGAACTCGAATAATATCTTTTGCCATTAGCTGGACATCTGCAGGCCAAAATTTGTCTACTAATTTTTGTTCTGTTGGCCAGCCAAGACCTGTTAAATAATTTAAAAAAGCGTCTACCCAAACGTAAGTTGTTTGTGTTTCGTCGAAAGGCAAATCAATGCCCCAAGAGACTTTCTCTTTTTTCCTTGAAACCGCTACGTCTTCGAGACCGCCTCGAATAAACGAAAGTACTTCATTTTTCCTCGCCACAGGACTAATTAATATTTCATCTGAAGAAATAAGTTTTTCTAACTGTTTTTGATACTTAGAAAGCGCAAACAGATAGGCCTCTTCTTCATGGACTTCACACTCCCTATTGTGATCCGGGCATATTTTCCCGTCTATAAGCTCAGAAATAGTCTTATACTGTTCACAACCTACACAATAGAGCGCCTGATAAGATCCTTTGTAAATATCTCCATTATCATAAAGGGTCTGTGTAACCCACTTTACGGCCTCTATATGATCCTTGTCGGTAGTTCGCAAAAAATTATCATAAGAAATATCTAAACTTTTCCAGACTCCCTTGAATCCTGCAACAATTTCATCTGTAAATTCTTTTGGTTTCATGCTCTTTGCTTCGGCTATTTCTTGGATTTTTGCACCATGTTCGTCGGTTCCAGTCATAAAAAATACATTTTCCTTACCATACTGAGTTCGATAATAACGCGCCAAAACATCAGCTGCGGTGGAGGTATATACATGGCCGACATGTGGCTCTGCGTTTACATAATATATAGGAGTTGTTACATAAAATTTATTTTTAGACATTTGATTCCTCTAATAGTAATTGTAGCTCATTTTCACACTGCTTGGGAGAGGTAAAAAGAATTGTGTTCATGCCGAGGACGCGAGCAGGAACCAGGTTTGATTCTCGATCATCAATAAATACAACCTCGGTAGCTTCTCGAGCAAGACTTTCAAGTGCGACTTCATATATTTTTAGTTCTGGCTTTTTTAGTTTTAACTTTGATGAAACGAAAATATTTTTGCTATCAAATATCTCAGTGCATTTCCAAACCTTTTTATCAGCTTCGTCAAATACATCGCCAAAATTTGTCAACAAAGCAATTTCGTGAGTCGTTTTTAGCCTCTCTAGCAATCCTCTCATGCCTAGTTTAGGCTGATAACTGTTTATGTGGACATTTCTAAGCTCTGCATAATTGTATTTTTTATCAAATTTATCTGCAATTAACTGATAAAATTGACTAGTAGATATTGACCCGTCATCTAAGGGCTTTGCAAAAGTATCAAACACTTTTACTAGTTCGCTTTCTTCTATGCCAAAATATTTAGCAAAGTTAGAAATAGTAGCTTCTTTATCACTATCCGTGAGGACTCCATTATTATCGAAAATAATAGTCTTAATCAATCTTAGCCTCTAAAATAACTACAAACTCCCCTTTTTCCTTGATTGTGGGTAATATTGCAGATATTTTGCCTCGATATGTCTCTTCAAACTTCTTTGTAAGCTCACGAGATACCGAAACCTCCCTGTCACCAGTGAACTCAAGTAATTCATTTAATAATTTAATAATTCGAAATGGCGATTCGTATAAAATAATTGTTCTTTTTTCTGTTGCTATTTCTTTAAGCTTGGTCTGCCTGCCTTTTTTGTGAGGCAAGAAACCGATAAAAACAAATTCATCAGTCGACAAACCAGAAATTGATAAGCCCGTTATAGCTGCGGAAACACCTGGTATTGGCTCAATTTCAATCTTGTTTTCTATTGCTCTACGTATCAAAAACTCACCCGGATCACTAATGCCAGGGGTCCCGGCATCCGTAACAATTGCCACATTATTGCCTTCTAAAATTGAACTAATTATTTGTTCGACCTTACTGTCCTTAGAGTGCTGATGATAACTAACTAGAGGTTTTTTAATCTCAAAATGATTTAATAAACCCAATGTATGTCTCGTATCTTCACAAGCGATAATATCAACATTTTTTAATGTCTCAAGGGCACGTAAAGTAATATCTCCCAGATTCCCTATCGGTGTTGAGACGACGTACAATTTACCCATTATCTTATCTCGAAATCTTTCTCAAGACCCGTGTATTTCTCCTGAAAAGTATCCACTTTTTCTACAGTTGAAAGAGGAGACCCTAACTTCAACCATTTAAAAAACTTTTGAATCGACTTATCTTCACCTTCAACAACGACATAAACGCTACCATCAGACTCGTTACGACACCAGCCCATTATACCTAGTTCATTCGCCTGTTTTTTAGCATTATGACGGTAGAAAACACCCTGGACATCGCCTATCACGTATACTTTATACCTTTTCATTCCAATACTCCTCGGTGTGGATTTTTAAATATGCTTTGTAAATATTATACCAGTCTATCATCGCTAGGCTTTCCGCTCTAGCTTGAGGGCTGACGGCAGCTTCGTTGAGAATTACTTCGACTATGTCTTTACGAAGTAAGAGACCGCCAGATAGTGAATTGATTAATTGCTTTCTCTTTTCATGAAAACCGGCTTTTACAATACGGAAAAATAAACGGTTATCAACATCAAAAAGTGGATTTTTGTAGGATTTTATCTTTAAAACCGCTGAATCAACTTTAGGCGCAGGGAAAAATGCTGTTCTGGGTACAATATCTACAATGGAAGGATTGCCATAAAATTGCACCGAAACTGCCAAAACACTCATTCTTGAAGGTTTGGCGCAAATGCGCTCAGCCACCTCTCTTTGGACCAACAAAACTAGTTCTTCTGGTTTATTCGATGACTCGAGAAAAAGTCTGATTACTGCACTAGTAATATAGTATGGCAGATTAGCGACCACCTTATATTCACCAAGTTCATCTGTGTTGTACTTCAGAATATCTACGTTTTCTACTCGGAGATTGTGATACTTTATACAGCTAGTCTTCACGATGGCAATCATTGAACGGTCTAGTTCGATGGCAAGCACTTCTTTTGCTTTCTTACAAAGTTCCTGAGTAAGTATTCCCATTCCGGGGCCTACCTCTAAAACGAGTTGATCACTTTTAATATCTGCGGCATCTACTATGGTCTCAATTATTTTATGATCGATTAAAAAATGCTGCCCCAGATCTTTCTGAGGGTAAGCCCCATAAGCTTTTAGAGTTCTCTTTATTTCAGGTATATCAGTTAAATCCATAAAAAAGGGCCCTTTCGGGCTTTATTATAGCGTATTTCGTGCTTAGAGTCTACGGGATAGTATTTAAGATTTTATCTATAAATTTATTTTTAACGCTTTCCGTATGGTATTGTTTATATCTTTTTGATGATATTAATTCTACTTTTGTATCGGCAAAAGTAGCCAAACCTCCCGACCACACAAGATTCTCAAAGTGTCATTCTTAGTCTTCACTTTGTTTTGTGAAAATTGACTCGCAAAATATTTTGGTTTGCTCAGACAAAATTATTCACAAAATCGCATTCAGACTACACTTCGCTTTTCGAACTTAGGGTCGGATCATTGAAACAACTTTAGGCGATACACGATATCCGAGTTCGTGAGAGTGTAAGATAAATCTTAGAGATATATTTAATCTTTAACGCAAGAGATCGCGGATCTGCTTGCTGATCGCGAAAAAAGAGTCTTTTTCAGATACTTTTGTGACGATAGACAAAAGTATCAAAAAATTATGGAATAGATCCCTGTTTACCGCAGGCAAGCTAAATCCTTCCTTTACTCTTTGAGTTACGGGCGGGCAGGCAAGTTTAGGATAACGAAGAAAATGGTTTATTATTTCTAACCGACACTACATCTTCCCCATGCGTACCAGTGATATCCAGCCTCTTTAACCCTCAATGCGGTTGCGTATATATGTGCCTCGGGGTCATAAAAACCAGCCCCTGGGAAACCCGCTCTAGCTACATGGTCGGAATACATTGTGCTGTCAGAATCCCACTGAAACAATCCTTTGTATTTAGCATTATTATAGCGCCCACTATCAACATCCCCATGGCTTTCACATAACATTACTCTAACCATATCATCTGCACTAACTCCATATCTTTGACTTGCGCCGACTATATATGGCCACAGAACATCCATTCCATAGGGCTTTACACCTACAATCGTAATCTTATTCTGTGGTGACAAAGTAACAACCGATGACGCAACATCTCTAGAAACTTCTACGCCATTATGATATACAACATGGACAATTTGTTTATTACTACCATTTACACCATTTTGAGTAACCTTTGATTGGCCTTTGTACATTTCATAACTATTCTCGGTAATTTCTTCATACTCCACAGGGGTATTTTCCTCAACATCGGCATAGTTTACCCTAGTAATCTCTAGCTGCCCACTGACAGGCGCTGTGGAGTCCAGAGGAGTACTTACTGTGTCGTTTTGATTAAGAACTACACTACCTTCAGCAAGAATATCTGAGACCAGTTTTTTCCAGCTATGGACTAAGACTTCTTTGGCGTCTACAAAGATTGTAAATACTGGAGCTCTTTTGATATTGATCTTTTGACCTGCCATATTATCTGTCACTGGATCTAAGATAAGCTCAGTATTTACGATATCAACCTTATCGACCGCGATACCAAGCTGACCCAATATTTCGCTGGTATTTTTGTAAGCACTTTTGCCTACCCAGGACTGACCATTATCGTTAATGAGAACTGGTCTCGCTGGGATTAGTTTCACAATCACATCCCCACCGATGAGATGTGTCGATAGCTCTGGATTTGTTAAATCATTCTTATCCAACTTAATTCCCTGCTTGATTAAAGCATTCTGAATAGTGTTTTCATTAGAAGTGAAGTTTGTGGTTTTTTCTTCGGTAATAAACTTGATATTAGTTGTAACCGAACTAACGACTCCCTCACCCATTACTTTTTGGGATGCAAAACTAGCTAATATAATAGCCAAAGAAAAGAATACCAAGTAGGTGTTCTTGAATTTGAAATGTATTTTTTGGAGGGTATTTATTATTGTGTTTATCTTCAAGGTTTGTGTGCTTTTGTTTAGCGTAACTGCTATTCTATGACGGATTTTTGATTGTGTCAATCTTTGTCCACAGCGATATTTTGCCTATATTTAAACCTTTTTCAATTTTGCGTAGCTTAGCGATAGCCACTTTATCCCATATTCGTCAAAATTAACAGTAATCTCATCATCATCAATCGCCGTTACCTCGCCAGTACCAAAATCCTCGTGCTCAACCTTGTCTCCAACGTTTAAATAACCGCCGATAGATTCCTCTGCAACGATCGGGGTGGTCCCTGAAGAAAGTACACTCTCATATCCTGTCATTAGATGGCTAGGGATATCCGCAAGAAAACGACTTGGGGAATTACTAAGCGTCTTACCATAAAGCATTCTAGTATTTGCAAGGGTGAAGTATAGACGCTCTCTAGCGCGAGTAATTCCTACGTAACAAAGACGCCGCTCCTCTTCAAGCTGTTCATTATCATACGAACTATTGGCATGAGGGAAAAGATTTTCCTCCATTCCGGCCATAAAGACAGCTTTGAACTCAAGACCCTTTGCAGCATGAAGTGTCATAAGAGTAATCGCTTCCTCGTCTGGATTCCAGTTGTCGATATCTGCGACCAGTGCCATCTCTTCGAGAAATTCCTCAAGCCTTGCCTCTGCATGAGCGTTGATGTACTCTACCGCTACTGACAATAGCTCTCGGGCATTCTCCACTCTCTCTTCTCCAACAGTGGTCCCATCGTTGAGAAATTCTTCGTAGCCACTCTTTTTAATAACCAATGCAACTAGCTCCGGTAAAGTTTCAATCTCGGCTGAATTACGGAATATTTTAAGTAGCCTTGCAAAGTCAGTGAGAGAACCTGTTTGTTTCGGCCCTAAGCCCATCTCGGGTATTCGGTCTAATAGTGTGGAAATATGAAGATTATTTAATCGTCCAAATTCTATCAATTTTTTGATTGTAGTATCACCGATTCCCCTGCCCGGAACGTTGATTATGCGTTCGAAAGCAACCCAATCACTATCAGAACTGATTACCCGGAGATAGCCTACAATATCCTTAACTTCCTTACGTTCGAAGAAACGAAAACCTCCTATAATTCGATATGGCACACGGAATCGGACAAACTCTGACTCAATAGATCTGGACTGAGCATTAGTACGATAAAGAACCACAATATCATTAAGTTTATAGTTTTCTTCGCGAACCAATCTCTCCGATTCACGGATGATGGTTTGCGCTTCGTTATGCTCGTCATAAGCATCAATAGTTATTATGGGTATACCTGCTTCGTTCTGAGTAAAAAGCTTCTTGTCACTACGATTTTCGTTTTTAGTAATAACATTGTGGGCAGCGTCTAATATCACTTTTGTTGAACGATAGTTCTCCTCTAGTTTCACTACTTTTGCTTCTGGCCAGTCTCTTTCAAAGTCTAGAATATTGCGAAAGTTTGCTCCACGCCAAGAATATATAGACTGCCAATCATCCCCCACTACACATAGATTTTGGCTCTCTGCTGCAAGTAACTTTGCAAACAAATATTGAGCATGATTGGTATCCTGATACTCGTCTATATGAATATACTTCCAGCGACTTTGATATTTCTCAAGTATTTCAGGAAATTTTTGGAAAAGAACAACGGTCTGCATTAGCAAATCGTCAAAATCAAGAGCGTCATTTCGCTTCAAGTTGTCTTGGTAGACTGGATACGCCTTCGCAGCAATCTCCTGAAAATACCCACTAGCAACTGTGGCGTACTTTTTTGGACCCATAAGTTCGTTCTTTGCACTAGAAATATACGTTAGCAGAGTTGAAGCTGTGACTTTTTTGTCCTCGAGAACTATCTGACTCATTGCTTGCTTCATTGCCGACTGGGAATCTGCAGTGTCAAAAATAGTAAAGCTTCGTTTATAACCAAGGTAATGGCCATCTTCCCGCATGATTCTGGCGCAAATAGAGTGGAAAGTTCCCATGGTCGGTTGAGTGCTACCACCAACCAGCTTCGCTACTCGAGCCTTCATTTCTTTCGCTGCCTTATTCGTGAAAGTAACAGCTAAGATGTTTCCAGGCGCTATCTTCTTTTCACGAATGAGATAAGCCACTCTATGAGTTAGCGCCTTCGTTTTTCCAGTTCCCGCTCCCGCCAAAATCAAAACTGGCCCATCTGTGGCCAGAACTGCTTCTTTTTGTGAGTCATTTAAACCGTTTAGAATTTCTTGCATGTAACTAATTATACGCGAATTTTGCAGCTTAAAACAGTAGAAAAAGCACAAAAGCTGGTTTTGATTTGTTGATACATACATCCAAGAGCTTCGATGTGATAGAAATTATTTCTTCGTATATTTCAGTTTAAAAAATATGATCAACCCAAAGATTATAAGAGTAATAATATTTGCAATAATGAGTGGTTTTGATGATGTTAAAAAGCCGTAAATCAACCATAAAGAAAATCCAATAAAACTTATCAAAAACATATAGATTGATATGTCATTTGCATGCTTGGAACGAATTATTTTTATCAATTGAGGGATAGCAGCAATTGTAGTTAGAAAAGCTGCGATATAACCAACCGTTTCTATCATCTAGTCCTTCACTCTTATCGCCATGTCGGGGCAAATATGCTCACACATCTTGCATTGAATACAATTTTTAATATCGCACTTCACTGTTGCTCGTCCGAAATGACCAAGGACTTCCTCATCCCAAGAAAGTACCTTTTTCGGGCATATTTCTATACACAGTCCACAACTCTTGCATTGCTCGGGGAATTGCATCCATATCTTCCCCTTATCTTCGAATTTTTTTGGCTCTATCTGCTTCATTTATTTCCATCCAGGCTATCTAATACAGAGGTTTTCTTGACAGGAGAAAAGGCCTCTTTGGCAAGCTTTGCTCCGATTTCGAGAGCTTTTTTATTAAAGTTTCTAAGTTGTGGTTTATCTTTATATTTTTTCGCTAAAATAATATCTAAAGCTTTTTCTACATATACTCGTTCTATAACTTTTAATTCATTTATTATGGCACCAGTAAGTATCATATTAAATATCTGTGGGCTAAGCTGTGATGAGGCAGTTGAGGTTGCGGCAATAGGTAGCTTTTGAGCATTTGTGTTCTTAAGTTCTGAGTTATTAATCAAATCGCTATCGTATATATACAATGTATCCGCATCGACATATTGAATAATTCTTTCAATCGCTCTCGCGCGCATATTCACAATATAATCAGCCTTGGAAAATTTAGGAAACCCAATAATCCCCGCTCCTATTTGGAGATAACCCAGCGAAACACCCCCGCGTTGTTCAACACCATAGTTCGGCATATAGGCAACATTCAAACCTTGCTCGAACGCAGCCCTAGCAAGAACGTGGCCAATTGTCTGAACGCCCTGTCCACCCTCACCCGCCAATAATACTTTATAAACCCTATTTTCCACTGATTATTCCTGTCTTGTAAATTGATTCTAACTTCTTTGAAAAATCTATTGTTGCCTCAGCATTGGTTTTCCAATTTGTGGGACAGTAAGAAATAACCTCTACAAAAGAAAAGTTACCCGCTAGCTGAGTTTCGATTGCCTTTCTTAAATATGACTTCAGTACAGGAATATTATTAACACTCCCCCTGGCTAAAAATGCTTTTTCGTCGGCAAACTCAGTTAACATTTCAGGGCCAAATATCGGCTTCTTGCTTGTAAATTTACCGTCTGGAGTAGTATCAGTTACCTCGTGGTCGAAGGTCGTAGGAGCTGACTGTCCGCCAGTCATTGCGTAAACAGAGTTATTAACCCCGATTACGGTTACTGGCTCATTCCTGTGCGCAGTATGTATAAAACTCTGTAGCCCAATAGCATAAAGGCCACCATCACCGGCGATGCCAATAACCACACTGTCTTTTTGTGACATCTTGTAGCCAGAAATCATCGGCGTTACACGACCATGATGTGTCTGAGCCGTATCGAGGTTAAAGTAATCCCAGGCAAGCAAGTTGCAACCGATATCTATTCCAAAAACAGTTCTAGGTGCGATTTCCATCTCATCAATAACTTCGCCTAAAATTTTCAATATTATGCCATAGCCACAACCAGGACAAAAATTACTCGGCTTGCTCTCTGTTTTTACAACCTTTGGGAATCTTGGATTAGACATTTGCTACCTCCAGAATCTTCTCTTCGATATCTTCTGTCGTAATTCCCTCAGCGGGTTTGTAAAGTCGAATATATGTTGCGTCTGTGGCCTGTGCGAGCGTCTCTCGAACTATTCTACCGAAATGCCCTGCGCTTGATTCTGCAATTACTATATATTTTGCTTTTTTAACAGCCTTGATCGCGGCCTTGGTATCAAATGGCCTCATTGTTATCGGCCGAAATAAACCGACTTTGATATTTTTATTTCGTAAATTTACTACCGCTACCTTTGCTGCATAGCCAACAGAACCCCAAGCAAAAATAACTATTTCTGAATCTGCAGTCCGATAGCTTTCTGATTCAACTATTTCTTTACTAGCTTCTGCAAACTCCTTAAACATAAAGCCAAGGTGATCAACCAGCTGATCCTCGGTCGAAAAACAATTTCTCATATTTTTTATTTGCCCATTTAGAAAATAAGGACTAGCCTTAACAACATCAACTTCTTCTGAAAGATCAACGGCTGTTTGTGTTTTTGAAAGATAGCCATCGCCAAGTACTATAACCGGAAAACGATACTTCCAAGCCGTATCAAAAGCTTTTTGCATATAATGATAAAGTTCACTGACATTAGCCGGTGCATAAACTATCCTAAGTCCCTCGCCATTACCACCGTATCTAGCCAAGGTGAGCTCCTGCTGAGAATAAATTACAGTACCAGTTGATGGTCCTCCTCTTTGGCCTACATACATAACAAAAGGAAGTCGATATGATTCTGCAAGAGCCAGTGGATCCTGCATCAAAACATGTCCCATACCTGCCGTCGCCGTCCAGGCTTTTTTCCCAGCCAAGAGAGCGCCAATTACGGCAAATCCAGAAGCAGTTTCGTCTTCCATTTGGAGGAATTTGAGCTTTTTATCTTTCGCAGCTACTTTCGCCCAGCCACTAAGTATCTCTGTTGTCGGGGTAATAGGATAACCAGCAAAGAAATTTGCACCAGCAACAAGAGCTCCCTTTAAGGCGACTTCGTTGCCCGTCAGGAGCTGTTTTGTGATAATGTTATTAGTATTTTTACTAGCCAAGTATTCCCTCCAATGTATAAGTATTATAGCCTAGATTGTTATCTCTCGCCATCAAAAATTATTTTCGCATCTAGGGCTAATATTCCTTTGTGATCTGTGTTTACTCTTATCGGGTTTACGTCAATTTCTTTGATACTATGAAAATCTAGCATTAATTGAGAAAGCCCAGAAATAGCGATTGCAAGTGCTTCTATATCAAATTTTTCACCATTACGATAACCATTTAACATTTCAAAATATCTGATTCCACGAATCATGTCTTTAGCCCTACCAACGCTTACTGGAGCAAGCCCAAGCTTAAAATCCCGAAATAGTTCTATATAAGTACCGCCGAGACCAAACATAATAACAGGACCAAAAAGTGGATCTCTCTTTGCCCCAATCGCTACTTCAACAGTTGAACGGACCATATGATAAACCGTAACCCCTAGAATATTGGCTTTGGGATGATGCTTCCTAGCATTTTTTAAAACTTCTTGATATGAACTCTTTAAATCCTCGGGATTATCTATGCCGATTTTTATAGCCCCCACCTCTGTTTTGTGGAGAATATCAGGAGAAGTTACCTTTAGAACTATTGGATAACCGATTTTTTCAGCAGCTTTAATGGCGTCTTTCGCACTCGTCGTTAATTTTGAATTTGCCATCGGTATTCCATAAGCCATAAATATTTTTGCTATGTCTGCATCATCTAAAAGCTTATAGGCTTTAATAACCCTATTAGCAAGACCCTTATTTACCTTTGTATAAGTTTCTAGTCTTGATTTTTTGTGAATATATTTTGCGTAAAAAATTAACTTATCGAGGCAAAATACTGCCCTTTCAGGATACAAAAAAGTGCATATTCTATTTTCTGAAAGAATCTTTCTGGCTTCCTCAAGCTTGGTACCGCCTATAAGCGCCACAACAACGTCTTTAGCAGTATTTTTTACAATAACCCTAGCTATCTCCTCCGCATCTGTCGAAGTTTGCGGGGTGATAAGAATCAATTTCAAATCTGCGTCAGTTTTCCCTTTTAAAATTTTAAGGGTATTCTCAAATGTCTTGCTGTTAGCATCACCAAGGAG
Source organism: bacterium (assembly GCA_037129835.1). Taxonomy (GTDB): domain Bacteria; phylum Patescibacteriota; class CPR2; order UBA1875; family CAIMLA01; genus JBAXUE01. Next base: position 154,827 of record JBAXUE010000001.1, on the reverse strand, counting down.
ATCAATAGGATTTTTTACTGAAGCCCCCAAAGGTAATATCTTAGACAATATATCCTGCTCCTTCTGGGCAATCTCATAGAATTCGAGGTTCTTACTATTAGCAATTGCATCTGTTGTCATCACACCAGGGCCACCGGCATTGGTTAGAACTAAAACTTTATTTCCGGTCGGCAATTTCATGTCTGAGAATATAGTTGATAATTCAAATAAATCCTCCAATGTTTCTGCTCTTATTATTCCTGTTTCGGCGAAGACAGTCTCGATAACTTCATCATCAGCGGCAAGTGCTGCGGTATGAGAAGCGGCAGCGACTGAACCACGAGTACTTCTGCCTGCTTTGAGAAGTATAAAAGGCTTCTTTTTTGTTAATCTTTTCGCAATATCTAAAAATCTTTCTGGCTCAGATATTGATTCAAGATATCCGACAACAACTTTTGTATCTTTGTCGTCTATCATATATTCCAGAAAATCATTTTCATTAATATCGGCCTTATTGCCTAAACTAATAAAATGAGAAAAACCGATATTATTACCATTTGCCCAATCCAAAATAGCAGTACACGTAGCACCACTTTGGGAAATAACAGCGATATTCCTTTTTGCGGGCATATTGGTTGCAAATGAAGCATTTAGCTTGTGGACAGGGTCAATGATTCCTAAGCAGTTTGGTCCCAATATCCTGATACTATAAAGCTTCGCAATTTTTACCAACTCGTCTTGCAAGGCCTTTCCGTCTGAGCCAGCCTCCGCAAAGCCCGCAGAAATAATTATTGCTGTTCTTATTCGTTTCTTACCGCATTCGGTCAAAACTTCAGGCACAATTTTTGCCGGGACTACAATAACGGCAAGATCGCAAACTCCCCGGATCTCAGAGACACTAGGCAGACAATTGAGACCTAAAATATTATCAGAAGCAGGATTAATAGGAATAATTCTTCCTTGAAAACCCCCGTCGATAATATTTTTTAATACTGAAAAACCGATCTTCTCAGGATGAGAAGACGCTCCAATAATTGCTACTGATTTGGGCTGTAATATATCTTTCAAAATCCCTCCATTATTTCTAACCCGTACCATCACCAGTTATTTTTGCGGGGTCCACTATAATAATATTTGGCGTTGGCGTTGGTTCTGGTGTAGCCGTCGGTTCTGGCGTTGGCGTTGGTTCTGGTGTTGGCGTTGGCGTTACATTTGGGTTGACAAGTGGCGATGGTGGTTTTATCAATCTCTCATTATTGCTATTCTCGTTTGCTAACTCATCAATCAGCTTTTTTAAGTTAGCATCATTAAAATAGCTGATTGTAAAATAGATTATTGCGCTACCGAGTAAAGCTATTCCCGCACCTATAGCGACTATAACCAAAAGTCCACGGAGATTAATTGGATTCGAAACGTCGACAACACCTTGATTATCATAAGGCGTTGGCGGTAGCTGTGGTGCAATAGAGTCTACACCAACACTTATTGGCATATTATTAAATCCGCTGCTTTGTGGAAGTCTAGAACTAGGAACGCTCTGTACACCCGAAGAAGCAAGCTGAGAAATAGGCTTGTCTGTAGCAGGCGTTGTCTCAAAGCCAGTAGTGGGGGTTTCTATACTAGGAAGATTTTGTTCAATGCCTGAGTTATTAAGGCTATCAAGAGGATCACTTTCATTAGCCGTAATCGTTGTTTCTATTTGCGGGTCTTCTTTTGGCGGCAATAAAACTTCCGGTCCAGAAGAAACACCTGAAGCTAAATTAATTTTTACGGCGCCAGAAGGAGAAAAGCCATCATAGAATCTATCGACCGGTGCAGGAGTTTCTGTCGTTACCACCGGCTGTACAGGTTGTGGCACTTGAGATGATTCAGTCGATACCGATACCGGAGTGGGTGTAGTAGATTTCGTTAAATCAATATCCTGCATAGGTTGAGAGGGTTGAGAAGAAAGACCACCCACTACTGGTTGGTCAGCACTTGTGCCTAAACTGCCTGCTGAATCGATAGTGTCTGCCATTTTCCCTCTTTTATCCTATTGTAAGTGTGTTTAACATTTTAAGCAAATCGTCTCCATAACCGCCCGCCTCAGAAAGAATAAAAACCTGGGGACCTGTATTTAAGATTACTGCTGTCACCTGCGTGTTTGTACTAAGCATCATATATGTGTACTTTTGCCCGGGTTTACCAGCAACCGTGATTGCTTCAATTTGAACTCCAGACATAGAAGTATATTCTTTTGTAATATCATCAATATTTTTTGTCAATATTTTAACAATTATAGGGGCTATAAAATCACTTCCAGCGGGAATTGTAGATGGCAGATCCTGGTTGCTAAAAGCAACTATTGAGGTGGTTGCCAAGGACTCATTATTGCCGTAATCTTGGGCTTTCCAGCCTGGCTGATATTTGATTTTGTAACCTGAAGCAGAACTGTATATTTGCCAATCTTTGGTTGGATCCTCCGGTGGTGCATTTGTGGTTGTATATTGTTTTGAAATCCATCCTTCTTTACTTTCATATAATACTTTGTACCAACCATCCAACTCTTGCGTAATTGTTAGTTTAGTACCATTCGGGATTAGAGCAAGTCTCTTAGAAGTAGTACTACGATCATTCCGTAAGCTAAGTCCACCGTCTGCATTGATAAAAACTACTAATTCTTTTGTTAACGGTTGATCGCCTGTTTGAATCTTGCTGACTATTTTTTGTCCGCTACCAGGCTTCTGGGCCATAAAATAGTAAACGCTATAAATAATGACAAATAATGAAAATATAATTACTAAAAAAAACATGAAATTCTTTTTCTGCGTCGCAGAAAAAGAATTTTTATTACCATAATATCGCCTCTTGCCCATTTATTCAGCAATAATCTCACTTATTTTCCACAGTCCGCCTTCTTTGATTAGAACAAAGGCTCTTTTGGCACCATCTGTTCCAACTACAAAATCCATCGACACTTTATAGCCCTCGCCATTTGGGGTTTCTGTTGGTGTCCCGAAAATCAGGTTATTTAAATCATCACCAAGCTTAAGAGTATTTTTAATATCCATATTTTGGACTTTAGCCGACAAATATAGTCTTGCGTTTCCATCGTTGTTCGCCTTTACTTCAGACATAAATGTTTTCACCAAATCGATAGGTACGAATAGATTTGTATCCTGTTTAGCAACAATGGCTATGTTTTCTTGAGCTTTTTTATCCCTTGCTTTCGTCAACTCGTCTACTTTAGTTTGATAGCCCATATTTGCAGCAAAATATGAACCAACAAACGATAAAATAACAACTATGACCATAATTGTGATTGTGATAATTGTTTGCTGTTTATCCATCTTTCCTCATCGCGAAAATTAATATATATTTATCCATTGTTCTTAGACTCTATTTTAGCGCTTAATTCGTTAAAAGTCATTAGCCCATCCTGTGCTCCTATGTGCTCGATAACACTTCCTGCATTAAAAGCCGCCGCTTTCATGGAATGCTTTGTCCCATAGCCCAATAATTTCATAGCCACAAAAGTTGAACCAAATGCGTCTCCAGCTCCAGTTGTTTCCAATACTTTATGATACGTACTAGCAGGCATATAATATTCTTTTTCTCCATCAGTCGCATAACTACCATTTTTACCATCAGTGATTACAACTAAGCCTTTTGTCATATTATACAATTCACGAAGTAATAACTTTTCATCACCGAGCTTAATTCTTTTCCTACTACGGACCAATTCTTCGGCTTCTGAACGGTTCAAAGAAAGAATTGCAGTCTCCTCTAAAAAACTGCTCAAATCTGAATACCCGCCTGCAAGCTGTTCGCTTCCCGGGTTCCAAGCCACTTTTATACCTTGGGATCTTGCAAATGTAAAAATCTCAGGCAAGAGATCCGCCGAATCACCGGTAAGAGATGCGACATAAAACCATTTAGCTCGTAAGGGTCTCCAATCGTGAACTTTAAGAAAATCATTGGCCCCACGATATAAGAACATAATATGGTCTTCACCGGGGATACTGATGATTATAGACATAGCCGTATGGTTAACATAATCTCGATTGACGTGCTCAATATCTACTCCATAGCTATGAAGACTGTTAATAATAAGGCTACCACTCCCCTCACTACCAATATTAAGAAGGGTCGAAACACTTAGACCAAGTTTCACAAAACTAACTGCGGCATTTAAGCCACCGCCGCCATATGTAAATTTACTATCATTTGGGATTACTTTTGATCCATGCTCAAAGCCGAGAATTTTCTGATGGTGAACTAAGTCATTTATTACTCTTCCCTTGTCAGTCATAAAAAAAACATCCCTTGAAGCTCCACCGATTGTAACAATATCAAACATATTTACTCCACTAATAAGCTCGCGCTCATTTCCTTTGGTTTTGGTAAGCCCATAATAGAAAGTATGGTTGGAGCGATATTCGATAGCTTCGGTTCAACAACTTTCTTTATTATGCAATCATCTTGAGTTATTAAAATAAAAGGAACTTTGTCTGTGGTGTGAGCCGTATTGGGGGTCCCGTCACTGTTCAACATTTTTTCTATGTTGCCATGGTCTGCCGTCACTAAAATCGTATAATCTTCTTTTTGTGCTGCCCGGACCACGCGCCCTAACGCTTCATCAACGTACTCACAGGCCTCAATAGCGGGTTTCAATTTACCCGTATGCCCAACCATATCCGGATTGGCAAAATTAACTACTATAAAATCGTATGATCCAATCCTCTGTAAAAGCTCTTCTTCTACTTTGCCAATGCTCATTTTAGGCCTAAGATCATAAGTAGAAACTTGAGGAGAAGGAACAAGCAATCTTTCTTCTCCGACTACCGGCTTTTCTTTGCCACCGTTAAAATAAAATGTAACATGTGCATATTTTTCGGTTTCTGCAATATGAAATTGTTCTAAACCATATTGAGAAATTGTTTCACTCAAAGTGTTAGAGACATCAACAGAGGGAAAGGCCACGGCGCTAACTGGTATAGAAGGGTCATAATCCGCCATTGTTACAAAATATAAATTTTTAAGTTGCTGATGTGGGATAAAGCTCTTAAATTTCGTATCCAGGAGTGCATGGCAAAGCTCTCTGGGTCTATCTGACCTAAAATTGAAAAAAATAACACTATCACCGTTTTTTATTGTTCCTTCCTTGTCAATAATCGTAGGTCTGATAAATTCATCAGTGATACCCACTTTATAACTCCTCTCTATTGCTTCTTCTGCAGAATCTGCTAACTCGCCCTGGCACGAAACTATTGCGTCATAAGCAGACTGAATACGGTTCCACCTATTGTCTCTGTCCATAGAATAATATCGCCCAGAAACAGTTGCGATGGTGCCCACTCCAATGTCTTTCATTGTTTTTTCTAAATTTTGTACATATTTCAATGCTGACTTTGGCTTAACGTCACGACCGTCAGTAAATACATGGACAAAAACATTGTGAACTTTCTCTTGTTTTGCCATTTCCAATAAGGCATATAGATGTTCCTGGTGAGAATGTACACCACCAGGACTTACCAAACCCAGCAAATGGAGAGAGCTCCCCGCTGCTTTAGCGCTTGCAAAAGCACCCAACAGTGACTTATTATGAAAAAAATCGCCGTCTTTAATACTTTTAGTAATACGAGGTAAATCTTGTAAAACCGCTCTTCCTGAACCAATATTCAAGTGCCCAACCTCAGAATTTCCCATTTGCCCAACTGGCAAACCGACTGCCTCTCCTGAGGCAGATAATTTTGTATGCAAAAAATTGGACCAGTAATACTCAAAGTTTGGCGTTCTCGCCAAACTTATTGCATTGCCTGAGCCGGCCGGAGCCAAACCCCAGCCATCAAGAATTACTAGCAATACCCTCCTTTTCATAGAACTATTATAGCCCAATTTATAAAATATTTCAGCTTGAATATTTTAATTGTGAATTAATTAGACTGAATCTTAACGAGATCTTTATAAATAAGATAGTTGAAGGCAGTCGTAATGGGTGAAAACGAAATAATTGTGCAGACAAATACCACGAAAAAAATTATAGTCATTACCGGTGATACTAGGGTAAGTAAGGCTGATATTAATAAAGGACTTAACAAAAATACATACAGTAAAATATATCTACCCAAAACAATCCAACGATAGCCTTTTGTTATCTCGCAACTTTTATCAAGTGTCCCCAGACTCAGTCCATTTCTATTTTCTAGAACAAAGACGTTAGCCACCTGACTTAAAATTATAGAAATGATAACACCAGGAATAATTAGCAAATAATACCCCATTATTGATAAAATCCCTGAAACTAATGAAACCGAGAAAAATGATCCTAAATTTCTATAACTATATTTAAGAGATAATCGGAAATCAGTTGGTTCGCCCTCACCTGTTGTTATAATAATGTGTTTTATGGCTAATTCGAAAAAGATAGGTATAAACAAAGCGACTACGTAATACAAAAAAATTAAAAAAATTATAAGAATTAATCCGACAGGAGTAGAAAACAAATTTGTAGTCATGGAGTTAAAATTAGGAAAAAATGTGAAAGAAAAAGTTATAATGATAATTGTTCCCACTAGACCCACTGCTACTAGTAGCAGTAAAAGATAATTTACAAAAGAGCGCTTGAAAATCTGCCAAGAACCGCTTAATAAAACACTAAATGAGCGTATTTGACCACTTTCTTTTGAAGTCGTTTCTGTCGTCGATACGGGTTTACTTCTTGTTTTTACTTTTTTTTGTGCCGTTACCATACCAGATTTCCTGTGTTTATTTATTATTAATTAAATATTCCTCGATCTCTAAAAGTCGATTATACTTCGCTGTCCTTTCACCACGAGCAGGTGCCCCTGACTTAATCTGCCCAACACCGGTCCCCACAACCAGATCAGCAATAAAAGAATCAGTTGTTTCGCCGCTCCGGTGAGAAACCATACATTTCATTTTATTTTTCAAAGCTAGATGGATCGCATCTAAAGTCTCGGTTATGGTACCGATCTGATTAATTTTAATTAACACTGCCGTCCCTGCGCCCTCATCGATTCCCTTTTTTATTCTGACTGGGTTCGTTACAAAAAGATCGTCTCCGACTAACTGTATTTTATCTCCAATCCTTTCCGTCATATGCTTCCAACCGTCCCAATCATCTTCAGAAAGTCCATCTTCTATAGATATAATCGGATAAGTCGTTGCTAATTCTTTATACCAACTGACAAGTTGCTGTGAATTTAAGCCTACGCCCTCACTTCCAAGTATATATTTATCATCTTTGTCATGAGAAAAAATTTCTGTGGCAGCAACATCTATTGCGATTGCAACGTCTTTTCCAGAAACATAGCCTGCTTTTTCTATTGCCTCGAGCACAACTTCGAAAACCTTAGTATTTGACTCCAGATTTGGAGCAAATCCACCTTCATCACCAAGGCCAACAGACATATTTTTACTAATTAACACCTTTTTTAAAGAATGATATATCTCAGAAGCGATTTTTATATTTTCAGCTATGGTCTTTTTTTGTGGAACTATCATAGTCTCTTGAATATCAACGTTGTTCTCGGCGTGCTTACCGCCATTTAAAATATTAAAATACATTTTAGGCATTATATAATCATCTACCTTGATATTTAAATCTGACTGCCAATGTCCATCATTTTCATAAATATCGCGAATATATTGGAATAAGGGGATCTTTAACGCATTCGCCGAGGCAACTGTAACAGCCCCCGAAACACCCAAAATTGCGTTTGCACCCAAAACGGCTTTATTGTCAGTACCATCTAGTCTATTCATCATATTGTCTATTGCACGTAAATCAAAGGGGTCTTGTCCAACAATAAGATCACTAATAGGACCCTTGATATTTTCAATTGCTTTTTTGACACCTTGTCCATCAAAAGCTGAACCGCCATCACGTAATTCAAGTGCTTCGTGACTACCCGTAGATGCACCGCTCGGAACAGAAAATTCTCCGCTTATACCATCCACCCAAGCTAAAACTTTAAGTGTTGGATTCCCTCGGGAGTCTAGTATTTGGATTGCGTTTAGTTCTGTGATTCTCATAAATATATTATTACCGATTAATCTATTAATTACTAGACTCTGCCCCCAGAATGATTCTGGACTTATCTAGATTGCAGGTTTTGGAGTAACACTAGGTTTTGGGGTAACACTTGAAGTTGGGGTAACGCTAGGTGATGGTGTAATGCTTGTGGTTGGGGTAACGCTAGGGGTTTTCAACTGTGACCCATAAAGAAGGTTAGCGAGCGTGCCACTACAGTTTTTTTCTGAAAGTAATAATTCTGCTTTTACAAATTCTTGGCTAAAATCTAGCTGGCATGACATTACTTCGTTCTCAATCTCAGGCTTATCCACATATTTTTCCATTGTGATAGAGACTTGGCAAAGATCATCCGATATTCCCATAATCTGATAGGCAGCTTCTGTATCTGGTATAGCAGGGAACACCCCAAACCATTTGGCGGGTTTGCAGACGCTATATCTTTGTTCAATACAAAGAGCCTTATCTTCTTGTGTATCTGCGTCACCGCAGTTGACAACAATATCGTTTAAGTTATTCCCGTTTGTTAAGGGAACTACTGCCTTTCTGCTCAATGAAACAATTGAAATTATTCCAACTATTATAAAAGTAAATAAAAAAACCGTGCCCACTGCTATGATAATTATATTAATCTTTGATTCTATCTCAGAATCATTTTTAAAAGTTCTTTGTATTTTAGATCTGATTGAATTATCCTGACGGTTTGTAGTAGATTCCTGGAGTGTAGATTCTTCAAATATTGGGTCTTTGTATATGTCAGAGTCAAGAGTTACATCAACTCCGGTATTATTTAAATCAATGTTTCCAGCACTCTCTACTTCGAGCGCCCCGCGTTCAAAAGCTTGAGGTATCTCTGGGTTATCTGCCGGTTTCTGTGGGGCATTTTTACCGAATACTTGTTTATCAATATCCTCAAATGAATCTACAGTCTTTACTGGTTCAATAACCTTTGGGGTCCACTTTGCTCCACCCGAAGAAGGTTTTGGGCTAATCACCTTCTCCTTGTTTTTCTTTGATTTTCCATCCTTGTTGTCTATAGACGATACATCATCTTCGATATAATCTGTTGATTCTTCCATTGGATTGCTGGTACTAGAAACATTTTCAGAACCTGGGGCAGGATGAATCTTGAGTTTTTCACCTGATTCATCCCAGGTACCAACGCTCACTTCATTTAATGGCACTTCCTTACCGCACTCAGAGCAAATATATCGACCATTTACCTCAACTAATTCGGTTTTACAGTTTGGACATAACATTATACTTTATCTAGCTCCCATCAGAACTAAGTCTGCTCTCTAAATCTTTTATTTCGTTTTTCATATTTACAATTTCTGACAAAACAATCTTTTCTTCAACGGCAGCAACAAGTTTACGAGTACTATCAATCATATCTGGGTTTACTGAAATAGACGTAGCACCATATTCAACCATTTGCTGTGCAACCTCAGGATAAACACTTGGGGCCTGGCCGCATATTGAACAAGTAACCCCATATTTTGCGCATGTCTCAACAGTATGTTTAATCATCCATTGTACGGCTGGATATCTTTCGTCGAATTCTTCAGCTACTACGCTGGAATCACGATCGAGACCAAGAGTTAGCTGAGTCAAATCATTTGAGCCTATAGAAACACCGTCGATACCCATTTCGCAGTATTTATCAATTTCAATCACCGCACTTGGCACCTCTACCATAATCCAAAGCTTAAAGTCTGGATCTAGTTCCTTATTAAGACCACTTCCTTCTACTATTGCTTTTACTTTTGCAAATTCGTCAGTTCGTCTAACAAACGGTATCATGAGCTGTAGGTTGTTATAATTTTTACGAACACGCTTAATCGCCTCAAGCTCAAGGCCAAATTCCTCTGGATCCTTAAGATAACGGAAACAACCACGGTAACCAATCATTGGATTTTCTTCATTTGGTTCAAACTCTTCACCACCTTTAAGTCCACGATATTCGTTTGTCTTGAAATCTGTTGCACGGTAAACAACATTTCTAGGATGAAAGGCTTTTGCAAATGTCTCCATTCCCTCAGCCAGTTTAGTGACATATTCTTCTTGTCTGCCCTCTTTTATCATTTTTTTAGGGTGTTCGGCAATAGATTCCATAATAATAAATTCAGCTCTAAGTAGGCCAACACCATCAACATCCATTGCAGCGACTTTTTCGGCGAGTGAAGGTTCTGCTAGGTTAACATATATCTTAGTCGCGGTTATTGGCGCTGTCTGGCCTGCTACGACTGTCCCAGTGGCAATTTCGGGTTGTTTTACCTCTATCTTACCGTCATATACATTTCCGCCCTTGCCATCGACTGTAACAATCTGTCCGTCTTTTAATTTTGTTGTTGCTTCGCCCGTACCAACAACACAAGGTATGCCGAGTTCGCGCGAAACTATCGCTGCATGACAAGTACGCCCGCCAGCATCAGTCACAATACCCGCCGCTCTCTTCATTGCTGGAACAAAGTCTGGTGTTGTCATTTCTGTTACTAAGACATCACCTTCTTTAATTAAATCGATTTCGGTAGGACTATGAATTATCTTTACTGGGCCTGATGCCATACCAGTACTAGCCGCTTGGCCTTTCATGATTATTTCATGTTTGCCTTCATCCGGCTTTACGGCTTTACTATCATCTTTAGTTGAGTCTCCAAGGGTTGTAACTGGTCTGCTTTGTACCATGTACATCTTTCCTTCCTCAAGCGCCCACTCAGTATCTTGTGGCTTACCATAATGTTCTTCAATTTTAAGAGCTAACTTAGCGAGCTCCAATATTTGTTCATCCGTAATTTTTTGCACGTCTTGTAGCTCTACTGGAACAGGAATGCTTTCGCTCTTTAGCACAGACAAATCCCCAGTATCACCAGAACCAGAATCTCTAGTAAGCTTCCACTCTTGTTTGAAAATTTCTTTTGAACTTATCTCTAGGGTCTTTTTGTCTACCAAATATCTATCAGGGGTAACAGCGCCAAGAACAACGACTTCACCAAGACCATAAGCTGCTTCTATAGAAATATGGTCAAGGTCATTATTTGATGGATCAATTGTAAACATTACCCCAGCAGCTTCAGAATTAACCATTTTTTGCACAGGGACAGCTATGCCAACTTCAAGTTGTCCGAATCCTTGCTCGGCTCGATAATAAATAGCCCTTGCCTCAAATAAAGAAGCCCAACATTTAAGGACAGCTACTAGCAAATCGTCATCGCCAATAACATTTAAATATGTGGCCTGCTGTCCAGCAAAAGAAGCGCCTGCCAAATCTTCTGCAGTTGCACTTGAGCGGACTGCAACATATAACTCTTCTAGCAAAGTGCCGCTTTCTTCGGCTAACTTATGATAGCCCTCTAGGATTTCTTGTTTTAAAGAATCTGGAAGTGGCGTTTCTAAAATTAACTTTTTGGATTTTTCTGCTCTTTCTTGTAAATCTTTTGTGTCTTCTTTGTCGAAACCCTCAATAACTGAACTAATACTTTGTTCAAGACCAGTAGATTTAATATAATCAAAATAAGCGTCTGCAGTAATAATATATCCAGGAGGAACGGGCAAACCAACCGACGTTAACTCTCCTAGATTAGCACCCTTACCACCAACAGTCGCACCGTCGTCTTTTCCAACTTCTTTAAACCAAACTATATTTTTAGACATTTATTATCCCTCCTTTATCTATGTTTATTTATCAAATTTTCTTAACATTATATAACAAATACAGTATTACTATGCCTTATTTTCACTACCAAAAATTTTTATTTTCTCTTTGACTACTTTTTTAACAGCTGCAATAGTTTTGGGCAAATATTTATATGGAATTTCTACTTCTGTGTCTGCGATTAATTCTCTTCTCAGTGTCTCTGTATAGGCAACCCTAAGCTCAGTATTTACATTAACCTTAGTGACGCCTAATGAAATTGCTTTCTTGATATTTACTTCGGAAATTCCCGAACCCCCATGAAAAGAAAGAGGTACACCGATTTTCCCAATTTTTTTGAGTCGATCAAAGTCTAATTCTGGCTCATTCTTATAAATACCATGAACGTTCCCTATAGATGAGGCTAAAACGTCTATTCCAGTTTCCTCAACGAAAAACTTTGCCATTTCAGGATCAGTATAAGTACTTGGTTCTATTTTAGAACTTTCTGTATGTATCTCACTTACTCCGCCTATATGCCCGAGCTCACCTTCTACAGTCACTCCTCTATCGTGTGCATATTCCATAACCTGCTTTGTTAATGCAACGTTTTCATCATATTCTAACGCTGATCCATCAATATGGACAGATGTATAACCGGCTCCAATAGCCTTTTTAACAGAGTCTAAACTTTGTCCATGGTCTAAATGCAAGGCAACAGGTATACTCAAGTCTGTAGCTAATCCCCTAACAATATCCGCCACCACCTTTGACCCCATATAGCCCATCTCGCCTTCACTAGTTTCTATAATCACTGGTGAATTAAGCTCTTCAGCAGCTTCTAAAACACCTCTTATAGCCTCAGGTGTTGAAACATTAAATGCACCGATTGCATAATTACCTATAGCTGCTCTAATAAATAGCTCTTTAGTAGTAAAAATCATATTTTTTGTACCTTTCTCAACTTATCATACATTATAACAATGTTCACGAACTTGTTATAATCGAGACTGGCAGCTCCAACTAGGGCTCCGTCCATATTTTTTATTTTAGCATAACCATCTACATTAGAGTCGTTAACACTGCCTCCGTATAAAACACGTAGCTTTGTGGCTGCCTGCTTGCCATACAGTGCACTTACAAGAGATCTAATGTTTTTAGCCATTTGTTCAGCGTCCGAAGGTTCACATACCATGCCGCCGCTGGTGCTAATGGCCCACACTGGCTCATAAGCAATTATAACTTCAGCCACTTCCTTTTCTGTTAAATATGAAAGAGAGGTTTCCAACTGGCTCATCACCACGACTCGACTAAGTCCATCTCGTTTTTCGTGTAAAGTATCACCTATACAGATTATTGGAGTTATCCCGTGGGCAACGGCAGAGGCTACTTTTTTCGCCACCATTTTGTCAGTTTCCCCGAAATTAACACGACGTTCAGAATGGCCAATGATACAATACTTCACAAAATGCGCCAAATGAACAGGTGACACCTCCCCCGTGTAGGCACCCTCATCCTCAAAAAATATGTTTTGTGCCCCAAGTGAAATATTGGTGTTGTTTAGCTCCTTTGAAGCTGAATATATATCCAAAAAAGTTGGGCAAATTACTACTTCCGTATCCGAGACACTTCTCAAGCCCTTGATTAATTTTTCAATTAAAATAGTGCTTTCCGGTACCGTTAGGTTCATTTTCCAATTACCAATTACTATTTTCTTGTTCATGTTAGTATTATCCATATTATTCTAAAAGTGACACTGGCAAATCAACATTATTTACTTCGGTGGGCACTGGCATATCGAAAACATTTATTTGATCTGCAGTTTTAGTTACTATATACGATCCATTCTTTACATTAGAGTCATTTTTATCTGGATTTTCAAGTTTAACCGACAGCGTGTAGCCATTGTCTTTCGCTACATATAAGAATTTGGTATCACCTGGATTTTTCGGCAAAGACTTCAGGTAATCCGGTACTAATAAAGCTAATTTCGTTGGATAGCTCTTATTGTCTATATAATACGTTTCGAGGGCAGTTTCTATAGACCAAGAATTCGATTTTCTTTCGCTATCATTCGTAGTTTTCTTTATATCATCTTCATATGTTGACAAATCAACGGACTGAGAAATCGTCGAACCTTTTGGAAGTGCGATGGTGTCTTTATAACCACCCTTTATATCCAAAGCCCATTTGAACACATATTTCTGTGTTTGTTCTTTTGTTGGGGCCTTATCTGCACATGTGGTCTGTTCTTCATATGATAAGGACAAACATTTCGATGTATCCGGCATTTTTTGAGAATAGCTTATTTCGGTATTACCATCGACTCGATAAAGAGTAAAATCTGATTTTTTGATCAAAAGTGTTGTAGTGTTTTTAACATGCTTAACCTTAATATCTGGAGAATATTCTGCTATTTTTGTATTTGCTTGATCGGTAGCTTTTTTAATATCTGCCTCATTTGCAACAAAGCTGTATTTATATAGGTCAATACCATCTCTCTTTTCATCGTCTTCTCGTTTAAAATGTTTCATATTTTCCGACGAAAAATAGTCTTTTGTTGGATTAAGAGAATCTAACCCCAAATCCTTTGTGCTATATTTATTTATTGCCTTTTCAACATTTTTGCCCTCATAATAAGCAGCTTTACTTTCTGTGCTTGTGCCCGAACCAAACAAGTCCAGTTCTTTTAAATAAACGATGTCTTTCTCTTTCAGATATAGAGCCTCTAATGAAAATCCACTTACAGAAACTAGAAACTTAAGGTTCTGAGTTTTATCAACATATAATTTGCCGTTTAATGAGAAGCTATCTACACCTACACTGAAATCTACTTCTATATTCTTACTGTTAATTATATTCTTAGCGGCCAAACCCAGAATGCGCTCATTTGAACTTGAAATATAAAAATTATAACCTAGGAAGCCTAATAAAATGAGGACTAGTAGGCCAACAACGCTCCCGAAGATAATGTATACAAACCTCTTATTATATTTGTTAGCAGGATCAAAACCCTTAATACCGCCGACATCCGGTGGCAAAGCAGATATCTGTCCTGTTGTTGGGGATATCGGTTGCTGAATAATTGGATTAACATCCGATTGCTCTGATAAAAATGGTGACTGTTCTTGATACAAAGGCGCCTCGGGTATATCTTCAGAAACTAGAGGCACACTTTCCGGAATTGTTTGCTCGGTGTTTGGTAGTTCCCGAGGAGCTTCAGCTGAATATTCTGTGACCGCAGACTCGGAATTTTCTTGCGGAACGTCTGATACTACAGAGGGCTGTTCAGTTGGCAAACCTAAAGGAATTGCCCCCTCTGAGTTAGCAGAATCGAGCGAAGTTGGTATTTCCGCCGTCACTTCAGAAGAGGTAACGTCATCGCTAGGTCCTGCTACTTTTTCTGGATCAACATTAACCACAGGAACAGCATTATCTCCAACGCTTGGTTCTACCACATTTTTTTTAATTGTATTATCTTTATTACCCAATATCCCCCTCCTAGAAATGCTTCAATCAGCTTGCCATAATTGTACCACTAAACGACCTTATACTCGAGTGCCTTAATTCCTGGCAATTCCTTGCCCTCAAGAAATTCCATTGATGCCCCTCCTGCCATGGAAACAAAACTGTAGTTGTCTTTTACTTCTTCAGAGATAGCTGCAATTGTATCGCCGCCACCTATAACACTAAAAACACTCTCATTTCTGGCTATTGCCTTTCCTATCAAAACAGTGCCTTTCGCGAATTCAGGAAATTCTGCGACACCCAAAGGACCATTCCAGAAAACTGTCCCCGCCTTAGCTATTTCCTTTTCGAATAGACTAATCGTGTCAAAGCCTATATCTGCGATAATATCAAGTTCCCCCACTTCGTCAATCGGAACATTTAGCCCCTTTGCATTTTCTGTGATATCTCTAGTTATAACAACATCGATTGGCAATATAATTTTAATGCCTTTTTGCTGTCCGAGGGTTATAATTTCTTGTGATTTTTTTACAAAATCTTCTTCATATAGAGAACAACCTACTTCAACCTGTTGCCCAGAAAGAAATGTGTTCGCCATTCCTCCACCTATAAGCATGGTGTCTACTTTGCCCAATAAGTTTTCTAAAATGCCGATTTTGTCTGATATTTTTGCGCCACCAGAAATAAATACAAAAGGCTTGGCAGTATTGCCGAGTAGTTTGGAGAGATTATCAATCTCTTTTTCCATACAAAATCCTGCATAACTAGGCAAATATTCTGAAACACCCACAACCGATGCATGCGCCCTATGTGACGAAGAAAATGCATCATCAATATAAATGTCGCATCCTCTCGATAATTTCTGCGCAAAAAGCGCATCATTTGTTTCTTCTTCAGGATAAAATCGAACATTTTCAAGCAACAAAACCTCTCCAGGCTTAAGGCCCATAACAGCTTTATCTTTATCTAAACCAATGCAATCATCAACAAACTTAACCCTTGTCTTTATTAAAGACTCTAACTCTTTTGCTAAGGGCTTTAGACTGAATTCTATTTTTTTTTGCCCATCAGGGCGACCCAAATGAGAACAAAGAACTACGCCTGCTCCTTTTTCTATAAGAAAATTAATAGTTTCAAGGCTAGCAATAACACGCTCATTGTTTGTAACTTTACCTTTTTTTACCGGAACATTATAATCGACTCGAACAAGTACTTTCTTGTCAGCTAAATCTGTGATATCTTCTATTTTATTCATTTTCCTCCCGCATATCATCACTTTATTTATCAGGATGATGCATCTGATAGATTATTTACTAATATATACTGCCATATCTGCAAGTCTGCAGCTATAACCCCATTCATTATCGTACCAACCCATAATTTTAAAGAAATTACCGCCGATATTCTTAGTAAGTAATCCATCATAAATTGACGAGTAACGACTTCCTCTCCAGTCCATAGAAACTGTTGGATCCATGGAAACCCAAAGCTGGCCCTTCATCCTACCCCTAGCAGCTTCGAGCATTTTTTCTTTTATCTCTTCGGGTGTTGTGCTTTTTGTAAGCTCAACCGTAAGATCATTCATCGATACTGTTGGTGTTGGTACTCGAACGGCAACTCCATCAATTATGCCTTCAACTTCTGGGATAACCTCTTTGAGAGCCTTCGCAGCTCCTGTTGATGTGGGGATAATATTCGTAGCAGCATTTCTTGCTCTTCGTAAGTCTTCATGTGGTGCGTCTAATATTCTTTGGTCGTTGGTATAGGAGTGAATAGTGGTTAGGAAACCCTTTTCCAAACCGAAGTTGTCGACAAGTACTTTCACGATAGGTGCCAGGCCGTTCGTAGTACAAGATGCATTTGAAACAATATGGTGCTTTTCTTTATCATATTTTTCTTCATTAACGCCAAGAACCAAAGTAATATCGTGATTTTTTGCAGGTGCAGAAATCAAAACTTTTTTTGCGCCAGCAGTAATGTGTGCTTTTGCTTTTTCGCCATCAGTAAAGAAACCCGTGCATTCTAAAACAACGTCTACCTCGAGCTCTTTCCAGGGTAGATTTAAGGGGTCTTTTTCAGAGTATACTTTTACCTTTTGACCTCCTACCATGATATCGCTGTCTTCTGGAGTTATTTTTTCATCCCAAACACCATAGTTCGAATCATATTTAAGCAAAGTAGCAAGGGTGGCGACATCTGTAAGGTCGTTTACTGCCACTATTTCAACTTCAGGGTATTCCTGGGTAAGGATTTTAAATACCTGGCGACCGATACGTCCAAAACCATTTATTGCGAGCTTCATTTTGCCTCCTGGGCTACAGCCCAGCCCTGAGCGACTCTCGAAGTCGAAGGGCTTATTATTTAATATAGTGTGTACAGTATTATTCTAACTTGAAAAATGTAAAAATTAAAGTTATTAATTGCTTTTCTTTTAATATAAAAATCAGGTTAGAATTATTATTGATATCCTATGATGTTTTTGTTCAATTATAAGAATATCCGAAGTCTATTTTCCCACTTTTAGAACCTCTCTACCAATTAATAGATTTGATGGGTCAGATCGCGAGCCCGAATCTCTTCCCCGATCTTATAACAATTATATAAACGCCGATCCTAATAACAAGAAGTGAGTGTGCATATATTACTTAATATTTATATGACACAAACTGAGACAAATTATTGTCAGGCAGGGTCTTTTCTGCTATAATATTCGAGCTTTTGTTGTGATTATTATATAAAGCGGTCCCATCGTCTAGTGGTTAGGACGCCAGGTTTTCATCCTGGTAACAGGGGTTCGACTCCCCTTGGGACTACCAAACTTCGCTAAAGCTACGCTTGGCGAGCCAAAAAAGAGACTGATTATTTGTGGAAATAATCAGTCTCTTTTTATATATTTAATCATTACAATACTTAATATTTTCTAAGTGTTCTCACGCTCTTCTCTAGTAAATATTCTTAAGAAATCTAATATAGCTTTCCGTTCTGACAATTGTAAATCTTCTTTTCCCAGTTGTTTCTTATATTTTTCCAATAGATCTTCGACCTTTTTTTGAAATTCGGGGCTGTCTTCTTTTCCACTATAAATGTGGGCCAATTCGTTATAATCTTCCCACATTGAATCGTGGTAGTAATCTGAATAATCTCTGAGTAATTCCTGACTTTTACCGCTTAGTTCAGCCAGAAAAACCCTATCCTCGTCTGATACGTCAAATTCTAGTTGAGATTTGTCTTCGTATCCAATCTCTTTGAAGAAATCCTCTGTTGCCCTTGTCTTTATGGGACTTGTATAAGCATCGTCTATCCTGATACTAGGCATTACTTCCCGTAAATCAGCCATAAAAGATGGGCTATCAGTCTCTCCTAAGTATTTTTCAAATATTTGACGATAAAAAAAACGTAAATCTCCATAACTGTCCAAATATTCCTGGATGTCTTCTTTGGCAATATCTTCTGGGACTTCAATTTTTTCTTTTTTATATGATACTTCTATTTCATCTTTAGGTAATTCTGCTTCATCAATACCCATTTCTCTTAGAAAATCCTGTGTTGCTCGCTCCTCCGCAGGTATAGGTTCGCCTGTGAGTATTTCTTGAAAATAGCCACTTGTATTCATTTCACCTAGAAAAGCTACTTTAAATTCCTTACTATTTGTATCGTGGTCTATTTCTCTCTGTTTTTTTATATAAATTCTTTTTAGCTCATTATACCGCGCCTGGTAGTCTTCTTCATTATCGCTTAGAAGCTCCTCACTACGCCTACCCAGGTCGTCAAAAAACTCTTTATCTTTCCCGGTCGGTTCAAATTTCTCACCAACTTGTGCCATATTACTCCTTAAAATCTGAGTATTTCATCCAATATTTATAAAATACTTTATTATTTCTTTTAATCATTTCTGCAATCGTTTCTGGTGTTACTTCTGGGAAACTGCCAAAGTAATATTCCCAATTCTCTTCCTTGGTCGGATTAGTTAAGAGAAATTTAACATGTTTCCAATGGAAACTTTGAAGAAATATCAAAATAACAGGATTCGGTTTGTCCTGATAGTTTTTTAAAATATTGGCCATATGATTTGCCATTATTCGCTCTCTGAGATAGATATGGACCCACCAGAGCCAATTCTTTTTTGCACAAGGATAACAATGGTTCCAAACTTCATAAAACTCAGATCTAAGCTCTTTTGGCCCGTCAACTCCGTATTCTAAGACATTATGTCCCTCGTTCCAAAGCCTCTGAACATTCTCAAAGGCCTTCATATCTGAAACAGCGTAACCAAATTGTTTTGATGCTATCCTGAGACCATCCATTACGTCAGCTATTTCTTTCTTTGGTTTTTCGTGGGGGCCATATGCATTGAATATTAGGTCGGGTTTTCCTTCTCTTTCTGGTCCCTCTAAGATTATGATATCCGGTCTATATTTTAGTATCGCGTCCGCTTGCCTATCGTCAGGCTCATTCTTTTCAACACAATCAAACTGATGATATTTTGGTATTATAGCCATTTTAAACCTCGCGTATTATTTTATTGCAGCTTTTTCAACAATCTCTGTCTGTACTGCCTGCATTGTTTCGGCTGTATGTACCGTCCGTGGCGCAGGAGCACTTATCGGCTTTGGTCCAACTTTTTTCTTAAGCGGAAACTTGAAGCCAAACATAGAGCCCTTGCCCACTTCCGATTCGAAAATAATTTCTCCACCATGATCTTCTATGACTCTCTTCGCAAGATAAATACCAAGCCCGGTACCGTCTGGCCGTGTAGTACGAGCATTATCTGCCCTGAAAAACTTTTCAAAAAGATGCCGTTTTTGGTCTGCAGGAACACCTATGCCAGTATCATGGACTTCATAATATAGATTTACCTTATCATGTCTTAGCGTCACGGTCACTCCTCCGGTCAAGGTGTAGTAGAGAGCATTGTCCATAAAATTCATTACCACTTGGCGAATTTTAGTTTCGTCTGCCCAAATATGGGGCACCTTGCCTTTGTTCTCAACCTTTAGATAAAGACCCTTAGTCCTAGCCTGTTGTGATAATTGTTTAACCTCTTCGTTAACAATCCTTTCAATATCCACTTCCTTCGGCTCCAGAAAAAAACGACCTGTTTCCATGCGAGATACGTTAAGAAGATCATTGATCAGTCCTACCATTCTATTTGCACCGCTGTATGCCTCGTTAATGAAGTCATACTGACTTACTTTGATATCTCCAGCATCTCCCTCGAGTAGCATCGATAAATAGCCCTTAATGGCCGTCAGAGGCGTTCGCAGCTGATGAGATGCCATGCTGATAAACTCGTCCTTGGCCTTATCTAGCTCCTGTAGCTCCGAGTTCTTCTGTTTCAAGCGATAAGTCGCTCTCTTCACTTCCTGGCGCAGAGTGACATTGAACTTTGATATCTCTTCGTATGATTTGGCGTTCTCAACTGCAACTGCTAGCTCTGGACCAATAATCTCCATCACCTTCATATCTTGCTGGTTGTACATCTCCCCTGAATTTTTCTCACCTAGAAGAATCACTCCGATGACCTCACTATCTGTCTTTAGTGGCACAGCCATAGTCGCATTATATTCAGTTAAGAGTTTTTTTGATTTTGAGCCGTCTTCCAGATCATCTTTGATGATAATTCCATCCTTGGCCAGATGGTAGACGTCTCTGGGATCTACATCGGGAGTCTCTTTATAGCCATTTGCCTGGACATTATACATTCTGGTGTCATCCTTAACGAGTGCCGTAAGAACTCTTGTAGACTTAATATTCTTTTGAATCAGATCGCTAACTCGGTAAAGTAGCTCCACAAGAACGATTGTCGAGCTCATTGTATTTGAAAGCTCAGAAAGTAGCTGATCGGCGTCATATCTACCTCGGAAAAATATTTTATCTGTTGCTTTGGTAATCCAGTTTTTTAATGGCTGGAAGAGGAATACCATAATTACGGCGACAACAGTTCTTAAGCCTCCTTGGGTTAAGCTGAAAGATGTCAATTCTTTTGGGAAAAGGATAAATTCCATTCCGAGCACTGCACCGGCATATAGACCAGCCAAAGTAACAATAAGAATGATATATGCTACCGAACGAGCAACAACCATTCTAATATCCATTAATCTATGTTTAACAATGGCATATGTTATACACCCAACTAAAAAAATTGTGCCTGTTGGTCCTAGCCAGTTATACAGTCCTGTACTCGAAAATAATATAACATTCGAAAAAATGGCAATGACTGTTGAAATTGTTGCACCCACAAGAATTAATACTAATTGAGAACGATATATTCCTGTTGATTTATTGTACTTTATTACTAGGTTTATCAAAGCCCATCCGAAAAGAACAAATGTCATAATAGAATGTAAATAATAACCCCAGTTTAAGCTAGTTTCGATTAAACCATCTGCTATTGTAATACTTGAAAAAATTGAAAATGGTATAACTGCTATAACTAAATACACAGTACACAAAAAAATAGAAAGGTATTGAACAAATTTATTTACTAATTTTGTTTGAAAGTATAAAGTAAACTGTAAAAATAAACTTATAGTTAATGCAGAAAAAAGATAGGCTAATTGTCCCCATATATATATAGTTTCTGGCAAGCCTAAATTATAGAGGATTAAGGAAAGTGACCAAAAGGTGATACCAAAAAGCATAATAGAAAATAAAATATTTTGAATGCTTTTCCTGTTTCTAACTATAATTAATAAACCCAGAACTAAATTAACTGCGCTAATAATTAATAGTAATATAGAAGAAAAATTAAACATCATAAAAAGCGCCTCAGTATATTCCAGCTAGTAACGCTTCTCAAAATATAAACATCATCAACACTTTTGAATAAATATTTACTAAAAATTTTCTTTTCATATTTCTTAAATTCAGAAACAAGAAAATAAATAGGGATAACGGGATTCAAAGGATCCCCGAAATAGTTTCTTAATGTTTCTTTTTCATATATTAACTTTGAATTCTTTATTACATGGAATGGTGCATTAATAAATACTAATTTTTTATAAAGCTTTTGTTTAATAAAAGCGTATCCTCCCATAAGTCCATTTTCAATCGAATATTTCATGACAACTTTAAAAAGACCAAGCATTAAAATATTTCGCGGTACCCTGCCGGCGCTATTCGTTACAACCAGTCTGCCAATTTCAAATCTTTTATTTCGTGGTATGGTAGTCATTTCTACTGGTTCCTTAAAGCTAAAACAGTCTTTCTCGGTAGGTAAATATTTATCAAATATTAGTCTTAGACCTGCCACAACTTTCTTCCTTGAATGGGCCACAATATATATTGTTTTTTTATTATCATATTCGTCAACATCAATTTTCTTCTTCTCCGAATAATAATCATTTTTATTATAAATATATGTTCTTAGCCTTACAAAGTCTTCGATCTCTTCCTTACCAACAGCAATCCCGAAATCTATAGTCTCTTCTCCTATCTTCACAGAAAAGTTTTTATACATTTTTTTTACTTGTTGTTAAGAAAGCTTGTTGACTATAAACGGGTAGTTCGGATAATATTTTAAAACCATGACCTTCTAAGTCTTTCGCCTCTTCACCTTTCTCAATGAAGTTATAGAAACCTGATTTGTTATTACTTTTTATTATTGAATTATAATAAAACATTTTAATTGTTGGAAATGACATTTTAACTATTTTTATCATTAATCTGAAATAACCATTAACACTTAAATCTTGCTTTAAGTGATCTTTGTAAATATTCAGAGGCTTAAAATCCTTTTGAATATTTGCTACTACTAAAAGTCCTCCTGGCTTAAGGACTCTCTTAAGCTCTTTATAGACAGCTTGTCTATTTGCTTTTGAAATTGTATATAGAACATTGTTTGACGCGATTTTGTCAAAAAAACCATCTGGAAACGGTAGTGGCATAGTAAGATCATGGACTAAAATCTCTGCCTGTTTATCCTTTTCTTTATAAATATCAAGTGCCTCTATACAATTATCTATACCAATAACCTTTGCACCCTTGGTCTTCATCTTTACCGCCAAGTTACCGGTTCCGCAACCCGCATCGAGAACAAGGTCGCCTTTTTTAATATCCAACTCGTTAATAATACTGCCCAATAACTCCTGGTAAGGAATTACCATATTCAGTACATCGTAAACCTTAAAATATTTTGCCCAAAATCTATGATCAAGCTTTTTTGACATTCACCCTCCGTGTTACTAAAATATTATCATCTAGGGTCATAAATTGGAAGATTAAAGAAAGAATGCCGTTCACAAGTTAAGTATTATAGTTGATTATTACCTTTTCCTAGCCACCACTTCTACAGCTCCGTGCTGATGGGGGTAAGGCGTGCCGCCGTGCGGATTATCGTCCACAAGCTTTTCACGATAAAAAATGATTTCGAAATCAGAAAATAATTTTTTGAGTTCGCCTTTCGCAAAATATTTCTTAAACGACTGCTCTAAAAAAGACGGGTCTTCCTCTGTAAAAGAAGCGATAACCACTACTCCACCGCTCTTTAAACCAGCTTTTATTTTTGTAGTTACATTAGGAATGTTCTCATCTTCCACAAACTGAAGTACATTAATTGCGTTGATTAGATCATATCTATCTTCAACAATATCAAAGTCTTCTATCCGAGTTTGAATAGGACATATATTACTATTATTCAAACTTTTCAAATAGTTTATTGCCACATCTGATTTTTCAATGGAATCTACAGCAAAGCCCGATTTCGCTAGAAATATTGTATCTCTCCCCTGCCCGGCGCCGATATCGAGAGCAATGCTCTTATTGCTCACAACCTTTAACGCAGTTTCTAGTATGGCAGTAGGCTTAAGACCAAAAACGTTTTTATTTTCGCTATAGATTTTGTTATAAGTATTCACTATTCGCCTGTAATATTATTCAAATAGACTTTTTCTGAGACTTGTTGTTTCCGATAATTTTCTAGCATTTTCTGATAATAATTCATTAGTGGCCCAATCTCTAAACGTAGCTCTGGGATAGATATCTTTTTATATGTTCTTTCGACTTTGTTCTCAAACCAATCGATAAAAGAAATAATATCATTTGCAAAATTCGCTTTCGCAAAAAAGTGCATAGAAATAAGATGAGCGTATGCATCTGCATTTCTTACCAATATTGCTTCTGGCAATTTAGAATCATATCCTACATTGGTTGCTCTAATACACTCGAGAACTTTAATAATAAAATCTTGGCTGTAACCCAAATTTTTTAGTTCTTTTTCGGCGTATTCAATACTTCTTTCTTCATGACCAGTCGCCTCTGCGGTTTCTCGTTTATATACCAGTCCAGAGTCGTGAAGCAATCCCGCATATAGACACACCTCATAATCTATGCTAGTAAAATATTTCTGACCCAAATCCTTCACTTGTTCGAGAACATTGTGTATATGATTCGGGAAGAACCAGTCTACTCTTAGATAACGGAAACGCGGGTTTTGCTCACCTACTTGAGGATGAAGTTTATACAATTCCGCGTACGCATTTTTAAATTTATTCGAAAATTCTTTCCTCACGTTTCTCCAATATAATTTGCACTTATTGTACCACTATTTATTAAGAATAGATTGGATAAACTCCGCCTTCCCCTCAAGATATTCTCGGCTGGTCGCGCTATTTTGCGCTAGGGTTTCTTTTAAAGCCTGATATTCACCAGCAGTATCTGGATGTGCGATAAGATAATCTCGAAATTTAATAGGATTCAGATGATCTGGGGTGTTTTCTCTGACTAAATGATAGTGAAAACGAACATTGGAAGCCTCGAGTGGTTTATCGGAAAAGAATATTCTGCCAGACGAACCTGCATTTTCGCGCAAAAGTAGTCCGGAAGCCAACAATTCTTCTGAAACAACGGCCATCTTAAACGCAGGGACTACTATCAAAATGTCTATTATTCCCTTGCCTGACATTTCAGGAATCGCCGTGCTGCCAATATGAAAAACTTGAACATTTTCCCCAAATAAAGATAATATTTTCTTCCTTTCCTTTAAAAACATCTTTGGATATTCTTTATTATAGGTAATATTTTTCATCTTATATTCAAAAAATTTTTTCTCTTCGTATTTACTTATCAATATATCAAGAATACTAGAACCCGCGGATATTATATTTCGATCTACTACCTTGACGGTATTGTCGTTAAACTTTTTACCGATTTCTGAAAGCCACCATAATCGTTGGAATATAGCATACATTTCAACAATTTTTATTTTTTCAAAAGTCAGGTGCAAATTTTTATAAATTTCATTAATATAGTACATTCCCCTTTTTGAATCCGGCCAAGTAGCAACGATTGAGCCTAATGAAAATAATGGGTCCCCAAAACACATCACATCCAGATCAACCAGACCCATAACTTTCCCATTATAAATCATAATATTTTTTGAACTAATATCATGAGTAAAAAACTCAGAACTAACAGTGTCAAAATATTCTTCATAGCTGTGAATTATTTCAAAGGTCTTGGCGACCAAAATTTTATCTATATGGTGCTTTATCGATTCACTTTCTTCTATTTCTTTTAGCAAAGAGCGTATAAAGTCTTTCCAACTGCTATGTGACCCTACGGCTTGGTAGTCCACAATTCCAAAACATCCGTCGGTTGGTAATGTGACTAGCTTTGTAAAGACGTCTGAAACGAATTTCGCAACCTTTTTTAGCTCTAAAAAAGTCAGGGTGTTAAAGATCTTTTCTAGATCCTGACCATCAATTTTTGTTTGAATATGATATGGATATGGATGGCTTTCTAACGAATAGTCTTCTTTAAGAATAACTGGAACTGTTATACCAAGTGAATGAAATAACGGGATATACCTAGATGATCCAACTAATTGATTACTATTTTTTCCAATTCTAATAATAACTGCCTCTTGTTTATCGAAAATGACTTCAAAAACCTCGTTTCGAAGTCCTATCTTTTTTCTGCTAATACTTTTAGGTGTTTCTCCAAAGGTATCAAGCATAATCTCGATTATCATTTTTTCCATATTAGGAGCTATTTTAGCACATAAAAATAATAATATAATAGCCAAATAAAGAATATTTGATATAATCAGGGCATGAATAAAGATAGAATAATCATCCCACCAGAAAAAAGAGAAGTAGAAGGTCCCATGATCTTTTTAGCTGGACCAATCAAAGGCTCTGAAAGGTGGCAAGAAGTCGCCATGGAGTATATCCACGAAATCGACCCAAATATCTACCTAGCTTCCCCTAGAAGAGTTCTAGACAGACAAAAAGACTTTACCCAAGAAATGTATAATGAACAAGTTGACTGGGAAACTGAATATTTAAACAGATGTGCAAGAGAAGGTGCTATTATTTTCTGGCTTGCTAGCGAAAAAGAACATTATTGCGAAAGACCATTTGCTCAAACTACCAGATTCGAGCTCGCTGAATGGAAAGTAAAACATGAAAACACAGGAGCCAACTTGGTTATAGGCATTGAAGACGGTTTTACAAACCATCGGTATATAAAAAGAAGATTTTCCCAGGATTGTCCCGAAGTACCTTTTTTTACTGACTTAAAATCAACGTGTTTAAAGGCAGTTGAATTAGCTAAACAAAAATAACTATAAAAAAGGTTTAGGACCTAGCGCTAGCGCGCTAGGTCCATTCACCCATTCTCTTGATGCTGCAAGGCTACAACGGTGGAAGATCTTCCGGAAGGAAGATGTCGACAACCTGGAGTTGGACACTGCTTGTGCCTACCACGTATGTGGCTGTCTGACCTCTTCTTGAGCCGATTATGACTTTGCCGATAGGACTCTCCACAGTAACCGTGTCGTGGGCAAGACCAGAGACTACAACCCCATCAACCCAAAAGGTCTTCTCCCCCTTTTCGGGGAAAGACAGGGTGACATAGTGTCCGATGTCAACGACATCATTCCCATCTGGTTGATGCTCCTTTAGGGAATCGAGCAGCTGTTCGAGATGACCGATGCTATCTAGAGACTTCGTCTCTTCCTGCATCTCTGTCTTGAACTGCTCGTCATGCCAGCTGTCTTGGTCCCCCGCCGCGAGCGCTTTGCTCTCGCGTATGGCAACCAAGCGAACCTTCTCGGCCTCAAGTTGATTTCTAATTGTGTTGAGACCGTACTTGGATGCTTTGTTCATGAGCTTGCTCCTTCGATAACTCGTCGGCTCAGTAGCCGAAGCTGTTCCTCGAAATTAAGTACTCGAGGATTTTCCAGATAGTGCCAGTTGACTTCTTCGGGAGCCATCAAGCGGAAAAGCTTGAAGGCTTCCTGATAGCACAAGAGACGACGTTCTGCCTCTTCCAAGCTCCTTGGATCTCCATAGCCAAACTCTCCTCTTGCAAGGATATTGGCAAAGAGATCTTCGGCTTCCGAGTAGAGAAATACTTGATGCTTCGCGACTGTTCGATGAGTCAGCTTTCCGCTTTGAACCCACTCAAGTGTATCTGAGTGAGCCAACTCATCCGAGATATCCTTTGTAAAAGCTACATCCCGGATCTCCGATGAATCCAGGATTACACAGTAACCCTGCTCCAGCAACGGAATGACTCTGTCTCGGTAGTTGACGCTGAGAGTCTCAAGGAAGTAGGTATTCCGTACCCTACTGTCCTTCTTTACCTCTACGTCTTTGGCGAAGAGATCTCCGATACTCCGAGACGCCGATGACTCTGAGAACAGTGAAGGCTTGACTACTATCGTGGGGGCAATTGAAGCCATTTCGGCTGCCAAGTACCGAACGAAAATAGTCTTCCCTGACCCGTCAGGCCCATTGACGCTGTAAAGTCGTTCTGCAACCTCAAAGTCTTTCATTTCCGCCCCCTTTCAAGAGATGGATGGTTGTAAAGATGCACTGCCAAGAAGCAGCAATTTAAATAATATAAATACTGTCTATGTTACCAAACTATGTAGTTCTTAGCTTGATTTAGACTTGTACCCCTTTGAAAAAACTATATTTTCGCCAGAGATTCCAGTTTCTTTTTTGTAATCTTCAAATAAATCCCAATAAGTAACTGTGATTTTGTTGCTCAAATCAAGTCCAAGCTCTTCGGCAGTTTCGAATATTTCTGCTTCTTCGCCTTCAATTTCCACATACAAACCAAAAGGCATTTCATCAAAGGAAATTTTAGTATCATTATATTCCCAATTTGTTCGATATTTTTCCATGATAAATTCACGAGTATAGCCCAGGTTGTGGAAAATTTTTCTCATAATTTCAATGTCCGACACTTCTGTTTCTAGCTCGACTCTTTCAAAAACATTTTCATTTGTTTTTGTTTTCTTTTTCAACGTAACTACGTTCCCAAAACCAGAACGGACCCGAATAAATGTTTTATTTTTTTCTAAATCACAATCTTCAGTGTCAAACCGAATTGTCCTCTGAAAAGATTTACCAAGACACTTGGCATTTTTCCGTTTTAATATTTCACCTATCTCGGCAATATTTTCGACTTTTATTTTGATTTCTTTTTCGATATTTTTTTCCGGTTTTGTCATAAATCCTCCTACAAATTTTTATACATTTCTAAAAACCAATCATCCTCGACCAAATTTATATCTTTCGAACTAAAAAATTTATTAACAAACAAAACATACTCAGAATTTCGAATAGACAATTCACTTTTAGGGAAAAGTGCTAACCGAATAGGGTTACCGCCTTCCTTTTTTACTAAGTCTGCCATCATGGTAAGTGTTTTGCCAGTATAAGAATTATCTATGATCAAAACATTTTTCCCCTTTAAATTCTTCGCCATGTATTTACTAGTTTGAGAATAATGTTTGTCTGTATGTAGCTCCCAGAGCATAATTTTGCTAGTTTTATGAGCTACGACAAAACTAGAAATATATCTAAAACACCCATAAGGAATAAACAGATAAACATCTGCCTCTGGAACGCCCTTAAATAAATCCTCAAAAAAAACATTATTAAATGTATCTTTTTGAAAATTGTTTAATGGTGAAAACTGATCTTTAAGCGAAAAAAAGAAGTCTCTTATCGCCACTGGTTGATCGTAGATAGATACTCTTTTGGATTTAAACTTAAAATCTTTTCGTAAAATTTTATTTGCCTTTTCTACATAACAATTAAACAGATTATTTTGCTCAAATTCAAAAAACGAGTAATCTTTTAATAAACTGATTCTTTTATCTGACCCTGCCAATCTAACTTCTGTTTTTAATGAAGGCCCCTTTAGTAAAATAAAACTAAAATTACCAATATGATACTTCTTAAGAATAGTATGTAGATAATTTTCAAAATTATTGTCTTTTATAAGATCTCTAATAAATAGAAAGTATGCTAAATTCTCTTCTATTTTTGCATGGTAAATAACCTTATAAGGATCGCTAAGATCTACAAACCACTCCTCTGGGGCTCTTAATATAAAACCTTCTGGGTGTCTTTTAAAAGTCCATCCATCCTTCATCCTGACATATAGCTCCTCTACGCTATAAGTCATAAGGGATACTTCTTCTCTTTGATGACTATCATCAAAAATAACCAATTCCGCTAATTTTGTTTCTAATGCTTTCATTTTTACTCTTCAGATTCCATTAGTTCATGTAATATATTGGAGCGGCTGCTTAAGCTACAATATATACCGCTGTAGCCATACTTTTTATATATTTTCGCTAGTTCTTGAGAGAAATTCACTATTGTTTCCATGTCTGGAGATGTTCTATCTTCCCAAGGAGTTCCTTTTTTCGGTGAAAAAATACTATAATCCGCCACAATTCCTTTTTCTGCCAAATCTTCAATGCCTCTTAGTAGCTCATCGACCGGCTGTGCACCTAGAACAAAATTACTTCTGACATTGCCCCTGCCAAAAATTTTTACAGACATCTCCATACAGTTGATCGTATTTTCGTATCCCATAAGTGCAGATTTTCCAGGGCAAACTTCTCTAAATCTATCCCTACCGATAACCTCCAGGTTAAAAACCATATTATTAAATCCCCAATCATACTTAGCCTTACTTAGCCATTGTTCCTGATCTTCTCTTGGGGCAGCGATATTTAGATAACTATCAAATTGTTTAATTGGCCTAACCCTATTAACAACTTCCGCAATTTCTCCGGATATCTCCCAAATTTTCCTAGTATTGGGCAAATTACCGGACATTAACTGGAAGTGTTGATGGGGTGATATTATTTCTTCTTGAAGAATCTTTTTAAAGGTATATTCGATACCCTGGTAGTAATTGTCTTTTACCGAATTCCACCAATCATCGACATTTAGATTATAATCTGACAATGTATTCACGCTTGGCATTCCACTTATTATTCCTGGTCTTTTAGGATTTGTATCACAAAATTTACAGGCATTTCCTGTGTTCCAATGCCAACAACCCTCAAATTCCATAATAGCTATCCTGTCTAATCCTATTACTTGAACAAAATCCTTAAGAGACGGCTCTAAAGGATTAAGTTCTTTCGGCATCTTGTGAAACTGATATTTTCTCTTTTTGACTAATTCAATACTTATTGATACCTTCGTTATACCTTTTTCTAAGAGCACGATTTTACCATCCTCTATGCTTAATACCAGAGGTGAGTTTTTCCGGTAATTCAGCTTTACCAAAGATTTTTTTCCATTCTTTGAAATTATTATCTCTTCAGGTATAAAAAAAATGTCCCCGGAATTGTCGGTGACTTTTAGGCCCTTTACTTCAGGGTGCTTAATTCTATATTTTATTTTGTAGTCGTTAATATTTGGGAGGTTATTAAATATACTCTTTTCTGCTAGCTCGATACCGTAGTCTATTATCAGAGCCTTCCACTTTGCCAAATCAGGAATGTCTTTAAATCTTTCCACTTATTCCCCATCTATAAAATTACTATTGGCAAGAAATATACTCCTCTTTTTAGTTTTCTACAATAGTTTTATTTCTACGGCTCTATAAATCTATCATTCCGCTTTTGATAAAACTATGGATAGCAAGGACGACACCATCTTTAAGCCTCGGGTTGCTGGCAGCCACCCATATAGCAAAGTGATAAAGCTCATCGTTGCTGACATCAAGCCATTTCTCATTTATATATAGAAAAGTCAGTATAGTAGCTATCGCGATACGTTTATTTCCGTTCATAAAGGGATGATTTTTGATCATCAGGTAAAAAATAATAGAGACCTTGTCCAATAAACCTGGATATAACTCTTTCTTCGCATAAGTCTGAAAACCCGCGGATAAACAGCTTTCCAGTTTGCCAACATATCTAGTACCAAAATCTGGGATCGGCTCATTCCACGCCATCTGTTTCTCGGCGAGCTCATAAGCTAGATATTCCACCTCTGCGACGGTTATCGCCTTCATCACTCTTTGCCCAGCTTCTTTAATGCTGATGAATAATCTTTAAGTACCTTGCCTACCGCTTTATTGATCTTCCTCTTATCGTTTGCGGTAATAGTCCGAAATATGCCGCCAATATCCTTACGGTTAATAACATAGTTTCTTCCCACCTTTTGAGCTGGTATTTTACCACTTTTTATTTGATTAAATACTGCAATTCTACTAATACCAAGAATTTTTGCCGCCTGCGTAGTACTAATATAACTATTTGTCATGTTAACCTCTTTTTTTATGTTAACACTTGTTAACAATAGTTGTCAACGTTAACAAGGTTGTGCCTGGCCGGAGCTCTAGGACTGCTAGCTATCTAGTTTTTTAGTCGCTTTATCTATTGCAGCAAGTATAATTTCGTTTCTTTCTATGAGCTCCTTACGAAGTGAGGTGTACTCTTCGGCAACCATATCGCTTAAATTAGGGATCTTTTCGTCAAGATATTTGTCCGACTCATCTTGGTTGCCAGCGGTAATTAGCCCGTCATACTCAATCTTCTGTTGATCGGTTAATATTCCATCTACGCGAATAGCTATTCTATTCTGTATAGTTTCTGCAATCTGAGCCAGAACTTTATTTTGTTCTTCTTCTGGGAGATCAGCTAATTTTAAATCCTGTATTATCTCAATATTTGATGGCATAATTCCCTCCAATTTAGTTTATTTATTATCTATTACTTTCAGGGGTTGGTTCCTTTGGCTCATACTTCCAAGAAATCAATGCCGCTATTGCGCCCGGTGAACTCAATGTTCCAGCCCATCTTCTGAGGGAAGCTCTTCTTAATTTTTCATGCCCAAACTCAAACTCACGTAAAGTTTCTCGATATGGCTTCGTAATAAGCTCTTGTATTATAACATCGGATACCGCTTCGTTGCGTTTCAGCTGTCCTTCGATACTTTTCTGAATATCTTCGGCCATAGCAATCTGAAGTTGTTTAAAGAGCTCCTTTTCTCTAGCACCGGCTTTATCGATAGATTCACCCGTGCGCACTAGATGGGATTGGATTGCTGCGAAGCGTTTATTTATCTGAGGCGAAGTCAACTTTTCTAGCTCATCTTCAGGTATATCCCTTATAGATCCTTTTTCTTTTACGCCAAATATTTTTCCTAGACGAGATTGACCTAAGCGAGATTCAGCTATGCGAGATTTGATCTCCGCAAAGCGTTTCTGGGCGATATCTCTTTTGCTATACCCAATTCCAATGCCTTCAAAAGCACCCTCCATAGAAGCAGACTGCAAAGCGACATTTGAAGTTAAGAGTACTGGGAGCGCCCAAAAAAGTGCTGGATTGGAAAGAGCAGCGGCGGTCAGACCAGCATTACCTACTACTAAAGCACCACTAATTGCCATTCTCAAAAACGGATGTCTTCTAACAAAATTTACTATTTTGTTGCCTGCGCCCTCATTGCACAATTCGCTTTCAGTATTCGATAGATTATAAACTTCCTCAACTAGAACTTGTGACAAAGTATGTGATATTTCTCTAATCTTCTCAGCTCTCTGTTGTCCTGTTAAGCTCTGGAGCTCATTTTGGGCAACATCTCCAATATTTCTTTGCAAGAAATTAGTAAACACCTCTAGATAATTTGCTCTTAGCTCACGTGTATTCTCTGCACTGGTTCTTCCTCGCCATTTTTGCCTCGTTATCAAAGCTTTTAGGTATGCTTCTTTTGCATCTTTAACCTCCTGGAAATCTGGTAATTCCGTAAGCCCAAGTTGTTCTAAAACGCTTATTTCTTCACCAACGCCATCTGTTTCTCCATCAAGAAGTTCCTCAACCCGTTGGTCTTGATTCATGTTTGACTCAAGTGGTTCCACAGAATGTTGCTCAGTTTCTGCGTTACCGTCAGGTTGTTCCAAATCTCTTATTTCTTCGCCAACAACGTCTGCGTCTCCATCAAGAAGTTCCCCTGCTTGTTGATCTTGACTTATGGGTGCCTCAAGAGGATCTGCAGAATTTTGCTCGGTTTCTACGCCACCATCAACCGGAGTCGGATTAGGCTCACCCATATCAATACCGCCAACTCGTAACTTTTCTTTGGCACGGCTAATCTCTTCTGGTGTATAGTTTGCTGAAATTAACTTTGCCTCAAGACTTTCCATCTGAATAGACGCATTATCACTAAAGTAATTCTCAATATTACTGTCCACTATTTCATCGCGATTATAGCCAATGCTGTAGAGTTTCTTATATAGCTCCTGAATATCTTCTTTGTCTAAATTGTCTTCCAAAAATTTATGTATTTTATCTAAAGTAAACTTTTCGGATTGTCCTTCCAATTTTTGAACATTCTCACCATTATTTAGTGCCTTTTCGTCAGCCGGTTCGTTATTTTTACCTTCTAGCGCTGCCAGGGCAGCTTCAGCCTCTTGGAGTGCCTTGCCTTGCTCGTCATATTTACCTTCAATTATTGCCAAAGCAGTTTCAACTTCTAAAAGTGCTTTGCCTTGTTCTGCAACAATGGCTTTTAGCTCATCTTGTGCCTTGGATATTTCTTCTAATTTCTCTTCTCCGCTCTTGGCTTCAGCTTCTAGTTTAGTTTCTCTTGCTTCAGATTTCCACTCTTCAAGCTTCAGCATAAGCCCTTCCATATCATTGTTATTATCAATTGCGCGCTTATTGTCTTCGGTTGACATCTTTTCACTTATTTTTTCATAAAAAGCTTGCGCGTGTACGGCAATCGATTCTTTTGCTGAATTATGTTCGGTTTCAAGGGGGTTTCCAGCCACACCGACAGACTTTCCAGATCTGGCTGATTGAATCAACTTACTCAAAGAAACTGTTGCTGACTCTAAACGATCTTTGGAAAACTCTGACTCATTTAAACCATCACTTAGATAATTAACTAAATACTGAAGGTTTTCTTTATCTTTAACTGTTTCGCCTTCAGCAACATACATCTCAAAAGTATTGGCAATAGCCTTATATTCAGCCTGTTTTACGGCTTGTAATACAACTTCTTTCGCTTCCTCGGCTTTAGCGGCCGCAAGAAAATCCAAAACCGTCTTGAGATCAACATCATCTGCTTCTAGAGTACCCAATGTTCTCTTCTCTTGAAGTTTGGTAGCAGCCTCCTTGACCGCTTCCCCCCCTTTGTGCTTATCTACAGCAGCATCAAACGTAGTAAATGTTTCACCGTCTTTATTTTCTGCAAAAGGAACAACCGTCTCTAGAGATGAACCTCCTCTCTTGATAGTTGTCTTTACTTCTGGAGAGATAAAATCGTCTTGACGATCCATCCTACCGTCCTGAGCCCCCTCAAGAGAAGCTCGGGCCGCTTTGATTAATTCCTCGTCTCCTGTTTTGAGCGCTGTTTCTAGAGCAGAATTTATTGTATCGACTTCCCACTCCGCCTTTTTCCCCTTGTTAGTTTCTTTGGTAGATTCACCGGTTTCAACTTTATCAGGACTCATAGACCCTCCCACATACTAAATATTATAGCTTCTTTAAGAAAAAATTGCATACCCTTATTGGTATATTTTCTCTATATAATCTAAGTAGGTAGAATATATCACGTGTCTACGCAATGATAGTTTTGGTGTTAACTCTCCACTTTCTATAGTAAATGGCTTTTTTATTAGGATAAATTTTTGGATTTTTTCATATGAAGCAAGATGATTTGTTAGTCTCATTAATTCATTAGCCAGCAACTCATTTACTCGAGGGTTTGTTATCAATTTAGCAGTGCCTTCGCTACCAAATATTTCCTTTAAGGCCTCAAAGTTAGGAACTATAATAGCCCCAATATGTTTTCTTCCTTCCCCAAATACATAGGACTGATCAATAAATATACTTTCGCTTAAACGCTCTTCTATAATTCCGGGTGCGACTTTTTTGCCAGTAGAAAGAACTATCAAGTCTTTCTTTCGCCCAGTAATAATTAAAAATCCATGACGATCAAAATTCCCTAGATCCCCAGTATAAAACCAACCATCCTTAAAAACATCCTTATTATCGGTTTTCCTAACGTATCCTGGCGAGACATTGGGTCCTTTGACACAGATTTCACCACCTTCGCGTATTTCTACCTCTAAGCCTTCAAGGACTGGACCAACGGTTCCAAACTTATAATCCTCTAAACGGTTAGTTGAAATAACCGGGGCAGTCTCAGTCAGGCCATATCCTTCTAATATGGGTAACCCAATAGTATCAAAAAAGTCAGCTATCTTGGGTGACAAAGCCGCTCCGCCTGAGACAAAAAACCTTACTTCTCCACCAAAGTTATCTCTAATTTTTGAAAAAAGAAGCTTATCAAAAAATGAGATTAATACCTTACTTCTACCAGCTTTTTTTACCCTGAATGCATAGTGAAATAGATTTTTTACGAAAAAATTATTATTTATTTTTACTATTACTTTTTCATATATCTTTTCGAATAATCTAGGAACTGCGATCACGATATTGGGTTTTCTCGCCCTTAATTCCTCAGAAACTTTCGCGAGATCAATAGAATATCCGACGCTCGAACCAGAATAAATAGCAACATAATATCCAACCGTTCTTTCTAGAACATGAGACAATGGCAATATTGAGAAGAATTTATCTGTAGGGCGTACATCTACCCATTTCATTAACGCCAAAGTGTCAAATACAAAATTTCTATGAGTTAACTTAACGCCCTTCATATGACCAGTTGTGCCCGAAGTATAAATAATACTACACACTTGATCTGGACTAATAGACAAACCATTTTCAACAATCTGCTTACTCTTCAGTTCACTAGGGGCCTGCTTCCTTATAAAGGATTTAAAATAATTTAATTTATTAAAGCCATTTTCTCCTATATCTTCAAAAGAAAATAAATAATCAATCTTACTTATCTGTTCTGATATATCGAGTAGTTTTGTTTCAATATTAATATTTGAAAAAAATATTGCCTTTGGCTTTATTTCATCTAGGATATGAGCTAACTGTGAAGCTGAAAGGACACTATGTATTGGGACGTTAATTACCCCCAACATATTAAAGGCAATGTCACAGATAGGCCACTCGGGTCGGTTTTCAGAAAAAATAACAGCAGCATCGCCACTTTTGAAGCCGAGGTTTTCTAGGCCGCATGCAAGGCTTATTGCTTCTTGAGATAATTCTCTATAACTTAAACTTTCGTAATGATGACCCTTGAGAAAACACAAAGCCTCATTATCTGGAAAATTCTGAACGCTTTCCCAGAACAATTCGTTAAGATTCCGCGGGGATCTAATCTTTTTGGTTTTTATCGCCATTTCTATCCTAATCCTTTGACTATTATCTTAACACCCTAGCCATTATCTTAAAACCTCTAAAAAGTCCAGCTATATCTATCTGACGATAAGAGATATCCCCTGATGGATAATGAGAGACCTTCTGTGGGAGTTCCTGGATTCATTCTGATTCTAGGAATTTCGTACAGATTCGAACTGTCAGCATATGGCCTAGTTGTTACTGCGGCCTTATAACCCGCTGCCTTAGCCTCAGCTTCTGCCAAAGCATTATATTTGCCACTGGGATAGCATAAGAATTCTACTTTCTTGCCAGTTATTCCTTCTAACACGGATTTACTTCCACTTAATTGGGTGGCCAGCGTTTCCTTATCTGCAACAGACATATCAACATGATTAATAGTATGAGATCCAAACTCCATCCCATAATCTGACATTTCTTTTATCATATCTTTTGTCAAAAAAGCTTCTGAAGCGCCTATTGCACCTGTAAAAACAAAAAAATCTCCTTTTTGCCCATTTTCTTTTAATTTTTTGTAAGCCACTTCATAGTTATCTCGATAGCCGTCATCAAAAGTAAGTATTATTGATTTATCTTCTACTTTTCCAGTAAAAAGGTCCGAAAAAGTAATAGTATGAAAACCTTTTTCTTTAAGCCAATCTAGCTGTTCTGAAAAAAGTGCTGGACTAGTACTAAGGCCTGCCTCTATTTTATTATCGCCCGTATATTCCCTGATATGATGATACATCAAAATAGGAACAAGCTTATTATTAATAGCTAAATAATTTCTTTGTTCTCCTTTGGGCATGGGTGGTATCTTGGGCTGATCTCGCTCTCCAGCTTGCATTATTCTCTCAGCAAACTTTCTATCTACAATGGTTTTTTTGACCTGATTTTGACCAAAACCGAATATAGCCAACATCATAACTCCGAAAATAATCAAAACACTAGGGACTATATAGTAGCGATTTTTATTAATATATATAAAGGCGTTGTGTAAAATTTTTACCATAAAGATAATTTGCCCCTTATCAGCGATGTATTCAAGTATAGATTATTACTTTAAATAAAAAAAGACCCCAGTCGGTCTTCTTAATTGCAATATTGAGGTTGGCGGAAGCGCGCAACATACCGAGCGGACTCGGTATGTTGCGGCTTCCGCCGAGCTATGCACCTACATCGGGGCCCTGTTGATCAAACAGAGCAGGAGGTGGTCCGGTATCAGACTGTGCGGATACAAACCGCATGTCATCAAGCCTTTCCAACAAATCCATGCCGACGGTTTTTAGGCGCCTGTGGCAGGTACGTAGCTCAACGAGCTCTGGGGCAGACACAAGGTGGGATTTCGCACCGCTACTTTCACGATTCCTTCCGATACGAATACCGGAAATGTGTAGGTAGACGGAATTGAATTCCCTGTCTGTTTCTTGGCCCCGTGGCTCGCTATCTTAACAGTACTTCCGCTTTTGGCGGTGCCTCCTCGCTAGTGCGAGGAAATGATGAGTTTTCAGTGACTGTCATAGTCACAGTTCTCTCATCCTTTAGAAGGCATTTTTCCGCGGTGAGCGAAAATACTGATCGGATTTTCATGTGTAGGTACAACAATAGAAAAGATTGTACCTCGTTTTTGCATTTTTGTCAACACTTTTTGCTTAGTTGACTATTGGCAGTAGTGGTATAAAATATAAATAGGAGATATCTAGTGGCTATAAAGATATTACTAGCAGAAGATGATATTCAACTTGTAGATATGTATAGTCGCAAGTTTGCCCTTGATGGTTTCGAGGTTCAGCTGGGTGAAGATGGGCAAAAAGCCATCGATATTCTTGAAAGCAATTTTGTTCCTGATGTAGTTTTGTTAGATATAATGATGCCTATGGTTGATGGGCTTCAAGTACTTAAATACATCAAGGAACAAAAAGAGCTTAAAGATGTTATTGTCATCATGCTAACAAATCTGTCAGATGAAAAAACCGCAGAAAAAATATATGAGCTAGGAGCGACTGAATATCTAATCAAGGCCGAACTAACTCCACTAGATGTTTCAAATAAAGTAAAAGAACTTATTAAATATTATAAAAAGAAATAAAAATGCCCCCACCTAGGGGGCATTAAATTAACATATTAAATTTTCCCGTTATCTATAGATATTTATCTATTAAAGCGCTTAATTCTTCTTTTGTTAAAGCACCAGTACTAGTATCTACTTTTTTCCCATCTTTATATATCCAAACAGTAGGATAACTTTCTAGTCCGTTATTAACTGCAAAATCGAAATTTTCTTTGTCTAAAGGATCTTGATTATTAGCACTTAATTTACCGATTTTAGCTTTTCCTTTATAAATGTTAGAAACTTCGGTCATGACTGGAGCCATTTTTTGGCAATGAGGACACCATGCTGCGTAGGCATCAACAACCACAACACCCTTGGCGTCTTCTACCTCGGTTTTAAAGTTAGCCGCGGTAAATTTTACCTCATTGGGGCCTATATCATTAACTTCTGCTGATAAATCTGGGGTTGGCTCAACTGTCCCTGTTTGTGTTGTACCGCCTGTCTTGGTAGTTGGTGTAGCAAATTTATTGTTCCATCCTAGATATCCGATTATGCCGAATATAAGTAATGCCAAAACTATTAACGCGATAGTTGTTGGATTTGTTTCTTTGTCACTAGGAGCAGTCACTGGAACAGTTACTTCTGTCTTAGGTTCTTTTTTCGATACTTTTTTCGTTTTTGTTGGCATTATATGTTTCCTTTCGTTTTATAAATTATAGCAAATATTATTATAAAATAGAAGATTGAAAAAATACAGATTTTAAGCTATAATCTAGTGGCTATTTTATAAAAATAGATATTTACATTATGCTATATTCACAGGGGTCCCCAAAAAAACCGTACGAAGTAATGTATCTTGGGGCAAAGAAAGCATCACAAACGTGCAAAGCTAACAAGTGTACTTGATTATGTGGCGCACCTGCGAATGTTGGCGCGCGCCCGTAGCTCAGGGGATAGAGCAGTAGCCTTCTAAGCTATTGGCCGTTGGTTCGAATCCAACCGGGCGCACCATTATCAACAACATTGAAATTAATAGCTAAATCGAGTATAATTTCAAAGTTATTTGCGGGCCTGTAGCTCAGTTGGTAGAGCAATTGCCTCTTAAGCAACTGGTCGCGCGTTCGAGTCGCGCCGGGCCCACCAAAATTTATCAGGTTTTAACAAAAATAAGATAGTTCTCGATCTCACTCGAACAATAAAGTTGAGACGAGAAGTTTATCTCGAGAGAAGTCGCGCCGGTCCCACCAAAATTATTTAATCCCCGCTTCAGCGGGGATGTTTACTAGAAAGTACAATAACTTAAATGGCTAATAAGAATATTCAAATAGGTTTTGCCTTAGGACGAGATACCGCACTTAGTGTTGCTGAGATATTTGCATACCTCCAAAGGGTTGGCGTGGAAATTATTTTGCAATTTCTGGTTGGCGACATTTTACTACTAGAGATAGCTGAAGACAAATTACCTCTACTATCAATAAACAGCTTGGGCGGAAGTATAAAAATGTTTATCGTTCTCGGGAGTTATCTTTCGAGCGATGAAATTGTAGAAAAGCTGCTTACGGAAATAAATTATGAATCTGAGAAAAGAGTTAATTTTGGTGTCTCTGGATATGGAAATGTGAACAAAAATTTTGTTCTTAAGATTGGTTATGACATAAAAAACCGCTTACAAGACAGCAACTATGCTGCACGCTTCGTTACGGGGAAGACCATCGATCTATCTAGTGTAATTGTAACTGAAAATAAACTTATTGAAAGAGGCTTTGAAGCCATAATTGCTAAAAATGATAATGGCTATCTCCTTGGTAAAACTATCGAAGTACAAGACTACAAAGCTTATTCAAAAAGAGATTTTGGTAGGCCAAAACGTGATGGTCGTAACGGGATGTTACCACCGAAATTAGCACAAATAATGATCAATCTGGCTTCGGTTTCTTTAGCAAGCTCTTTATATGATCCTTTTTGCGGCAGTGGGACTATATTACAAGAAGCACTTTTTCTTGGTTATCGTGATATTTTTGCGAGCGACATCGAAAAGAAAAACATCGACGACACAAAAGAAAACCTAGAATGGCTTTATACACGATTCGGGATGCCAAAAGTACCTGAAGAAAAAATTTTTGTTTCAGATGCCCTAGAACCAACAAAAATGATAAGCACAAAAGCCATTGTGGGCGAAGGATACCTCGGTGAACCAATAAAGCGACGTCGCGATAAAGCCCTTTCGGATGCTTCAAAGCTTAGTCAATTCTACATAAAGATTTTTGAATCTCTTAAAAAACAAATGCCCGAAGACGGAACTATCGTTTTGGCGATTCCATTTTTTATTGTTGATAAAGAGTATTTTTATCTCACTATTATTGAGGAAATCGAAAGTCTTGGCCTAGAACTTATCGACTATATACCAGAAGGACTTGGAGTTCGTCGCTTTGGTAGGGGCAATCTCACCTATTCAAGAGCAGACCAATTTGTGGGCAGAGAAATACTTGTAGTTAAAACGAGTAAATAAAGCTATCTAAACATAGTGATATTAGTATTTTCTTTACTTAATTCTTTTACCATATACCGCCAATCGGTATTGGCTCGTCCCTACTGGCCAGCAAGTCAACAAAACGATATTCTCTTCTCCTTTAACGTATTTAACAGCTTCTAGTTCGGCCGTTATTACCTCTTTCTTAAAGACTTTATAGCTATATAAAACATTATTTTGATGTATTATTATTTTATCTTCATTCTCGAGATTGTTTATTTTCGCGAATATATGCGAATAGTAATCCCAGTCGTAGTAAGAGCTATGGGCTGTGAACATAGTATTTCCAATATTACCTGGATTAACCGTCCCCGGTAGATGAACGACGCCATTTTTTAACATACTGTCTACTTTTTCCATGGAATCCGTTTCGAGTATATTACCAAAAATATTCAATTTAGGAACTTCAAGGTAATAGTTTGTTAATAATATATTGTTTGTGGTCCCCGTTAACTGATTGTTCCCCACCACAGAGACTGGCTCTGCAACCTGGACAGGAGCTGGCGTTAAGACGGGTGTCTCTGCCACTGTTTTTTCAATTGATACGATAGACTTCTTGGGCTTAGTAACAACCTTATCCTTGATCTTGTCGGGAATGCGATATAAGCTACCGAGAGCTATAATCAAACAAGAAGTAGCTACTAATATAGCTAATTTAATTATAGTCTTCTTGCTTATTTTACCCATTACTAAGAGTTTATTTCTGCGATGATAAACAATGTTTCTAATAGGTTTATTTGAAGTGACTTCTTTGGTTATGGATTTCCGACCTTGTGGTCGGATGCTATCGAAATCCAAATTATTCCTCTTTTACAATTTACTGTGCCGTTTGTTAAATATTTTTTACTTTTAGTAAAGCGGTCTTGTGTTAATAAATTTTAACGTTAATTTAACACAAAGTAAACTTGTTGTCTTTATTTTTCCAGAAATATATTATATAGATCGAGGTTTGGTAATTGAGCTCCGAGATAATTATTTATTCGTATCTTAGTGCGTCAATCGGATTTAATAATGCCGCTTTAGCCGCAGGGTAAATTCCAAAAACAAGACCCACTGCGCTAGACACTCCAACTGCAAGGAATATCGCTTCAAGCGTAACTATTGGCGTAAAATCCATAAATCTCGCAGCAACTAGACCAATTAAATACCCGAGTCCGATTCCTAGAATGCCACCCGCGAGGGTAAGAACGACGGCTTCTACAATAAATTGCAGTAAAATATCTGATGTTTTCGCACCTACCGCTTTGCGCAAACCTATTTCTCTTGTTCTTTCAGTCACTGAAACCAACATGATATTCATGATACCGATACCTCCAACCACCAAAGAGATAGCCGCTATACCAGCAAGTAGCGACGTTATTATACCAGTAATACTACTAATTGTAGTAAGTAAGTCTTTTGAACTCATAATAGAGAAGTCCGCTAGTTTTTTATCCGTAATTCCGTGGTTTTTTAGTAAAATCGCTTCTGTATCTGCTTTTGCTTTATCAACGGAATTTTCATCTATGGCTTGTGCCAACATAGTATTAAATGCGCTCGTGCCGAATGTTGTCATCGCAGAAGTATAAGGAACATAACCGTTTAAATTTGGATTTAAAAAGCTAC
This sequence comes from bacterium, assembly GCA_037129835.1. Classification (GTDB taxonomy): domain Bacteria; phylum Patescibacteriota; class CPR2; order UBA1875; family CAIMLA01; genus JBAXUE01. The sequence continues at coordinate 112,018 of JBAXUE010000001.1, read as the reverse complement.
TTTCAGTGGCCTTTTTTAGTACACCAACCACGGTATAAGTATCAGTACCGATCGTCACAGACTGGTCTAAAGGGTTTATATCAGGGAAAACCTCGGCAGCAAGAGTGCTCCCAAGAACTAGTACTTTTGCCTTGTTATCGAGGTCTGCGTTACTTATCGAATGTCCTGATTTAATAGGCAAATTGTGAATGTTAAAGTAATCAACATTTGTACCGATTATTGTATTTCTTTGCTCTACGCCCTTAACAGTAAATATTGCCGTGCCATTCACGGCGCCTGTAGCAGCCTTAACTTTGGGATTTTTGGTCTTATCACTAAGAGAAGTTAAATCAGCAGGTGAAAGCGTAGAGGCAGATCCAAAGCCACCGCCTGCTGAAGCTGGGCCCTTTGGTGCAGAGGTTTGTGATGTAGAACCGCTACTACTGGGGCCGAAATTACTTGCCCCTGGCATTATCGTAAGACTTGTTGCGCCCAGTTTACTAATCTGGCTATCGATACTTGACTGTACTCCGTTTCCCAGAGAGATAAGAGCAATCACCGAACCAATGCCAATAATGATCCCCAGAACCGTAAGAAAACTTCTTCCTTTATTCGCAAAAATAGCTTTAAGGGATTGTTTTAAAATCATCCAATATTTCATCTTATTTATCCTTTCCAGAGACAACCCGGCCATCACGAAGATGGATGATTCTTGATGCAAATTTAGCGATATCGGGTTCATGGGTTATGAGCACAATTGTTGCGCCTTTTTTATTAATATCCTTGAGTAAAGTCATAATTTCAATAGATGTTTTCGTATCAAGGTTGCCGGTAGGTTCATCTGCCAGAATAATAGAAGGCTCCATCACTAATGCCCTAGCAATTGCTACTCGCTGTACCTGGCCTCCGGACAATTGATTGCTTTTGTTGTTGGCTCTTTTTTCGAGACCAACTTCCATAATAAGCTTTTTTGCCTTTGCTTCAGGATTTTTTACTTTGCCATAAATAGTCGGCAAAAGTACATTATCAGTAACGCTAGTTCTGGGCAAAAGATTGAATTGCTGGAAAACAAAGCCGATTTCCTGATTGCGGATTATCGCCTGGGTTTTTCGAGACAGCTTACTGACATCTTCCTCGTTTAGACAATAGCTACCACTAGAAGCAGTGTCAAGAAGCCCAATGATATGCATTAGACTAGATTTTCCAGAACCTGAAGGTCCCATAATCGCTACAAATTCCCCTTTATTAATATCTAAAGACACTTTATTTAATGCGTAGGTGTCTTCATCACCGGTTTTGTATATCTTCGAGATATCCTTAAGACTCATGATCGCTGTCATTTATTCTCCTTCATTTATTCCGTCATCGGTGCTGTGAATTGACTATTATATAGTTTAGCATAAAATCCTTGCTTCTCGAGAAGTTCGTCGTGTTTACCCTGTTCGACAATATTACCTTCGTCCATGACTAGAATAAGATCTGCACCACGAATTGTTGAGAGCCGGTGAGCTATTACAAAGCTAGTTCGCCCCTCCATCAGCTTTTCCATAGCCTTTTGTATCAAAACTTCGGTCCGAGTATCGACTGAGCTTGTTGCCTCATCCAAGATAAGCATCGGCGGATCCGCAAGCATCGCTCTCGCTATCGTCATAAGCTGTTTTTCCCCTTGTGAGATATTATCTGCCTCTTCGCTGAGCTCCATATCATAACCATTTGGTAAAGAATGAACAAAATGGTCTACATGAGCGGCTTTAGCGGCCTCTATTATCTTCTTTTCACTGGCACGTATATTCCCATAAGCTATATTTTCCTTGATAGTACCATGGAAAAGCCAAGTGTCCTGCAATACCATTCCGAACATTCTTCTAAGATCTGCACGCTTCATATCACGAATATCTACACCGTCTACTTTAATTGAACCTTTATCGACATCATAAAATCTCATAAGTAAGTTTACCATTGTGGTCTTACCTGCTCCAGTGGGACCGACAATGGCGATTCTTTGTCCTGAATGTACTTTTGCATTGAAATTCTTGATAATTTTTTTATCTGGGCTATACCCAAACACTACATCATTAAAGTCGACATTTCCTTTCACGTTAAGCATCTTTATCGGTCTACTAGTCTCTGCTAGTTCATCAGATTCGCCAAGAAATTCAAAAACTCTCTCGGCGGCCGCGGCAGTAGATTGTAACACATTGGCGATATTTGCGGTCTGCAGTATCGGTTGGTTAAATTGGTTTACATACTGTATAAACGCCTGAATATCACCAATGTTGATAGAACCCTTGATGGCCAACCAGCCTCCATAAACAGCAACCCCTACAAATCCGAGGTTGCCAAAAAAGTTCATTAGCGGCATCATCAAACCGGATAAAAACTGTGATTTCCAAGCACTGTCATAAAGCTTTTTGTTGATTCTTCTAAAAATATCAACAGATTGTTTTTCGCCATTAAACACTTTGACAATTTTGTGGCCCGCATACATCTCTTCGACATGACCGTTTATTTCTCCGAGTGATGCCTGTTGAGTTTTAAAATATTTTTGTGATTTACTTACTATTAAACCAATAGTGATAAAGCTAAGCGGTATCGTGACAAGAGCGACCAAGGTAAGCTGCCAACTAATAGAAAGCATCATTATCAGGATACCAATAATCATCGTGATAGAAGTAATTATTTGTGTCATGCTCTGGTTCAGGGTTTGTCCAATAGTGTCGACATCATTTGTTACTCGACTTAGTACGTCGCCAAAAGACTTGGTATCAAAATACCGGAGTGGCATTCTATTTATTTTATCTGAAATGTCTTTTCGAAATTGATAAGTTATTTTCTGAGTAATATTTGTCATTATCCAACCCTGAATAAAACTGAAAAGTGCACTCAAAAGATACAAACAAATAAGAAATGTGGCAATATCAGCAATTTTTTTGAAATTGATTTCTGGCCGCTTTGTCAGATTAAGCCCTTTTATTCTGCCTAACATATCGGCTGGAATCTTTGTTGTCATCGACTGCGGTGCTTTTTTGAGCAGATCTGTGCCCGTTGTCCCTGCAGGTATCTTCGTTCCTTTTGGTAACTGACCGACTAGTGAATCATATGCTTTCATATCAACATAGTCATTAACAACTTGTGTCGTCATATTACCAAGAATTTTTGGACTCATAATGGCAAACACCGTACTAGCGATTGCAAAAATAATAACAATAATAGTTGCTATCCAATAAGGCTTCATATAACCCAGGAGATTCTTCATCGTAGTTTTAAAGTTTTTCGCTTTCTCGCCCGGCATCATTCCCCCGCCCATCGGGCCACCGCGACCAGCAATCGGCCTTGGCGTAGATTCTATTTTTTTCTTTTCTTCACTCATGCCGTTTCTCCAGTAACCAAAAGCTGATTTTGAGACTCATCAGACAGTTCATCGGCCGATAATTGAGAAGATGCAATTTCTCGATATACAGGATTCGTCGCCAACAGTTCTGTGTGCTTACCGATGCCAACTATTTTTCCTTCATCTAGAACAATTATTTTATCTGCATTTAGGATAGTACTAACTCGTTGAGCTACTATCAACACTGTCACATCTTTTGTGGCTGCAGCCAGAGCCGCTCTCAGAGCCGCATCGGTCCTGAAATCAAGAGCAGAAAAACTATCATCAAAGATATATATTTCCGGTTTTTTTAATATCGCTCTCGCAATAGAAAGGCGTTGTTTTTGTCCACCCGACACATTCGTTCCCCCTTGAGAAATATTAGTATTATATTTTTTGGGCATTTCCGCAACAAAATCAGTGGCTTGAGCGATTTCTATTGCCTTCTTCATTTCGTTTTCCGAAGCTTTGGGAGCGCCATATTTTATATTAGACTTAAGTGAACCTGAAAACAAAACACCTTTTTGTGGTACATAACCAATTTTACTACAAAGGTCTTCCTGGCTAACTTCTCGAACATCTAGCCCATCTATCAATATCTGCCCCTTAGAAGTGTCATAAAACCGTGGAATCAGATTAATAAGAGTTGATTTGCCGCTGCCTGTACTTCCGATAAATGCTGTTGTTTGGCCAGAATGAGCCTCAAATGATACATTTTGTAAAACCGGAGTATCGGCACCAGGATAGCAAAAGGTAACATCTCGAAATTCAATAATTCCTTTTTCACTTATAGCAAATTTCTTCGGGTTTTCAGGATCCTTAATTGCTGGTTCAGTATCAATAACTTCTGCTACACGACCCGCCGAGACAGACGCTCTCGGAACCCCTATAAAGATGAATGAAAGCATCAAGAACGACATAATAACCTGCATCGCATATTGCATAAAGGCGATCATATCACCAATAGCCAAGCTTCCGGTACCAATAAGGTGGGCTCCAAACCAAACGATGGCGATTGCAGTCATATTGAAAATCAGCATCATCATCGGTTGCATTACAACCATTAGCCTATTAACAAAAAGATTCACATTCGTTAGATCACGATTTGCTTTCTCAAATTTTTTCTCTTCATAGCTTTCTGCATTAAAAGCTCGAATAACCCTAAGGCCAGTTAAGTTCTCCCTAGTAACCAAGTTGAGCTTATCTACTAACTTTTGTAACATCTTGAATTTTGGTAATGCGATAGTAAATATCAACATTATCATGCCAGCCAAAACAGTAACTGCAAGAGCGAGGATCCAAGACATCGAAGGAGCCATATTATAAGCCTTCACTACTGCGCCAACTGCCATAATGGGTGCCGCTAAAACCATTCTTAATATCATCAAAAAAACCATTTGTATTTGCTGAATGTCATTTGTAGAACGTGTAATAAGTGATGCGGTGGAAAATTTGTCAAACTCGCGCATTGAAAAGCTTTCCACCTTAGTAAAAACTTTTTCGCGCAAATCTCTTGAAAATCCAGTAGCAACTTTCGCTGACAGATAACCTACACCAACGGTACAAACGGCACCCAGCAACGCTACTACCAACATCCAAAAACCCGTATTCCAGATAATACTATTATTTTGAGCCACGATGCCATCGTTGATAATTTGCGCCATATAATCTGGAAGCTGCAAACTGGTCATAACCTGTATATATGTCAAAATCAGAACCCCTATAAGGCCGATAACATATGGCTTTAGATATTTAGCTAATTTGAGCAATTAAATACTCTCAATAATTTTATTTATTTGCTTCTGTTTCTTTGCCATCTCAAGTGAAATTTTTTCAAAAGCAGAAACCTTCATCAGCATAATTCCTTTTTCGTCAATTCCCATAACAAGAAGTTTCTCCCCTTTTTCTAAGCCTAAAACGTTTCTTGCCTCGACGGGTATAACCACTTGCCCCTTATCACTAACGATTGTACTGCCATAGAATTCCGGTTGTGGATAGTTCATCATCACCTCTTACTTTTCTTACTTTTAGTAATTATATTACAAATATATTTATTGGTCAATAAATAAAGCCCCTTGCAGGGCTATTTTTATTTATGGTCGGGGTGAAAGGACTCGAACCTTCGACCTCGCGGTCCCAAACCGCGCGCACTACCAACTGTGCTACACCCCGGCTAACCAAGATATTATAGTCTTTTTGTGCTCATATTTCAAGGAAGAACTAATTTCTTCTTAATACCTCAAACTTATTAAAGGATTTTTCTAAATGGTAATGGCCGCTAAAGTACTTAACTATAGGTTTATTTTGATAATACAAACTAGATTTGTCTTTATAAACCACTACATATTTTGGCTTTGATTTCTCAGCATCTGAGATAAACAAATCATTAAGATGAAACCCATAATTGCCTCGGTAGTCTAGCAGCAAAACGCTTGCGGAGATAAACCTTGATCCAGAATCTCTATCAGAAAGTCGGTAAAAAGTACCACCATAATCATTGGCAAAAACAGTATCATTCGTGTCAGTATTTTTATTTACGTATTGTGCGATGTTTTTATATTCAATAGCTTCAGAATTTGTATTTTCAGAGCTCAGTGCCGGTAATTGTCTCATACTTATAATCGATAAAAGAATAATCCCTGCAAAAAACATACAAAGAAACCATGTATATATAAATTTACCTACAACCCTATAGCTATTATGGTCAGAGAATATAGAATATATGGCCGTGATCGTATAAATAGGCATTGCGATTAAAAAATAATAAAGATAAGGCAAACCTACTGAAAAGAAAGCAATAAAACAAAACAAAAGCGTAAGTGCGAAAAAGTTATATTCGGCAATTTTCCTACCTTTTTTGAAAAGAAAAAAATAATAAATTGGTGCAATAATAATAATGGGTGAAGCTAACGAAACCATAAAATAAAATGTTTTCATACTACTGAGCTGGCCAACCCAGGCACTGCCAGAGTATTTAGCACTAAAAATAAATGTCGCAATCAAAAAATCTTGCAAGCCATTATGCAACGCGAAATAAACAATCCAAATTAATGAATGTAAAAATAAGGGTAGCCCAAAAATAAAACCATCCATAAACATTTTTTTAATATTTTTCAAATTATCAAAAATAACAAAAAATCCGATTGGCATTGCCAATAGTAGGAAATTTCCCTTTAAAAAGAACATAAAAGAAAGACATATCCCGGAGACAAGTAATTGCCAATATTTATTACTATTTCTAAATGAAAGGTAGGACAATATCATCCCAATCAAAAACGGCAAAGCAAAATTTTCAGTATCATTCCCGCTACTTGTAAACTGTGCGACATTTGTCAGTATAACAAATATCAAAATTCCTGTATTTATCGCAAGTTGTGGTGACTTCAACTTAAACCTAGGAACAACCAGCTTTAACAATAAGTACATTAGATACACACTAAATAGACCAACAAAAGAAAAAAGAATTCGGTGCAAAATTATATTGTCACCAAGAATAACTGACATCAATCCATTTATTAAAAATATTATCGGTGGTTTATGATCCCAGGCAGTTAAATACAAAGTCCCTCCGTGAAACCAATTTTTACCGACATAATAGAATATCCAATGATCACTATCAAAAGGGTATAACCAAACTGGTAGACGTGACAGGAAATATACCAATACCAGTAGCGGGAAAAAGTATTTTGGCGTATTTATGAATTTTGCAATATATATATTTATTTTTTTAATATTTTTCATATTCCAATTATAGCCAAAAATAGACTTTTTAATAGTAATATATTTGACTTAATATTAACTATGGCATTAAATTAATAACATTAACAGGAGAACAAAATGACAGAACTACAACCAGATTTCAGCAAGCAAACCGGCGAACAAGAAACATGGAGAGTCGGAAATGAACAACAGGAGTTGGTAGAATCAACTGAAGTTGGCCCTGACGGGAAAAAATATATAGTTAAAAGAATTAGAAACTCTACTGGTGGCTTCAGTGAAACTAAAAAACTAATTAATATTAAAACACTGGAGCATGAGAGTTCGGTCGAAATACCGCCAAACGATCCTCCGATCTACAATGATGATTATTTTAAGAAAGAACCCAAAAATTCGAATGAAATGAGCCCAGAAGAAATCGCAGATGAATATGCGATTAAACATGATATAAAGCACAACAAAAATACTAAATAAAAAAACAGATATGCTAAATATTATATCCTTTCATGCTTCTTATATTTTGTCAGAATATATTAAATATTAAGGTCGCGTTTATTGTAAAAATAATACGTTGAAACTAACAATAATGCCGAAACTGTGAGCAACATAATAACGTAGAATGGATCCAGTTGACCTTCAGCTATAATCCTTGGGGCGCCAAAATATTGGAAAGGCGTAAGTGGCTTTAAAAAATCTAGGTTAGCATTAATATCAATAAATACTGACAGCAGATAGCTCGAGACAACAACGGTAGTAACTGCAGCCGTTGGAAGCTTAGGGTTCTTAAAAATACCAGCAAAAAAGACTCCGAATGAGAATGAAACTAGTTGAAAGAGTAACACTCCCCACATCAAAGTCATTACTTGAGGCGTGAGACTATATCCCGTATTGTAGTAGTCAACTATCCAAATATTTGTAATTACTGCGACTATAAAAAACAGAAGCTGAAAAGTAACGGCCGCTAAAATTTTCTCTATTAGGACTCTACTACGGCTAACTGGCTTCGGATATAGAAATTCAGAAGTCTTATCTAGTTCTTCTTTCGAGATAATTTCAGCACCTGCAAGCGCGGCATAGATGGCTCCGATTAGGACGATGTAAAGATACATTATCCCCACATATCCAATCATCTTTGTTACATCTAGACCCGACATTCCGAATATCGCCAGTATTGGTTTTGGGAAAGTTTTTAGAAGTTCTCCTATATTGGCCTTTCCTGATGCGGTATTGTAACCCTGGAACTTTACCATTCCAGAAACGATAGTAAATGCTATCGCGGCTGACCAACCTAGAAAACCCTTCCAATGAGATTTGATTTCTCTATAATATACATTCATTAGTTTGCCGCCTCTATATCTTTGTTTATAAATGCTGCATAGCCAACAATAATGCCAACAAGCGTTAACCCCAACGCTAGCCAAAGATATTTTGATTGATACGAAGAGTTGCGGATAATATATGACACGTCGAAATATTTAAAAGGCGTTAGGTAGTAGATTTCCTCATTACCTAGGACATTACCAAAAAGACCTAAGATAAAAAGCCCAAAAACTGTTGGCAGAGTATATGAAAGAACAGTTTTAATCTTTGGAATCAGCGCTGCTAGGGCAAATCCTAGGCTCAAGAAGATTAGTTGAACCAGGAAAAGTGTCAACGTTGAAAGAAACAAAATATATCCATCGAAAGGATCTTTTGAAAACATGTTTACTGAGAACATAGTCACCGCGACAAAACAAATATTAGTAATAACTAATAATGTAAGGGTGGCAAAAAGTTTCTGTGTGAGCATACTAAATCTAGTAACAGGCTTCGTGAGAAGAAAATCTGCAGTCTTGCCAGCTATCTCCTTTGACAGTATTCCCATACCGAGATTCATTGCCTGCATCGCCCCAACCAACCAGATAAATGTCAGGATATAGGCAAAGAATCCGATAGCGGTAAAAAAAATACCGACCTGAAGATTTAGTGCGCTAAGTACCTGCGGCGGATAACCGGCGAGTAAATGTTTCATATTCTCTACATCGCCTGAGAAACTACCAAACATCGATAAAAACCCGAATGACATCAGCGAAAGCGCTGCAATCCACACCATTGTAACTCGAAAGTAATTTTTAACTTCTTGAAAATATATATTCATAATTTTTATCTTATTTATAATAATGCAGGAAAATTTCTTCCAAATCTGGCTCGGTTACTTCGAGATTTAAAAGGTCTATTGTGGCCAACTTCTTTGTTACCTCATTTATGTGACCTCGAAACAAGAAATTAATCTCCTTGCCTTGGACTGTCAAATCGCTGATGCCCTTAATGCCTTCTAAAACTTTTTTGTCAGTTATTTTATTCGTCTCAAGCTTAAACCGCTTAGTATTATTTTCCAAAAGGTCGCTAATCTTTTCGGTTTTAATAATCTTGCCTTCTTTTATTATAGCGACTCGGCTACACATCTTCTGAACTTCTCCGAGAATATGTGACGAGAACAAGATAGTTGCGCCCCTTTTATTTTCTTCGCGTAAAAGCTCAAAAAATTTCTGTTGCATTAACGGATCAAGACCCCCTGTCGGCTCATCAAGTATAATCAGTTTTGGTTCGTGCAATAATCCCTGGATAATCCCAACTTTTTTCTTGTTACCATAAGAAAGGTCATCTATCTTCTTTTTTAAGTCCAAATCGAGTAATTTAGCCAGCTCACCTATCCGCCTCTCGATAACTTTTTGGTCTTTTTTGTAAAAACTAGCAGAATATTTGAGTAAATCTATCACCTTCATTCCATCGTAATAGAAAACCTCTGACGGAAGATAACCGACTTGCTCGCGTATTTCTGGGCCAAACTCTTTGATATCTTTGCCAAATATCGTCGCGCTACCACTAGTCGGATGAATAAGTCCAAGTAAAGTCCGTATCGTAGTTGATTTGCCAGCTCCATTTGGTCCAATAAACCCAAAAACTTCCCCTTCTTCGATAGTTAAATCTAGGTCTACTATTCCGCGTGATTTACCGTAATATTTAGTAAGTTTTTTTATTTCAATTACATTCATTTTCTACTCCTGAACACATATATTATTCTAACTTTATACTATTGAATTTACAAATTAAAAAGGAGGCCCTTATGTGGCCTCCTAAGAAATATTAAAGTTAAGCTATCTTATTGAATGAATCTTGAATAATTGCCTGTCCGATCATTCCCAAAAGGAATAAAAGGATAAAGGCCAAAACGCCACTCATCTTGGCATTTGTGACTTTCTCGACGCCCTCACTGTATTTCCACATCCACCAGATGTTAACTAGGGGTACGATAATTAACCAAGCTGTTGGTATTTCAGCACCCTTGCCGTTCATTTCCCCTTTTGTCTTCACCATCCACACCAATGAATAAATTCCAAAGGTAATAAAAGGTAATAAAAAGACTGCTATTGGACTACGTTGCTTCATATTTGCTCCTTTTTTAATAATATTTGTGACTTTTGTCACATTTATATATTACTCTTTTTTGACTATTAATAGCAAATTTTAGTTAAATAATATCATTTTAGATAAGACCAGCTTAGCTTCAATTTTTTCGCAAGACCCAAGAACAATAAATAAAAACGATCAAGTAAAGGATCAAGACGGTAAATTGACCAAGCAACGATAAACCCGAGAAGCCCTCCTATTATTATATCAGATGGGTAGTGTACCCCGACAGCCACCCTACTAATAGTGATTATCCCTGCCATAATAATCATCCATTTACCTAGTTTCTTGTATCCACAAAACCACAAAGCAAAAGCACACGCAAATAACAAAATTGCATGATGAGAAGGAAATGAATAATCTGGACGATGAAAGAGTACTTCCTGGATGCCTAAACCGTCAAAAGGTCTGGCTCTTTTGATTTCTGACGACAAAAGCAACCCGGCTCCGAGGGCAATCGTCCCTGAAAAAAATGACGTCAGGGCAACTTTTTTTGATTTTGGAGAATAGAACCAAAGTATTATCAAAACCAGTGGCACTAAATATATCAAATATTCGGCTAGAAAAACAAATCCCGATTTCAAAAAATCTGAGGAAATAGCCAATTTATTTAATAACACGAGGATATATGAATCTAATTCAAACATACATCAAGTCTATCAGCCATTTACTTAAATGCAAAATACCTCTCACCCGATAAGCTTTATTTATTTTCCAAATAGCGGTAATATTTACCTATGATAGTTAAATTTAGAAACTTTTTTCGCTCATTTACTCACGCTTGGCGAGGTATTATATCTGGTTCACAAGGAAAGAATATCAGAATTCAATTCTTCTTTGGCCTACTAATTTTACTAGCTGGGGTGATTTTCCAAATATCTTTTATCGAATGGCTGATCGTTCTGACGTTAATTGCTCTTGTTCTCGGTGCAGAATTAATCAATACGGCAGTAGAAGAAGTTTGTAATATTATTAAAGATTTCCCTGGAATACACCCGAAAGCTACCAAAGAGGCTCGAGATATCGCTGCTGGCAGTGTGCTCGTAATTTGTATCGGAGCTGGAATCGTCGGTCTTTTTATCTTTATGCCGAAGTTACTAGAAATAATATTTGGATTAATATCATGAGCAATATAGTAAAATATAGTTAATCTATGAGATTTAATAAATACTTTTTCTTATCTTTAATTATAACAATCCCATTATTTGGGTTACTTTCTATACTGCTATATGATTATTTATCACAGAAATTCACTAAACAAATTGTTGCCTGCCCCCCACTTCATGCAACAACGCCATGTGTTTTCACAGATACAACAATGCTGCCAGATTACGCACAAATAATACTATTTATTTTCTCAATAATAATTGCCATAACTGTTTCATATTTAATAATCAACAGATTATCCAAAAATTAATAGGCATATTTCTTATAAGAGTATGCTTACAGAAAGGAGAAAAATTATAATAAAAAAAATATTTGCAAAAATAAAAAAAGATATTATACTCTCGCTTCTATTAATAAATATGGTTCTTACAATTTCTATGTTCATCTTCTTAAATTATTCTAGTGCTTTTTTCCCCATGAATGAATCGCTCAGTAATGCTTATAATGTTTTGGGTATTATTTCTATGGTAACGGGGACAATTGTTGCGGTATGTTTTGTGTTATATTTTGCTTTAATAAAAAAAACAAAATTAAATTCAATTTTATTAATAGCTTTTACCGTTTTAATAATAGGGTATATTTTAGGAAGCCTTATCTTTAATTATTTATCTTCCAATCTACCGACGGGTCCCAACTATACAGCAGTTAGTAATGAGTATAGCCGATTACTAAAAGACAATACTCAGCAAGAAGCAAAGACGCTTTTGATCGACTGGATCAACAAACAAGAAGATGTAAAAGACGCGAGAATAAAAGATAATATTAACGGCGAAGAAGATATTTACTTTACCGTGAAAGGTTTCGGACCTAACTCGTTCGATCAGTCTTTCCCTCTAAAGGGGCTTGAAGATGGTTATTTATACACCGACTGTGTTACTAGCTGTCCTCCAGTAGGAACCGATAATCATGACGTTTGCGTTTCCACTTGTAACAGCTCACTGGGTAGATAAGTATATTGAAATATAAAAGAGGCCAAATGGCCTCTTTTATATTTCAATATACGAATCAAATAGTGCAAAAAAGTCTAAGCTATTGCCTATTACCAACCTTCCATTTTATATAAAATGCCATAAAGACCAACACCCCAATAACTGCTGGCTCTTGGATTAAAAATGCCTTATCATAATCACCTAAATATGCAAAATATCCTGACATTACAAGTGCACTCAAAACTACGGAGATAAACCCCATTCTTGAAGCCAAACCATTGTAATAATTTTGTCTCTCGTCACCTTTTTTGGTTAATTCTGTTTCAACGCTCATTATTCTCCTTTTTATTAACTATATAAAATACATCCTCAAATTGTAACTTAAAAATATTTGCTATCCTCAGGGCAAGTAGTGCAGACGGGGTATATTGACCCCCTTCTATAGATATGATTGTTTGGCGACTAACGTCTGTTTTCTTGGCCAACTTTTCTTGGGTAATATTATTTTTCGCGCGAAGCTCTTTTATTTTGTTGCCTAGTTCCATGTCTGTGATTGTAAAGTAAAGTTTACTAAATGTCAAGTATTATTTACTTTTTATCTAATGCGGTCATAAATTTATCTATTTCATCATTTCTGAATATTTCTGTTCTTCTGATAGCAACATGGATATATCTTTTCAGCTTCCCCGCAAAACTTAGATCTTCTAGCCAATCTGGATTTTTGCAATCTCGTACCACTGCTCTTATATAGCACCTTATCTTTACGGTTCTTTTAACTATTATCTTCCCTTTTAACTTACTAATAAGGTCGACATTACCTACAGAACCTCCTTCAATAATACCAATTTTATTATTATCTTTGATGTATTTTAATATATCTTCATAATAATTTACTATGTACTTAGATGATAATTCACCCTTGTCTCTATATTTTTCTAATAATATTTTCTTTATATTCAAAGCATGCTGATTTCTAGTTTCAGGATCTCTTTCTCCAAAAACACTATCTAAACCAATGACGATATATTTATTATTGTCTTTATACTTTCGCGCCAAAGTAGACTTACCAGAACCAACTGCGCCCGTGATGTTAATAATTCTATCTTTGGTCAGTAGTTTTTCATAATCAGGTTTATCAAATAAAAGATTTATTTTCTTCATTTGTTAACTATACTTAAATTTAATTAAAAAATCGAACTCGATTAACGGTTCGATTTTTTTACTGGGGTGGTCGACGGGGCTCGAACCCGCGACCGCCGGTACCACAAACCGGAGCTCTACCAGCTGAGCTACGACCACCACGTCGGAATCTTCTGTTATTTTTTCGCGATTCCTCCTTTATCTATTTCGACAAATATTTCTGTTTTGTCGATAAACCGATCAAAAATAATGTTTTTGATCGGAAAGGAAGAATAACGAGAAGCAGGAATTGATTTTACTGGTAAAATTATGAATGCTGTCAGTTTATTCTGACGTGGTGCGCCCAGAGGGACTCGAACCCCCGGCCTTGTGGGCCGAAACCACACGCTCTAATCCAACTGAGCTATAGGCGCACGTGAGGCTATGCCGAAACGAGCTTCCGAATGTCGCGGAAGTTCGTATATCCACCCAATAAAAATCGATAGATATTTATTGGGAAGGAGGCGTAGCGAAAATATTTGTGCAGTCCGACAATTGGCGGATCTGCTAAATGTGCCAGCTTGCGCTGACGTGGAGCGGGTAAAGGGGATCGAACCCTTATCTCGACCTTGGAAGGGTCGCATAATAAGCCATTATACTATACCCGCTCGTCAAAGTCCGCTGCCAACAATCGCTTTTTACAAAGCTTATGTTTTACGCGACTTTTCCTCTTCCCCTTAAATCCTATGAATTTCGGGGACCCCACTTGTGGATTGCTCACAAAATGCCTAGTTATTTTAGCAGAAAATCAGCTTTTTTTCAATATAAAAGAGGCCCTTAAGGCCTCTTTTATCTATTTTAGAAATATTATCTAACGTTTTCTTTTAGGTTCTTACCCGCTCTAAAACGAGGCATTTTCATCTCTGGTATACGGATGATTTCACCACTCTGTGGATCACGTCCACGTCGAGCAGCTCGTTTACCAAGGTCAAATGTACCAAAACCAGTTACAGCTACTTTTTCACCTTTTTTTACAGTGCGAGTAACAACTTCTGCGAATTTCTCAATAAATTCTTTTACCTCTTTCTTGGTATATGCAGTTTCTTTCGATAATACTTCGACTAGCTCTCTTTTTGTCATTTTATTCTCTCCTTCGTAGTTGGCTTTTTAAGCCAGCAGACCCTCGACTAAAGGGATTTTTATCTTTTTACTAAGCTAATTATACTACACCTGTGAAGTTATCTCCACACTAAATTAGTCTCTATAGCTGAGAATAAACTGAGGCTAAACAGAAACTACTTTATCAATACGAATTATAGATTTTGCCTTACCGTCTGAGCCGAGATCGATTAAAACTGAATTGAGCTGGATTGGACCGTCTGCTAGCTCAAATTTCTGGGGCATACTAGAAATAAATGTCTGAAAAATAATATCTTCTCGAACTCCAAGTATTGACTCTGCCGGACCTGTGAAACCTACGTCAGTTACTACAGCTGTACCACCAGAGAGGACTCTAGCGTCTGCGGTGGGAACATGGATATGAGTACCCACTACTGCAGATACTCGACCGTCTAGATAGCGCCCCAAAGCGACTTTTTCGCTACTCATCTCTGCATGGAAATCAACGAATATATATTTACAGTCTGGATTTGCAGCAATTATTTCATCAGCCGTAAGAAATGGTGATGTCGCGTTTGTCTTGATCTCATGTTGGCCAAGTAGGTTAATGACGAGTAACTTACCAAAAGATGTGTTAATTACTCGATAGCCGTCTCCAGGAGTGCCATGCAGGAAATTCGCAGGTCTAATAACCGGTAGATTTCTTTTTTCTAGTTTGTCCGCGAAATCCTTCTGTCTCCAAACGTGATTTCCCGTCGTAAAGAAATCGATACCGGCTCTAGTCATCTCTTCGACTGTCTCAGCATCTACCCCGACTCTATCAGAAAGGTGCTCGCCGTTCGCAATAACAATATCTATTCCGTGCTCACTTCTGAGCTCAGGAAGAAGTTTTTTCAATACACTTCTAGCACTACTGCTAACTATATCGCCGATAAATAATATTTTCATAATTTTCCTTTTATTATGTCGTCTCGAGCAGAAGCCGAGAGTTATAGATCCTCACGTCGCTAAGTGAGCTTTCTTAGCTCCTCTCTTCGAGTCTGAGCGATGAGGCTCACCTCAGAGTCGATGACAGGATGACGGCGGGAGGGGTTATTTTGCGTACTCGATTGCTCTGGTTTCACGGATAACATTGACCTTGATCTGCCCAGGATATTTCAGATCAGCCTCAATCTTGGTCGCAACATCCTTGGCAAGTTTTAATGCCGTAAGATCGTCTATCTTCTCTGGCGTTACAAAGACACGCACTTCTCTACCTGCTTGGATTGCGTAAACCTTCTCTACTCCATCGAAGCCTTTGGCAATATTTTCTAGCTCTGTAAGTCTCTTTACATAATTATCCAAAGAGTCTCTTCGAACCCCTGGGCGTCCAGCTGAAATAGCATCAGAAACTTGAATAATAACTGCCTCAACTGTTCGGAAGGGAACCTCTTCGTGATGTGCCTCTACCGCATGAACAATCTCGTCACTCATACCAAATTTTCTACAAATATCACGAGAAATAGTAGCATGAGAACCCTCTATATCTTGGTCCACTGCCTTACCAATGTCATGGAGAAGCCCCGCCTTTTTAGCAAGAGCAACATCAGCACCAAGCTCACCTGCGAGCGCACTTGCGAGAAGAGCTGTTTCAACTGAATGTTGAAGTACATTTTGGGAAAAAGAAGTTCTAAACTTCAAGCGTCCAAGAAGCTTTATCATCTCAGCAGGAAGTCCAGCTACACCAGCTTCATAAACAGCTTTTTCGCCAGCTTCTTTGATCTGCTTATCTATCTCTTCTTGAGCCTTGGCCACTGATTCTTCGATCTTGGTTGGATGGATTCTACCATCTTTAATAAGTTTCTCTAGAGCTACCTTGGCTACATTGCGTCTTACTGGATCAAAGCCAGATATAACAATCATCCCTGGTGTGTCGTCAACAATAATGTCACAACCAGTCGCCTTTTCGATAGCTTGTATATTTCGTCCTTCTCGACCGATAATTCTTCCTTTTATTTCGTCATTAGGCAAAGCAACTGAAGTTACTGTACTTTCAGCTGTTTGCTCGCCTGCGACACGTTGAATCGCGGTAACGAGAATCTCACGGGCCTTAGTGTCAGCCTCTTCCTTGGTTTCCATCTCAACTTTTTTGATATAACTAACAATATCTTTTTTGTAGTCTTTTTCTACCATTTTAAGAAGGGTGTCTTTGGCCTCATCTTTAGTAAGTTTTGATATTTTCTCAAGCGCTCCCTGTTGTTTGACCCGAAGATCACGTAAATCGTTCTTAACAGTTTCGATTTCTTCTTTATTCTTATCGATATCGTCACGTTTCTTGTCTAGCTCGTCACTTTTTTTATCGAGAGCTTCCTCACGCTGTGCGACTCTTCTTTCTGTTGCCGAAAATTGGTCACGACGTTCTTTTTCTTCGTGTTTCGCCGCTTCAGCGATCTTAATAGCCTCATTCTTGGCCTCGATAACAATTTCTTTTGCCTTTACTTCAGCTTCAGAAATCTTTTTTTCTGCTTTGCCTTCTGCATTTTCTACGTCTTTTGATATCTGGACTTTTCGATAAGCATAGCCACCGATCCCGCCAGCACCAAGAGCCGCAATCGCAATAATAATGCTAATTACTTCCATATTATCTCCTTCCTTTTCCCATAACGGGTAAGTTTCATAAAAGCTGGCACAGAACCAAAAATGTTCCCAAAAAAGAGTTTTATCTATTCAATTTTATAGTAAATTTCTTTATTTTCTAATGTATTTAAGATTAATTTTTGGTTTTTTGGAATATATGTCAACTAGTTTTAATTTCTATGTTTACGGGATTATTATATGACTTTCGAGACAAAAAAACAAGACTTAAAAAGAACAACGGCCGAAACCCTCCGTTGCCCTAAAGCTGGTGGTTTTCGACCGTTAACCGATACTTCTCCTTGTTGACTCTCCGAGTGACCAACTTCTGAGACCCTGAACCGTCTCGATGCGTTCATGGGTTTTCTCGTATTGCTGGCGTCTCACGTAGTCCGAGTCCAGACCCCAATCTTCCTCAGGATGATTAGCCCTGAAATCGTCTATTTCAGCCTGTGCCTTTACGAGGGCTTCCTCGCGCCTATTAGTAGCCACCTGTCTTCACCTCCCTGGTTTGTCTGGGCCTGGTTTCGGCATAGTTTTACGCAGAAGAGCTGCGAAGCCATACACCTTCTAGGCGACGTGAACGCTCAATAAAGCGCCACCAAGGGACTTCTGAGAGACTCTCGACAGCTTCAAGCAGGAATTTTGCCTTCACAACCTGCCTGATTCGTACATCGGTTGTGCTCATTTCGCACTACCCTCCTCGATACTTTTGTCTAGCTCACGCCAGACATTGCGAATAAGAACAAACAGATAACTCACTGGGTATTTCACCAGGTTGATTTCTGGAGCAACGCGCTCCAGCTTTGTAGCACGGCGTCTGGTAGACTGCAGAAACCCATTTGGGGGTCTCGTCGCCATATGGCAACACCTTACCCCTTCTTGGGAATAGAAATATTAGGTTCAGCACCATAGTGAGGTACAACAACCTCGTCAAATGATGCGCCCCGTGATTTTAGCATGGAAAGGCCATTCTGTAAAAGGTTTTCAGCTTCAGTCTGCTCTTTTACACCAACAATTGGGATATCAAGTGAATATGCAAATGTATTCGCAACTGAGATACCGATGCGCAGGCCTGTAAAGGAGCCAGGTCCAGCATTTACAATTATGCCCGTAATATCTGCTGGCTTAGCTTTCGTATTTACGAAAAGATTATCTATTTTTTCAATAATAAGTCTATTTAGCTCTCGCCCACCCGTGAATTCTTCCGTCGCTAACCACTTTTCTGACCAAAGACCGAGAGAAGTATCGTTTGCAGCTGTATCTATTACAAGAATCATTTTATCTCCTCAGTAGTTATCTTTCTAATATCTTCATCTATGTGTTCAAACTGTATTTTCGTCGTAGCGAGGCCCTGGATTCCCTCTAGATTCTCTGGCCACTCTATTAACATAATCTCAACACCACTTTCAGAGATTTCCTTGATTTCCTCGTTTATTTCTCTATCATTCGTGAGCCGATATAGATCGAAATGGTGCATGACTAGATTCCCGCCTTCGCGGGAATGACGAGGGGAAGTGTATATTCTTTCAATCGTAAACGTTGGACTTACTACCGTTTCTACTATTCCCAGACCAAGGGCAACTCCCTTGGCAAATTGAGTTTTACCACCACCAAGATCACCGATAAGAAAGATTACCTCCCCACCACGAAGCTTCTGGCCCAGCTTTTTGCCAAGATTAACTGTCTCTTCTGATGATTTTGTAGTAAAAGTTTCTGACATTGGTCCTTCTTTCCCAAAGATTATAGCCCAGAAAGATTAGGATTGCCAAAGCGAATAGAAGATAGGCATAGTTATTATCGTTAAGCCCCGGCTTTACTGGTATGGCCGCAACTGATTTCGCGTTTTTAGCAGCCAAAACCGTACTAGCGCCTGCAACTTCACTTGGCTCGCTTGCCGAAGTGACACTAGAAGCTTTCTTTACTACGGCTGCCTTAACTTTCTTAGAAGTTGATTTCGGTGCCACTGTTGTTGGTTCTTCTATCTCAACCGTATCAGTATAAATATTTTGCTCATTTGGAGTCGCTGTTTTAGTCCAATTAAAATCATTTCCGAATAGTGAAAGACTAATGGCAGAGTCTGCTCTGCCGTAATTTCCGCCACTGTCAGCCAAAAGATTATCATTTTCATCCCGGAGTTCGAGCCAATCTCCGGTATTATTCAAGGTAATTTTAGTCGTACTCTGTGAATAAGTTTTGTATTCAAAAGGTTTCATAAGGTCTGTTTCGACAAAATAATAGCAATGGATACTACCAACTGCATCGCAAATTTTTACTCCAGAAAGTGAGACTGGTAAACTGGCCTGGTTATAAAGTTCGAACCACTCTTCTTCACTATCTGGTGCCGGCATAAGCTCGCTGATAACTATTTTATCAATGTTCGGATCAGAATAAGTGGATTCTAGTATTACAACTGGTTCAAAATCAAAATACCCTCGATTTGTATCTTGACCGTTAATCCTTTTATAAGGAGTGTTTTTAGCAGGCATGTCTAGCGGATATTCTTCACAACCCGTAGACCAGCACCCACCCACTCCATAATCTAACTCGCCATAGCCAACGATATCGATATTTATCTTTGTTCCCTTGCTATTATCAACTAGAGCAAGAACACCACTTTCCTTCATAGAATATGAAGTAGAAGTATTGAATAAATTACAAAGTGATTTGTCCGCTATTGAATTATGGCAAATTCGTATTCGTTCCCCAGGCTTTATAGAACTACCAATTCCAAATTTATATAGGTAGCTATATGTCGTTGCGCTTGTCTTGATGGTTAGTGAATATAAATTAATATCTATGCTCTCAGTGCCATAGTTGGCAATTACTACGTATTCGTCGTTTGTAGTTACACCGTCTACCCTAAATTCTTCAATCTTTAGGTTTTCTGATCCCGCAAACACGTGGATTGGAATAACAGTAATAACTATAAAGATTAGGCTTAAGAGAAATTGTTTTTTCATTATCCCCCGATCATATTTATCTTATCAGTAGCTAAAATATTTAGTCAAGTAGACAAGCGTAATGTTTCACTTGGTCCTTTTAAATATTTGTCTATAATATAGAAAAGAATAATTAGAGCTACAGCCAAATATCCGTATTACAGACGTGTTAACTTTTTATGCTTCAATAAAAACCATTTCTGCCTTACTAAGAGTAAACTAACTACGGGCAACAGAATAGTGATTAACATAATAACTTAACCAGAAGCTGAGAGCGGAGAAATACCCCTGAATTTTATGATATTTCATATCAACGGAGGTGTAGATTTTATAGATTATCTATTAATAAAAGTCGTATGGTAAAATACCTTTATGAAAGAAACAGCAGAAAGCGAAATAAATACTACTTTTGGTAAACCAAAATCAAACCAAGAGCTTATATTACAAGCCTCAGAAAGTCACTGGCACAGTACAAGGCCCGAGGAACAAGAGCAAATAGACACTCTTTTAGCAAAGAGTGATGCACTATTTCAATCTAGGGAGGCTGTGTCTATAGAGTTACTAGCTGGGCTTGAAGCTGAAGCCAGAGAACTTGGGCTATTTACTAGGGACAAATATTTAGACTCAAGATCCTCTGATAGAAGCGAGTTGATTAATAATTACAAGAATCTTGGTATGAGTGACTATGTGGCAGAAATGAGAGCTGATGAATATGGCAACATGTCCTACGTAGCAAATCTCCGACGTAAAAGAGCCCAAAGAGAGCGAGAAATTAGTAAGGTTATAAATTCATTTATCAAAGAGCGTCCGCTTAAAAGCGAATTCGAGAAAGCAGAAATCGCTAAACTAGATGAAATCACATATGACTTATCTGAAGCAAGGAACAAAGAAAAGTTCGCTCAACTTTTTCCCGGAGGCAACTTTCTAATTCACACTACAGAAGTAACTTCTGCTCTAAAAATTTTAGAAAGTGGCGCACTCATGAACACTTGTGCACTTGATATCCGTGAATCAGAAACCGCCACCAAAGAAGATCGGATTCCTAAAAGAATAAAAGCGAATAGCGGCTACGAGGGAATATCCTGGAATCTAAATCAGATTGGGGCCTTACCGGGAGATCGATTCCATCTTGTTGGATTGATGGCAGCACCAAAAGACATTCTTGGTACTGAGACCCAGTTGACGATTCCCTCACGACCGGCTCCATATGAGCTGATACAAATAGAAAAATCGATAAATCCGAACCAATTCTATGACCAAAAAAACCAATACGAACTACAATACCAACCGTTCACTAGTTATTCTGTTAGAGCAAACCTCATTGATGCATATATCTATAATCCAGAAAATGAATTTTCTGACGGTGGCCCACTAAAAAAATATATAGACAATTTACGGAACGATCCTACAGAAGAGTTGCGTTCGCAATACGAAGTTAGAAATGGTCACTTTTGGATTAATCCTGAACTTGTTCAACAAGAAAGTGAAAAACAAATAGCTCCTGGGGCTGTTTATTTACAGTTTCTATTAGACACAGGCCGACTTAAAAGCCATGAATTACTATCAAAGGCAGAATCAGTCGCGGATATATTCAGAATGCTAGACAACCAAGAAGTGCGACAATATATAACAAACTGTAATTATACTGACTTATCTAAAGCTAAAGAGGATTTCGAAGGACAAGACAGTTCGGTGGGGCCCATAGAAGATTCACTGGCCGATATTTTCATACTTGTACCTAGGAAAGACAAGAAAATCTGGCAAAAAATGATAGTGGCCTCTGGGAATATACCAAAAGGTATTATCGTATATAACGACACGACCGTCCGGTTAGAGGACTTTGCATCTAAACACGAAGGCGATATGGACGCACTTACAGGACAATTGTCTTCTGTGATCAAGCCGACTAAAGGCTACCTTGATTATGAACAAGATATACTAGGTCGAGAAATTACAGATGATGTCTATACTGGCCATGCACATCACGTTCTTAAGGAAGGCATTATTACTTATAGACCTAGCCTCGATATCAAAGTATTTGAAAATATCTAAAAACTATTTCTCTGACAACCGACCGCTACTTTCTGATTTAAAATAACACAGTACTACTTCTTGTAAACAAAACTTCGACCATAGGTCACTCAACAAATGAACATCGCGTCACCATAAGAATAAAAATGATACTTCTCGCTTATGGCATGCTCATATGATTTTTTGATTAATTCTGTGCTTGCAAAAGCCGAAACAAGTAGTAATAGTGAGGACTTTGGCAGATGGAAGTTCGTAATCATCGCATCGACAAATTTGTACTCATAACCTGGATAGATATAGATACTGGTTTCGCCTGACTTGGGTAATAATGCATATTTGAGCCCCCTTGAGTTAATAAAACCACAAGTCTTAATATCGGTAGCAGCACTTTCTAGAACCCGAACTGACGTGGTGCCAACTGCTATTATCCTTTTACCGGCAATCTTGGCGTCATTTAACCTCTTTGCCGTATCTGGACTAATCTCATAATATTCACTGTGAATTGCAAAATCTTCTACTTTGTCGGTATTCAGTGGTTGGAACGTCCCCAAACCTACGTGTAGGGTCACATACTCTATCTGGACGCCCCTTTTCATAAGTCTAGTCAATAAGTCTTCTGTAAAATGTAAACCCGCTGTAGGGGCTGCTACAGAGCCGTAGGCTTTTGCATACACTGTCTGATAATCGAAGTCATCGACACTTTCATCATGCTTTTCATGTCTCGCCTTTAAAATGTATGGCGGTATAGGCATCTCCCCCACTTTTGAGATTTTTTCTAAAAGTTCCTTTCCCATATAATTAAACTCAAAATAAAATATTTCTTCATTTCGTTTAATATATTTGCCCGTTAAATCTTCACCGAAAACTAGGATATCCCCTATTATGAGTTTTTTACCATTCCGCACGAAACATTCCCATCGATTTTCTGTAACTTGCTTTACCAAGAGCAACTCAAATATTTTGTCTTTGAGATTACCGAATAATCTAGCTGGGATTACTTTGGAATTATTTAATACTAAAACATCGTTTATACCGAGCATTTGATCTAATTCTCTGAAAACTGAGTCTTTAATATTCTTGCTTTCCTTATTAACCACAAGTAACCGAGCAGAATCCCTTGGTTCGCTCGGATGCATTGCGATTAAATCGCTAGGGAGTTGATAATCGAATTCACTTGTTTTCATATTTTTGTTAGAATAAGTATAGCAGAAATGCATTTCATTGCATGAACAATGTCAACTATGGCAAAAACACTGCATGGAGGGAAATGAATCTTTCAAATGATGAACTAAAAAAATTGTTGGTCAAGAACAATGTTGCCACCAATGAAAAAATAGACGAAATATCCAAACTCGCCGATCAAAATAGCGAGTCACTTTTGGATCTTATATACCAAAAAAAGATACTTAACGTAAAAGATTTCACAAAATTGTATTCTGAAGAAATCGGGATCCCCTTTATTGATCTAAGCGAAATACAGGTTTCTAAAGAAATACTCGATAAAATACCTGAAAGGGTATCCAAGCGCTATCAAGCAGTAGTATTTGGGGAAGAAGACGGGCACCTAAAGGTTGCGATGACCGACCCAAATGATGTAGAGGCGCTACAATCAATCCAAAAACAATGTGGTTATGACTGCAAGGTTTTCATCGCAACAAATACCGACATAAACAACACTCTTGAATTATTCAAGGAAGGTCTAAACACTGAAATATCAAAAGCAATAAAAGAGACTGAAGAAGAGATATCGATTGCAAAAGAAGAACTAGACGAAAATGCTTCTGCCGATAATGTCGAAGCGATCATTTCTGAAGCGCCAATCGCAAGAGCGGTAAATATATTGATTGAGTACGCGATAAAATCTAGAGCCTCAGATATCCACATCGAACCAAGAGAAAACTTCATTCAAGTCAGATACCGCATAGATGGAGTTCTAAAAGACACTATGACCCTACCAAGACAACTAGCAGCATCAATAGCATCTAGGATTAAAATACTATCGAACCTAAGAATAGATGAGCACAGAATACCCCAGGACGGCCGTATTAAATTACAACTAAATAACCAAAATACCTCTATCCGTGTCTCTACTCTACCGGTAATGGATGGTGAAAAAATTGTGATGCGCTTGCTGGACGAGACCTCAAGAGCACAAACCCTTGAAGAGCTCGGCTACAAGGGTCAAGCACTTACTGCCATAGAAAAAGCGCTCAAAAAACCACATGGGATGTTACTAGTTACGGGACCTACAGGATCTGGTAAATCTACCACTCTTTATAGTGTATTATCTGCACAAAATATTATGGGGGTAAACATTTCTACAGTAGAGGACCCTGTCGAATACCGGGTTCAAGGGGTTAACCAAACCCAGGTAAATACTAAGGTAGGAATGACCTTTGCCTCAGGTTTAAGGGCCCTACTAAGGCAAGATCCTGATATTATTATGGTTGGTGAAATCAGAGACGGAGAAACCGCAGAAATGGCAGTCCATGCTGCGCTAACTGGCCATGTCGTTTTGTCGACCCTACACACAAACAACGCGGCTGGATGTTTACCAAGATTACTCGACATGGAAGTAGAACCATTTCTGATTGCCAGTACCGTAAATGCTGTTATTGGTCAACGCCTGGTTAGGAAACTTTGCCCTCATTGTCTAGAGCCCTATCAGCCTGACGAGAAAGTACTGCAAGATATAATTAATAATTTTGGCCTACGAAAAGAATTTGTTTTAAAGAGCGCGAAAGCAGGAAAATTAGACAAAATAAAAACAAACAAAGAGATTCAAAGAGATAACATATTTCTTGAGGAATCAAAAAAAGACAAATCTAAACAAATTATCACCTCAAAAGATAAAACATCACTAACACTATACCGCTCAAAAGGTTGCAATAAGTGTGATAACTCTGGCTACCTAGGAAGAATGGGAATATACGAGGTCTTAGAAGTTGATGAAGAAATCGGAAAATTAATTGTCGGACACGCTACCTCGGAAGTAATTCAACGCATGGCCATAGATAAGGGGATGATTACTATGCAACAAGATGGTTTTTTAAAAGCTCTTGAAGGTATAACATGCGTCGAAGAAGTCCTAAGAGTAACTAGAGAGTAAAAAATGGCAACTTTTGATTATACAGCTAAAAATAAAAATGGAAAAGTAACTCATGGCACGATAGAAATAGGTACACGTGACGATGCTGTTATTTCCTTGGAAAATCAAGGCCTAACCCCAGTAACCATTACGACAAATGAAAAATTTAGCCTCTCTAAAATAATAGACCACTACAGCATAATTCCACTCTCAGAAAAAGTACTTTTTTCTCAAGAATTAGCTACTCTTGTAAGTGCGGGTGTTCCAATATCACAATCCCTAGCAATGCTGGAAAAACAGACAAAAAATAAAAGGTTTAAAGAAACAATCGCAATAATTACAAAAGATGTCGAGGGCGGATTGCCCCTATCGGTAGCTATAGAAAAACATCCCTTAGTTTTCAGTCCGATATTTGTCAGCATGGTTAAATCAGGGGAGATCGGTGGTACCTTAGACGAATCCCTAAACAGATTAGCTGACCAAATGGTAAAAGATAAGGCACTGATATCTAAAATACGTGGTGCGATGATATATCCTGCGGTTATTTTCATCGGGATGGTTTGTGCAATGATATTTATGTTAGTCACAATCGTCCCAACTCTTCAGGACATGTTCAATGAAATGGGCGGCGAACTGCCCTTTACCACAAAATCTCTGATATTTTTGTCAGATGCGCTCACAAAATATGGGGTTATAACCCTATTAGTTATTGTCAGCGTAGTCATCGGATATCGCTATGCCCTAAAACACAATTATAAATTTAAATATTTTATTCATTCTATGGTTTTAAAAACTCCAGTTGTCGGGAGTCTTACCACCAAGATGAACATAGCTAGGTTTTCAAGAACTCTGGGATCATTATTAAATAGTGGTGTCGGTATAGTTGAATCTCTTCAAATAATCGCAAATTCGTCGCAAAACATTTTGTTTAAAGAAGCACTCGAAAAATCAGCCGAAAAGGTCAAAAACGGTTCTTCCATAGGCGAAACTTTCAAAAACTTTGAAGTGATTCCGCTACTTGTAACCCAGATGATATCTGTAGGTGAAGAAACTGGCTCTCTGGACAAGATACTAAACAAAGTAGCTGATTTTTATGATAGCGAAGTCGAGAATATGAGCAGAAATCTAACAGTGCTTCTCGAGCCACTTATCATGATATTTATCGGTATTATGGTGGGATACTTAATAATAGCTATTATTGGACCGATATATGCAGTCACCGGGATGGTTTAATCTACTTGTCTTAATGTGGTTATACTGTGTATAATCAAATTAAAATATATTAGGAGGGAGGTGAAAAAAATGATAAATCAAAAAAGTGGTTTTACTCTTATTGAGTTACTGATCGTAATGGTTATTATCGTCATTTTAGCTGGAGGTGGATTTGCCCTTTATGTCACGTCAACCAACAAGGCCTATGACACTAACCATATTTCAGCGGTAAAAGATGGCCTAGAACCAGGGTTGGCCCAATATTATAGCGATAATGATTCTACATACCCTGATGCTGCAACAGCTGAGGCTTTGAAAACCATCCTGACCGATACGACAGATGGCAAAACAGCATACGTAAAATCTACGCTTGATGTGGACGGTATTACCTACACCCATCTAACAGACCCATCAGAAGGTTACACTCTTGAGTTTACGCTTAAGAACCAGAACCTAAATGATGCTAATGTTACTGGCACCGCCCCAAACAAAACCTATACCATCACTTCACAAGATTAATAATATGTCATGACGTATTCAAAACAGGTAGCAAAGGCTACCTGTTTTGTTGTAATATATAATTAACTTGGAGGGTATGTGAAATATCAAAAACCAGGAGTTTCGTTTATTGAAGTATTGATTGCACTGATGCTTTGTGCTGTTATATTTTCGGCAGTTCTGCCGTTAATTCAAAATACTATTTATCAAAACCAGCAAACAAAACAAAGACTTCTTGCTACAGAAGCCGCTAGTAACGAGATTGAAAAATTTAAAGAAAGCAAAATAGTTTCTCTCTGTCCCCTACCACAAGTATCTTGCGACACTATATTTGTAGTCGATGGAATAGCTAACTCATCAGGTAAGATTAAAATCACAAAACCACAAACCGATAACAGGCTGGCTGCAATAAAGGTCACTATCGATTGGAGTTTCCGGGGAAGAGCTCAAAATGTTACCTTGAATACCTATATGTATGGAGGGATGGAATGAAAAAAGGTTTTACTCTAGTTGAACTACTTATTACCATGTCTCTAGTGGCGGTAATATCTTTGATAATTTCCAATGTTTTTATTAGTGGGTATCGGACCTTTAATGATGAAATATCTAACGCGAGAATACAAGCAAACTCACAAACAATTTTAGATAAAATTATTACCGAAACAAAAAATGGAATGCTGATAGAGGCTAGCCACAATGGTTTTACAACGGGCACAAACACTATTATTATCCAAGTTCCAGCAATTAATCACGACAAACAGATACAATATTCTGGCACAAGTATGCTCTTCGATCGCATTATTTATTTTTATGCTGATAGCAAAATTCATCGGATTGTTTATGCGGATCCCTCTAGTACTCGGTATAATACTAACGGAATAGATAAAATACTGAGTACAAATGTACTAGAATTAAGTTTTTCATACGATCCAAGTGCCGAAACGGCAACTTTGGTAACAGCCACGGTTAGGACGGGCGATCGGGTAAATGGGAAGACCAAGCAAATTACACTTACGGGTAAAGCTAGACTGAGGAACCACATATGAAAAAGGGAAGCATACTCATAGGAATACTTATGGTCTTAGTTACTTTAATGACACTGGGGATCGCTCTTTCTTTGGCCGTAAGGACACATTCAAAAAATATTCAAAAACAATATCAAATTCTCTCCGCACTTACTTATGCCGAGGCTGGCATAAATAAAGGATTATGGGAAATTAATAAAGGAAATCTTACATATGGAGCAACAAAAACATTAGATACAACTTTGACAGGGGGAGAATTTGATGTCTCTACCGAAGATTGTGGCACAGATTGCAAATATATTGAGTCCACTGGCTATCTTCCGACAAAAGCGAAGCCTCAAGCAACAAAGACCGTAAGGGTAAAAATTAATGGCGTAGAAAACGTTACTACGCTTAACTTTAACTACAGCGCTCAGTCTAATGCCAACCAAATTTCTATGTCCAATAACGCCGTAATCAAGGGCAGTGCTTATTCAAATGGTCCTATATATATGAGTAATAATTCATCTATAACAGGTAACGCTACGAGTGCAGGCAACTCACCAACAACAAGCTATATCAGTAATGGCAAAATCAGCGGCAATGCTACGGCCTTCACGATAAGCGGAACAAATGTTGCGGGCACAAAGACGACTGGGGCCTACCCGGCTACCCAAGAGCCACCAATCGCCCCAGCGAACCTCGAAAGCACAATTGATTCCTTCGAAGCAGTGGCTACGGCTGGTGGCATTACAAACGGCAATGTAACCATAAATGGCACAAACAACACACTCGGACCAAGACAAATAAATGGCAATCTCACCGTAACAAACAACTCTGAGCTAAAGATTACTGGTAATTTATGGGTTAACGGCAATATAACGATAAATAATAATGCCAAAGTATATCTAGATTCAAGCTTTGGCAACAACAGTGCTGTTATTATTGCGGATTATAAAAGTAACCGATCTGACTGGACTAAAGGTATTATTTCTCTTAGCAATAATGTTACTATTTCCGGAATAAACAAAAATAACCCCAAAACACCAAGCTATATACTAATGTTCTCTACGCAGTCGCCAAAAGCTCCAGCCCAGCCTGACAATTGGAAAAGCTACCCTGCGATTAACGTCTCAAACAACATTCACGGAGGCGTTTACTATGCCCCATATGGCTCATATAAACAAAATAACGTCTCTCAAATTAGAGCGGTAGTTGCAAACGGCTTAGTACTTGAGAACAATGCGACTCTTGACTATGATGGCAACTGGGGAAACAGCGGCATATCTTCTGGACCTGCTGGAAAATGGACGATTACAGAGTGGCTTATTTTAGAATAAAACGTCATTAGACCCATAATAATTACATAGGCGAAAAAGGGTTCCTGGTACTGCCAGGTTCTGCTGCTTGAATGTTTTGTGACTGACTAGTTTCATTTAATATTTTGGTATTAAAATTCATATTAAGTTTATTATTTTCAACTATACCTTGCGATTGCGAAGCTACATCTGCTCGAGGCACAAGTACATAATATGACAAATACACCATCACGATGACAAATAATATAGCACTAAAGTATTGCAAGTATTTTAATGAACCAGTGCTCATTCTGATAATATTTTCTTTGTTAACTTTTATTTTACTCATTTTTTCGCATAAATCGTTATTATAAATCCCGCTTTTACCTTTGTGGGTTGTGCTGGATCTGAATTATCTGCTGTAATCACGAGGTTGGATACAGAATTCAGTCGTGCAAGACCCGATAAACTATTAATAAAATTTGTTAAATCTTCGTATTTCCCGTAAACCTCATATTGTATTGGAATCTCATAATACTGCTGCTTATTAATTGTTTGACTGTAGTCACTTCCTGTTTTTGTCACAGATTTCGTAGTGCCTATTGAAGTTTTTGACATCGATAAATTATATTTTCTTGTTTCAACTTCGATAGTCGCGATAAAATTTGAAATGTCTTTTGACTTCGGAATAGATTCATAAACAAGGTTTTTTTGGGAAGATATTTTATTCATCTTTGCATTTAAATTTTCAAGTATTGTAGATTCGTTTTGATAATTATTTTTTTCAGTATTTAGACTATTTACTGTGTTACTCAGACTTATTATATAGTACCAACCCAGTGATAATAAAGAAATAAAAATGACTATTAAAACCATAGTAGCCATTACGAGGTTAAAATATGTTTTTTGAGCTACACCTTTCATTTTTTCGCCTCACCTATCTTTAGGTTCAAAGATATTTTAAAGGTAACTCCTGATTTTGTAGAATCCAAAGGGTCGGTTCCTGCTGATAAATTCTCTATATCAACATATTGGAATATTCTCGACTTTGACAGTAATTCCCTGAAGTTACCAACATCAGCATTTGATAGTGCGAAACCGACTAGCTCAACTCTGTTTTTTGCGACATTAGTAAAATCAAAGCCTATAAGCCGTACGCCAATAGGGGTACTATTCGCTATCTCTGAAAAGATATGCTCCCAATTAAGCCGATCTTTTCGTAATTTTCCAATCAAATTGATACGATTATAAATATCTGTTGCCGAGATCTTCGTCTCTTCCAGTCTTGAGTTTTGAAATTTCGCACTCGCCTGAACATTTTTCGCTAAAGTAAAATTGTCCAAAACAACCAAATAAACAAAGCCCATCAAGGTAATCGTCGCAAAGAAAATAGCAAAAAGTCGAAGTAGATTCTGGTATATTTTAGCGTTTTTCCTGGCGTACTCTAGCTCTTTTTTGATTTCTGGTGGCATAAGATTTAGTCTAATCATTTTCTACCCCCAACAGCGCCAATCCAACTGCTGTGGTGTACCCAGGAACGTCTTGGTGCGGTATAGACTTTATTGGGTATACAGAAATGTTCAGCCATGGGTTGCCTATCTCTGTTTTTATCCCTAGTTTTTCTGTAAAAATATCAATCAAAGTAGGTAGTCCGGCACTTCCGCCACAAATTAGTACCCGCTCTATCTTTCTATGTTTTTCGCTATTAGTTTCATAATAATTAATAACCCTAGTAGCCTCTTTTGTTATTTCAGTAACTTCCGTATCAAGAGCTTGCCTTATCTTGGCCCTGTCTTTTGTATTTTTAATTACTATATCCTTTGTAGCCTTAGTTTCATTAATATTTAAAGCCTCAGAAACACGATAAGTAAGCTGCTCGCCGCCAAGAAGTGTACTACCGGTAATCCGTACAAAGCCATCAATAACTGCAAGATTAGTACTCCTACCGCCAATATCGATAATAAGTGTTGCTACATTATTTTTCTTAGAGGAAATAATGGCTCTAACAATTGGGATCAGACTAGTTTCTAAGCTTTCGATTTCTAACCCCAAAATACTAAAAAGTTGCATATATGAATCCACTATCGCACGCGGTGCTGCAGAGTATATAACTTCTACCATTTCATTATTTTTTTCGGTGGCGCCAATAACCTGCCAATCCATGTAAAGATCTGTCATAGCCATCGGAATTGTCTGGCTTGCCTCCCAGTTTACTGCATCCACCAACTCTTTTGTCGTCTTCTGTGGCAAGGAAACAATATGAGTAAATATTTTTGACTCTGGGAGAGAGGCACAGACTCTTTTGGCTGTGATTTTCCCCCACTTATTTTCATTAAAGAATTTACGAATAATTTCTGATAGTTTCTCTGGCTCCGCGACTATACCCTCAATAATAAAATTTTCGGGCACGGGTATCTGGCCATAGCTAACTAATCTTGTTAATCTACCGTGTTTTTTGAGTTGAACAAATTTAATAGTTTTGGTACCGATATCAATACCTACTACGTCTTTTTTCTTCCATATAGGATCAATTTTAAAGATGAATCCCTCCATTAACCCTAATCTCCTTGTTTTGACGTTGTTGTGTTCATAGCTTTTTCTGCGTCATAATTGTTGTTATCCTCATTTTCAACAGCTCTATTGTTGCCATGATATGTTTTTGTAACTTCAATAATCTTTTTTGCCACTCCATGCGGGTCCTTAACGAATTCTAATACAAAATTGGGTAGTTCCCCAGCAGTTTGTATATGTATTTTCCCATAATTAAACATATTTGGGAAGAACCCATCTTGAGAAGCAGAAATATCTTGTAGCTTATCGAGTGTCATTACCGAAACGTCCCTAGTGAATACTCCTTTTTGGTCTATCTCTGCAAGATGCTCGTTTGTAATAATGGCAACATTGAGATAATGCAAAGACCAGACAGTGAAAATAAATAACGTAACAAATAACATTAATAGGCTCCACAACAAAACACAGATGTTATATCCGTAACCCTGTATTAATATAGGGAAAAAGACTGCCACGGCACCAAAAAAGACAAATATCAGTATAAATGAGATAACCGCAAAGATCATCTCTTGAAATATACCCAAAAAATAACGACGAATAACTAGTATTACTTCTTCGTTATCTCCTTGGGATTCAAAGTATTTGTTTCCTTGCATCTAACCCCCTAGTACTTTCATAAAATCGGGAACGGTTTTCCAGTCTGCAGCAGAAATAAGCATAAACGACGCAAATAAAATAATAAAAGACCAAGACCAAAACGCGATAAGCCCATATATGACTTCTCTTCCGGGGAAGCGATGCTTAAAGATTATAACCGTTAAAAGCACACTCCTTACGAACCAGTATATACAAATAAACACATATATTAATAAGAAAAATGCCATAAACCCCTCTTAGAATAATTATATGTCAAAACAGTTAAAGTTAAAAGAAAGTTGCGCTTACTTATTCGTCTTTGAAGCTTCTTTTAGTGAGTATTCACAACCACAGTATTTTTGTAGATATAGTCCAGTTTGGCGTGCATCATTTTGACTTTCTCTAAAATACGGCCGCCAGTCGTAGTAATAGAATTTAATATTATGCTTTGCCGCAACTTCTTCTGCAATTTTCTTTAATATATCATGCTGTTGATATGGACTTACAAGTAGCGTTGTAGAAAATGCGTCGTACGCATTTTTAACAGCATATTGCGCAACCTTTTCCAAACGAAGGCGATAACAATAAAGGCAACGCCCAGGATAAGCAGAATTATTTTTGTTTATAGCTATTCCATACAATTGACTTTGATAATCAGGCTTTATTAGATTGTTTACTTTTCCAATCGAAGCTTTAATTAGATTATGATAGCGTTTGTCATATTCACTATCGGGGAATATATTTGGATTATAATAGATAAGAGAAGTATCAATGTCTTTATGGGAGGATAATTCTCTCCAAACACCCAAAAAACAAGGGCCGCAACAAGCGTGTAGCAATAATTTCATTATTTTCTTCTCTTAAACCTTTTTATCATTTGCGGGTGGTACAAAGATAAGACTAGCCCAAACAACAGAGCAATGATGAGTTCATAGAGTATTACTAAGCTTGTGCCGGTTGAAGGTAGTGTGGCTACTCCGACCGTTGATGCTAGTTTAGTGATATAGGCAGTGGGGCTAGTTGTTGGGCTATCAGTATAAGTAGATGGTACTGATTCCACACCATCTGCCATGGC
This sequence comes from bacterium, assembly GCA_037129835.1. Taxonomy (GTDB): domain Bacteria; phylum Patescibacteriota; class CPR2; order UBA1875; family CAIMLA01; genus JBAXUE01. Next base: position 78,260 of record JBAXUE010000001.1, on the reverse strand, counting down.
AGCAAAACCGGTAAAATGCGTAGGCATAGCCACGACACCATAACTATTTCCCATAAATTCGTTTACACCAGCTTGGTCCCAGACACTGGTATCTTTATTCCAAAAATATAAAGATGGGTTGGTATAAATGACTGATTCTGCGATAGCCGCATTAAATAATATTGCGATCATAACCTTGTTTTCAGGAAAAGATGTTACTAGTTCTCCAGATTCTTTCTCGGCAGTAAAATCATAAAAATCACTACCGCTAATATAGATTTTCCCGGATGTTGGTGAATGAGTTTGCGCGATTTTACTTATAGTAACATTTGTGTTCTCAGTAACAGCGCCTACATCAAATGCTGCCTTAGCATTTGTATCACTACTTTGTATATAAGTATTTTGACTTATCGAACTACCCTCACCAGGTGTTACGTTATAAATAAAGATAGTTGCTGTTGCTGTAAATGTTACTGCGGTAAGACCGTCTGCTCCTATTGTAAGTGCATTACTACCTACCGTTGAACCCATCTTAAATGTCGTACTGCCCATGCCATTCGAACCCGTTGTGATGGCTGAAGGGACAGCTAAACCACCGCCAACAGTAACATTGATGCTTAAGTCTTTATTTGGTACCGGATTGCCATATGTATCTTTTACTAAAACCACGAGTGGGTCTTTGAGGTAACGATTGACTACGGCAGACTGAGAATTACCAGACTCCATGATGATCTCTGTCGCAGGAGCAGCTGAAACTGTAAATCTTTTTATGAAAGTTTTCACAGTATATTCACTATCATTACTAACAGTTGCAGTGATTGTTTGTGCCCCAGCTGTTCTTAAAGTAATACCAGTGAACTCAAATACTCCATTATCTGCACTTACGTACTCATGGTTAGACTGTGTCGGCAGTGTCGCCGCACTATCACTTGAGGTTAAAGTTACTGTACCTCGAAAACCAGTATTTACATTGGTGTCGGCATCTAAAGCAGAGGCCGTAATATTAAATTCTGTACCAGCAATAACAGAAGTAGATACCACTGCCAACCCAATACTGGGACCTGCTGTTCTAGATACATTCACAGAGGTGGATTTTACGCTTACATTATTTGCCACATCAGTTGCTGTAGCTTCTAAATTGTTTTCTCCTGCGGCAAGCGGGACAGAGTTTTTCGCCCATACTCCAATAGAATCAGTTTTTGTAGTTCCAACAGACGCAGAATCGACATAAACCGTCACTGTAGAATTTGGCTCTGCTGTGCCAGAAACATCTACAGTATCTGTATTCACAATGTCATTATTCACCGGAGAAGCGATAACGGGCGCTATGGGGGCGGTAATATCTATACTCAAGCTCAAATCATAGTTGCCCTGAACGGTAGATGAATCTAAGGCTGCTATCCAAATTCTGTGGTTTCCTGCCGTAAGTTGAGGGGTCGTAAAAGAATAATTAACTTCTGTTGACACTCCAGTAGGAGTAAGTGTAATTTCAGAAAGATTTGCAACCAGAGACGAATCGACGGCATATGCAGCTAAATCAATTATCTTTCCATTTGTGCTGATAATTTTACCCGTAATGGTAGGTGTTGTATCATTGGTAACTCCTGGGTTGTTGACTATTATCTTAGGTATATTCACTATTTCTGCATAAGTTGTAAATGTGCTCGTAGTAATCGGCGTATCGTTATTTGTGACTGTCAATCTAATTGTATAATTTCCGGCGCCCATAGAAGATGTGTCCCAAGTACCCAGAGTGCTATCAGTGACAGGGCTATGACTAGTAGAAATTACTGTCCAGCCAGAAGATGGCTGGGTAGTAGAACCATACTCTAAACTATAGGAATGGAAAAGTGGTCCACTAGCAGTGCCGGTGATCAATCTGGAGCCGTTATTAACATTTTGGACGGGATTAATAAACGCTGTTGATGGCATGGTGCTCGATACTGCGGTCATTGCCTTACCGGCATTTATCAATCCGTAACCCGTGTTTATATCAAAGCCAGCAGTACCCATATCTGTTGCTGTTTTCCTAAGTATTTGTCGGATCTGCTCAACTGTAAGGCTGGGGTTCTCCGATAGCATAAGACCGATCACCCCCGAAACTGTTGGAGCAGAAAATGAAGTACCAGCAACAGTCTTGTATTGATCATGTGCTGTGGCGCTAGGAACAGGGATTGCAACGCCCGGTGCCATGAAATCTAGTTTTGATCCATAGTTTGACCATGCAACTCGTGCATTATCGGTCCCTGTTGCTCCGACGACTATCGCATATGGCGAACTTGCAGGAGAAGAAAAAGCAATGTCATCACCAATATTTTTATCCCCAAATTCCCCATTTCCTGCTGCTACAACTGTCACTACACCATTATCATGAGCGTACTTCAGAGCATCGTCCATAAAGGAATCATATACTGTTGTTTCTGCAACTTCTGACCCAATACTTAGATTAATAATATCGGCTCCGTTGGCAACAGCGTACAAAATAGCTCGCGTCACAGTTATGGTATTAATTAGCCCAGCTGCATCAGCGATCTTAACTGGCATTATTTTATTATTACAAGCTATACCAGAAATCCCTTTTGCGTTATTACATAAAGCTGCTGCTGTACCCGCAACGGCCGTACCGTGTCCAGGTGAAGCCGAAGTATCTGAGTTTGAATTTGCTGGTATCGCGGTATTTGTTCCAAAATCATAACCAGCCAAAACTTTAGTGCTCAAATCAGCGTAAGTGAAATCATCGTGTGTGCCCTGAACACCAGAATCCAAAACAGCTATCACAACAGCGGGCGCACCTTCATTTATATCAATTGCCGCTCCAGCATTAATACTGGTCAAATTATATTGGGTCCCGTATAAAGGATCATTGGGAGAATATTCTAATTTTTTTAAATAATTGTAACTTACCGATTCAACATTCGGATCTAGACGATATTGCATTATGAGTTCTGGGATATTTGCGCCTGGCTCTACTTTAACTTTTATTACATTTGCTAAATCCGCAGGAACATCATTAATTGATTCCGCCCGAGCTGTTCTTGTTGCAAATTTTGAGCGAACATCAAGAAGTACTTTATCATCAAAGGCTTGCTCTTTTGCCAACACATGTCTATCTCGCTCGATGCTCGTAAGTACGGACGCTGATTTATTACGATATTTAACTAAGATTTCATTTTTTACTACTCCATCTGGCACTTGGTCTTGTGTAGGAGATAAACTGGCAGAGGCAAAATTAAAAATAGAAAAAACCAACATTACAGCCACAGTATAGGAAACCGTACGAACGAGAAATCTAGTCTCATTTTTTTTATTTTTTATAATTGAATAAGTAAAACCAGTATTATATCTTCTAATTACCTGTCTTCTACGGGAACTATTATGGTTAATCCCTATATTTATAGCGTCATTATATGCAGTAACAAATCTTTCTCTCCGCACATGTGGTCTGTAATTAGGCCTATTTTGTATCTGGAAAAATGCAATTATTTTCTTTGCTAAAGACACAAACCCTCCGATAAATAATCATTAGGTTAATTATCGTGCCGACAAGGCTAAGTGTCAATCGTTTTAAAATAATATTTAAAGTAAACTATCTTGTTCTGGGTTCGTGGGATTATAGCCGAGATGCTGAAAGCCACTTGTCGTAACCTTACGTCCTCTTGGAGTCCGTTCTAAGAAACCGATTTGAATAAGATATGGTTCGTAAACATCTTCTATCGTTTCAATCTCCTCACTGGTTGCCGCGGACAAGGTCGAGAGTCCAACGGGTCCGCCCTTGAAGTTCTCGATAATAGTTGCAAGTAGCTTACGATCAGTATTATCTAAACCATATTCGTCTACTTCCAGCATATCCAAAGCTTTGTTGGCGACCTCATTATCAATTTTACCTTGCGCCTTTACCTCAGCGAAGTCTCTAACCCTTTTCAGCAGTCTATTCGCGATGCGAGGAGTCTTTCGAGACCTTTTGGCTATCTCTTTTGCGCCCAGCTCTTCTATTTCTATCCCGAGTATCTTCGCAGAGCGTTTGATAATTTTTTCTATTTCATCGTCTTCATAGAATTCTAGTCTGTTCACTAGCCCAAACCTATCTCTAAGGGGCGATGATATGGAGCCCATTCTAGTTGTTGCACCGATGATTGTAAACTTCGGCAGATCAAGACGAATAGAACGGGCTGCTGGCCCTTTGCCAATAATTATGTCTAGGACAAAATCCTCCATCGCTGGGTATAAGACCTCTTCTACCGTACGATTAAGTCGATGTATTTCGTCTATAAACAGAATATCGCCTTCTTGCAGATTAGTTAAAATAGAGGCCAAATCACCGGCTCTTTCTATCGCGGGCCCACTTGTCACTCTAATTTGTGCGCCAATTTCAGCGGCGATTACGTTCGCTAGAGTAGTTTTTCCAAGTCCCGGAGGGCCATATAAAAGCACGTGATCGATCGGCTCTTTTCTATTGCGAGCGGCCTCGATAGTTATCTTTAACCCTTCTTTAGCCTTTTTTTGTCCAACATAATCTGCGAATTTTCGAGGACGCAAAGTTTCCTCAAAGATCTCTTCTTCTGGAGTTTCTTCACTATCTAAAATGTGATCAATATCATTATTCATCGCTTTTTCAACACACCTAAGCAATATTTTAGTTGGCTCTCCGCAGTAATACAGTCATCGGGCATATCTGATATTGCCTCCCTAGCCTCCATCGGTTTAAAGCCGAGGTTCACAAGCGCCATATATACTTCTTCTACTTTTTCTGTCGTTGCGATATCAAAGATACTTGCCTTGGAGCCAACTTTGTTTTTTAATTCCAGAACTACCTTCTCGGCTGTTTTCTTACCCACGCCAGAAACGCTGGAAAGAAGTGTTGGATCCTGGCTGACAATACTTGCTCTTATCTTCTCTACAGAAGCTGCAGACAATATTCCCATAGCTGCTTTGGGGCCAATCCCAGAAACAGAAATCAATAACTCGAAAAAATCTAACCCTTCTATAGTTTCAAAGCCAAAAAGAGCACTAATATCTTCTCTGACTTGAGTGTAAATATACATCTGAGCTTCTTGTCCCTCATGTAAATGGCTAATAAAATCTGGCCCGACAGACACCTTATAGCCAACGTGGTTAACGTTCAAGATAATCCAGCCCGGCCTTAATAATTCTATTTTACCCTCAAGAAAAGCAATCATAAATTTATTTTAAGATTTTTAGACACATTAAACAAGTAGACAAGATGAAGCCCCCTAGGAGGCGGGGGCCGTCATCCTATGGGGGCTAATGGAGCCTTTTTATAGCTGACTCAAGCTTTGCGGTTAGTTCGTCCACCGTGCCTTCTGATGTTATGGGCTGGCCAAAACGAATGATTACACGTTTCTTTTTCCAACTAATCCAACACGGTACTAGCGGTACCTGCGCCTTTTTGGCAATGAAAGCTGCGCCCTTCTTTAGCTCACTGTCGGCCGTAGTGTTCTTTTTGCGAGTACCTTCGGGGAAGGCTCCCAGTATACCCCCGGAGGAAAGTACATTGATTGCAGCCTTTATAGCTACGCGGTCGGCTTTGCCTCTTCGGATTGGTATCGCGTACAGATGCTTTATCACCCAGCCGAGTATTGGCACAGAACTTAGCTCTATCTTAGCCCAATAGTGAACGGGTCTGGGATAGAGATAATACGCGATAAGCGGCGGGTCCATATCACTGACGTGATTGGGGCAGAGGATATAGCCGCCAGTTTTTGGCAAGTGCAAGCTCCCGTCTACCTGGACCGTCCAGAATACGTGAGTCATAAACCAAATCCATACACGTGCCACTTTCCAAGCGAAGTTCGGCTGTTCATTACTAGACGATTCTTTTGTGTTCATAGAAATACACCCCTCGGGGTCGAAGTTTCATTTCGGTGGAATTTTAGCACATATAGACTGTATTGGGAAGAGAACCTTGTTTATAAATTAATATATTTCCGACTACTGCTGTGGCATATTGCGATAGCTAAAGCATCGGCCGCATCGTCTGGTTGTGGTATTTCGTCCAACTTAAGAATCATTTGAACCATTTTTTGAACCTGTTTTTTATCAGCACCGCCATAACCGCAAATACCATTTTTTACCTGATTGGGTGTATATTCGGAAATTAACGCTCCTGATTTCTTCGCTGCTAGCAAAATAACTCCTCTAGCCTGCCCGACAGCCATAGCCGTTTTGACATTAGTGCTAAAAAAAAGCTCTTCTACGGCTATTTCTTCCGGATCATATTCATCGATAATGTCACCAAGCTGATCATAAATGATTTCAAGTCGCGCCTCTAAAGGTTGCTTTGGCTCTGTAATAATCACACCATAATCAACAAGCTTTATTTTGCCAGCCTTTTCTTCAATAATCCCATAGCCAGTGGTTGCTGTACCGGGGTCTACTCCTAAAATGATCATAAATATATTACTCCCAAGGCGATAATAACCATAAATCCATCAACTAGCGCCAAAGAAAAATTATGAAAGTGAGTTTGTCTTTCTTCATGCCAGACGCGAATCAGGCTTTTATTAAATACTTTAATAAATTTCGGTGCAATAACCAAAATAAGATCTACTAACATACCCCCAAAAGCGCCGGCCAAGATGGATTCTTTATTTACTAACGGTGTAAAAAAAAATAAAACTAGTAGGCTAGCAGACAAGACCCCGTCAGCAATAATCATTAGATTTTGTCGTTTTATAGTACTTGGCCAAAAATGTGGTATCTTGTCTATTAAAAAATGAGAGAGAACGCCAGCGAAAAAAGCCAAAAAGGGGTTGGGAATAAACATTCCTACCGCTCCCCCAACTGCTGTATGTGTTGCCCCGGTCATCTAAAGTTTTTCCAATATACTATCTTCGATATCGTAGTTTGAGTATACGCTCGTTACATCTTCATTCTCTTCGAGGGCGTCTGTAAGATGTAATATTTTCCTAGCAACTTCCAGATCATCTATTTTAACCCCTGTTTTTGGCTTGTACACTAGCTCTGCGTCTTCAATTTTGATTTCAGAGGCTTCAAGCGCTGCTTTCACTTTTTGCAATTCATTACTTTTTGTATATACAACAGCGACTTCTTCGTTTTCTTCAAAATCATCGGCTCCGGAATCGATAATTATCATCTCCAGATCTTCTTTTCCGATTTTTTGATTTTTGTTTACAATAATAATCTCGCCTTTTTTATCAAATAGGTATGCCACCGAGCCAGTTTCGGCCAAGCTGCCACCATTTTTCGAAAATATTGCCTTTATTTCTGGCCCTGTTCTATTGCGATTGTCAGTCAATGTTTCTACCAAAATCGCTACCCCAGCTATCGCATATCCTTCGTATAAAAGCTCCTCAGGAGCTGCTCCTCCGAGTTCTCCTGTTCCTTTTTTAATTGCTCTTTCAATGTTAGATGACGGCATGTTAACGGATTTGGCCTTATCTATTGCTAGACGTAAAGAAAAGTTCATTTTAGCATCACCGCCGCCTTGCTTGGCGGCAATTGTGATATTTGCTGCTGCCTTGGTAAACTCCTTACCTTTTTTAGAATCAGTGATAGCTTTTTTGTGTTTGATACTGGCCCATTTTGAGTGTCCCGACATGATATCTCCTGGATTATATTTCGAGTTAATTTTACCACAAATATGCGAGCGGCGCACCGCCCCGTTTCCATTAGTTTCAATTCACCGGTGTATTTCGAGTGAGGTCCGACTTAGTCGGGATACCACTCTTCCGTATTGTGAATTGAAGCTGTGCGATGTCTTTGTATTCCTTATAAGAATACTTGACCATCACAGGATGTTGGGGTGGTGCGCCTTTTGCGGGGAAGAATACCACCTAGTTCGGTGGATTATGACCGTAAAGACCAGTCTGAGAGCAAAACTCATCGACAACCCTGCCCAAAATGTGACGATCGTCACACCCGAGCCAAAGGGTATCACCTTGCTTCTCCATCTCGATAGGAGCCTCGTCGATAACGCCTTCCATAATAATCCGAGCGCTCGGTATCCCTCTCACAGGAACGATTGTCTCGTACATTGGACGGCGAAACGATTGAAGCTTGGCCCTGAGATCATTTTGCGATGTTTGGTCTATAGTCGGAAGGTTAATACTCAGTATCTGATCTCGTATAAGCAACGAGAACGGAATAGAACTTCCGATTACAGACTGGACAACTTTCTCGACCTGTTTTTGTGTCGCGGTGGAACGAACTGCAATATGGATATCCCCTAGCATGCTCTCTCCCCTCTATAGGTGCTCGGCATTCTGCCGAATTTTGGTCGTCCTGGAGAGGGTTTGGCCTCTCCAGGACGTTGCAAAAAGCCTCACTTTATAATAGTGAGGCTTTATATTTGTGAAATTTTATATTTTATCTATTCATCTATTTTAACTTCTTCACACACAACCTCATTATAGCTACCGATAATAGCTAGAACTAGTACGAGGACGAGGATAAATGTTGTAAAAATAGCTAACATGCGATTATTATAATAAATTGTTACCGCCAGGTCAAGACTACTTCATAACTTTTATATCAGTTTTTGTCATTTGTATATTTACATCACTATCTATATCTGTACGATATAGCTGAACCCCCAAAGAATTTAGATTAGAAATCGTAGTTGAATGCGGGTGCCCAAATTGATTATTTTTGCCCACCTCGATTATCGCTACTTTCGGATTTACTATTTTTAAGAAATTTATATTCGACGCATATTTACTGCCATGATGAGAAACTTTCAATATATCTGCTGTCAAATCTTGCGATAATTTCATAAGCTCTATTTGCCCCTCATCTTCAAGATCCCCCATAAATATAGCCGATTTATCACCATATATAATCTTAGCTACAACTGATGTGCTATTTAGATTATCCACCTTTGATCCAACTAATTTTGTATTTGGATATAGAAATTTTAAAGTAGCACCATCAGAAAGTGACAATGAATCTCCAGCCATAATATCCGTGGTTGGGATATTTTTTTCTTTTAAGAGCGATAGAAACTTTATATACTCCGGCGCTGTGTGCAAAACACCAGTTAAGTACACGTGTCCAACCTGATATTTCTCGACCACATCAACAAGTCCATTTACATGATCTGCGTGTGGATGTGTCAATATTATGACATCTATTTTCCGTTGATAAAATTTCGTGTATTTCTCTAGCTCTCCCACTACAGTACTATCCGGGCCGCCATCGATTAGAATGTTTTTGCCCGCTGTGTCTTGTATTAGCTCGGCATCCCCCTGTCCCACACTAAGAAAATGAATATTTATTCCGCCGCTATCAGTCCGGTCAGATGATATATAATAAATTAGCGCGAAAACGATACTAAGCAAAATAAATAAGTTCAGAGTTGAAGCGAAAAATTTCTTGCCACTTTTATCCATAAACAAATTATAAAATAATCTGCGCAACACTACTATTAAATTATTTCTTCTGTGTGCAAATATTGTTGTGCTATAATTTCCTCATGTGGGATATAACAATTTGGTATTTAGCATTATTTATTATCGGGATTATAAGCATTCCGATTGGGCAATATTTATTTAAAAACTTAGATGACTTTGCCTACCCATTTTATCGCGCAATAGGACTAGCCATTATTTCCTATTTAGTTTGGATCTTAGGTATTTTGAGAATACTCCCCTTCAATATTTTCTCTATCATTTTATCATTTTGTATTCTTATTGGGATATCTTCATTCTTCTTATTAAAAACAAAACCTTCTTTTAATAAACCATTTATCCAAAAAGCCATAACATACGAAATAATATTTTTAGTTATTTTCTCAGCACTAATTATTTACAAATTATATCGATCTGAAATTAGCGACATTGAAAAATTTATGGATTTCGCTTTTCTAAATACTCTCCTGAAAACGAGTTATTTTCCTTCTGTAGATCCTTGGCTTTCTGGCCACAGCATGAATTACTATTATTTTGGACATTTAGTAACTGCTGTTCTGACAAAAGTAACTGGTATTAAATCGATTATTTCCTACAACCTCATGCAGGCAACAAACTACACTCTATTTATAGTATCAATATTTTCCATAGGTTATAACCTCACAAAAAAATATTTATGGGCTTTTGTGACTGCCTTTATCGCCGCGGGTATGAGCAACATTAGTTATCTAATTTTCCTGTACAAAAAAATTGATACGTACTGGTGGGCAGGAACTAGGATAATTCCGGGTACAATAAATGAATTTCCCTTATATAGTTTTCTACTCGGTGATTTGCATGCCCACTACTTAGATTTACCGTTTGTCCTGCTTGTAATAATATCTTTTTATACATTTTTTATTAATAAAGATAGCGACAACCTTTTTAATATATTTATTGGCTTTATCTTGGGAATACTCTTTATTACAAATAGTTGGGACTATCTTATCTACGCCCTTATTTTCGCCGCCCTAACCGTTTATAAAAATATAATTGTAAAGAAAAACTATGGGCAGCTTATAAAAGATGGCCTTATTATTGGTGTTACCAGTCTGGTAGTTCTTTTACCTTTCTATCTCACCTTTAAGCCTGCATCTGAAGGATTCCAGTTTGTAACTGCCCCCAAAAGTCTTTTAACTGACTTTCTAACCCTATACTTACTACAAGTTTTTGTTATATCGTTTTATATATTATATAGATTTATTAAAACAAAAAGTAAGTATAAAATAACCATCATAACCATTTCTTTTTTCTTGGCATTTCTAATATACGGGTTCAGCCAAGTATCAGCGCTTATTTTGTTTTTAATTCCTCTTTGGCTTATGGTTACGATAAACGATATAAGAAAAGATACACATTTAACGAACAAACAATTTATAAATATACTAATTCTCGCGGTATTTGTCATAATTATTTTTTGCGAGTACTTTTTCCTAAAAGATATTTACGGCATAGACTTTCAGAGAGCGAATACGGTTTTCAAATTTCATTATCAAGTATGGGTTTTATTCGCCATTATTTCTGGGTATATTTTCTACTACTTCACGACCGTTAAGGATAATATTAAATATGTATTCTATTTATTCGGAATAACTTTCTTGCTAATTAGTTCTGCCTATCTTCCCAAGTCTGTTTATGACTCCGCTAATAGCTTTTCTAAACAAATGGGTCTGGATGGGTCTGGATATATTGCGAGTAAATATTCATTTGATTATCAAGCCATTCTTTGGATTAATAAAAACATTTTGGGTGAAAAAATAATCGTAGAAACTGTCGGTGAAAGCTATACAGACGGCTCAAGGATAAGTGTTTTTACTGGCAATGCAACGCCACTTGGTTGGTTCGGACATGAATGGGGCTGGAGAAAGAATGTAGACGATCTCAACATAATCAAGAAAGATATAGACACACTTTACAAAACGAACGAAATAGATACAGCAAATATTATTATAAATAAATATAAAATCAATTTTATTTATTACGGCGAACTGGAAAAGATAAAATATGGTGAAATTCAGGGATGGGCAATCCCCCATATGCTTAAAAAGGTTTATCGTAATGAACAAGTCTCAATATATAAAGTAAAATAATTTTACTGATCTTTCTTTACAAACTTATTTAGCATAAACCAAAAGTCAAACAAGATTAAATAAAATATAAAGATCCACATCGGATTTTCAATTTTGATTTTCCAAGATGCCCAAGGCAAACTTCCAAAATAACGGATTGACTCAATAATAAAATGTAGCAATATATACGTAGGGACGGCAAGAAAATTCCCAGTTGCCGATGAAACCATTCCAGCTAAACCAACTAAAAATGAAAGCAACATTCCTATAGGCACTAGAGTAAGAATTACAACATTCGCAAAAGGAGAGACGACAGAAAAAGTTCCAAAATAGTACATAAGTAGTGGGATCGTAGCTATCTGCGCGCCAATAGTTTCTGTCAAAATCCCGGAAAAAGATATTTTTGATCTTTCTAAGATGCCCTGGAGTATTGGTGCGATATAGGCAATCCCGATGAATGCAACAAAAGATAGCTGAAAACCAACGTCATATATTGGTAAAAAGGGATTAAACACTGACATAATTACCGCAGAAAGAAGTATCGCGATAAAATTATCACTTTCACGACCTAGATATCTTCCAAGCAATGGAAGTGAGCCCATGAGCGCCGCTCTGACCAGACTCGGAGCTGCACCTGTCATTATAGTAAAAAGCAGAATAACACCAACAGGGATAAGTAGATTAACGAGCCTAGAAAATCTTTGACGCATAAATATAAAAAGGCCCATTATTATAGTAATGTTATACCCTGAAAGAGCGATTATGTGGGTCGTACCGCTAGCCTGAAGGAGCCTAGTCATCTCAGGAGAAATAAGCGCTTTTTCACCAAGAATAAGACCACTGGCTAGGGCGGCTTCGGGCGCAGGTAAGGCTCTGGCGATTGATGTGTTTAGACTAATTCTTAAACCAAGAAGCCATCCACGAAATATATCGCTCCAGCCCGTACTCACTCCTGCTACTTTAATGTTTTTCGCACTTGCTTGTGCGAAATATCTATTTTTAATTAGGGCCCACTGCGTCTTTTCGTCAAATTTCTTTGGAGTCACCTCGGCAGCAACCAATTCACCATATTTAAGTTCAGAACTGACGGGTAAATATAATAATAAATCTGGCATCGAAACATTATTGCCAGAAATTTTATTTATCCGAGCACCGACTTTGAAACCATAAGGCGTGCTCTGAGGGATATCGTTTATCATAAGTTGCATTTTTAGTTTTTTGCCAGAAAGTTGCTCGTTGGCTAAAATCATTTTTTCGGCTTGGTATCCGAAGTTCCCTATCGCTAGAAATATTATTCCTAGCCCAAAAAAAACCCCAAATATATATGGTCTTCGTATTAATAAAAATGAGAACAAACACACCAACCCACCAGCTACTAGTAATAAATTACTTTCAATATTTATAGTTGGGGCAATCATTACCCCAAAGACATATGCCAACATCCATATTACAAGTATTTTTGCCTTCATATAGACATAATACATGATATAATCGAGATATGGTAAAAATAGCAGTAGGAACAACATCGAAAGCGAAGCTCAGAATACTTGATTGCATCTTACTTGAAGCAGATATCAAGGCAGACATTACCTCTTTTGACGTAGCTTCTGGTGTTACCCACCAGCCCAGAACCGAAAAGGAAACGAAGCAGGGATCGATTAATAGAGCTACAAATGCCCTGAAACTTTGTGAAGATTCGGATATTGGCCTTGGTATCGAGGTTGGATATGAACCGATAGACGGAATACTTTATATGCACGGAGTGACCTCCATTATTGATCAGGCGGGCAATATCTACTCAGAGCAATCGTCTATTCTAGAGTTACCAAAATACTTCCATAAATATTTGCACGATCATGAGGATGATGGAGTTGGCTTTCACGTAAATGATTACAAAAACCTTTCAGATGATAAAAGCTGGAAATATTTTGCTGAAATCATTCAATATAGGGAGCCATTTATAAGAGAATCAGCCAGAAACGCGCTACTCCGTTATATATTTCGCGGGGAATATTAAATGAACCCCATTTAGGGGGTTCTTTTTGAATCTTATTTGTGGCTCGGGCAAAAAAATGATTACTATTATTTACTTATTCCAGCCCTCGGCTGCTCTGTCATAAACCTTATTAATTATTATCTCTTTAAACCAGAAATCAGGGTAATCACCGTTGTTTGCCGCCTTGACTTTATCACAGTTAGCATTCCATTCAACATCGTTCTTACTGCCTTCCATCAAGGCAATTACTGAAGCTGGCGTAGTTAAGGCTTCGCCTGGGGTTTTATTGCTTCTACATCAGCCTCAAAAGTGCGTGCAGAATTCCTTGCTACCCGCTGTCCCTCATTATCAAAATAACGAGGATCACCTAACGTTTCATCTATTTGCGTCATTTTTTTTTCAAAAACCGCTTGAGTATAAGCACTACTTGATGCCGTTCCATTATCTTCATAAGTAGCTGCTGTTTGAGAGATATCAGCTCCTTCGGCACTATCTATACGTGTTCTACCATAATCAGGATTCTTAGGATCTGTTATTCTAGATGCTTCTACTAGTGGATCATATTTTTTTGCTTCAGGCATACTATCTCCTTTTTTAAAATTAAATTAATTATAACACAAAAGACCCCACTATAAAAGGTGGGGTCTTTTTACATTAGCAATTAAGCTTTTGGATGTTTTGCATAGCAATCTCTGCAATATACAGGACGATCACTTTTAGGCTCAAAAGGAACTGTAGTGTTCGCGCCACAATCGGCACAAACTACTTCAAAGCTCTTTCTTTCGCTTTTAGCTTCTTTGAACTTACGTCTGCAATCAGCGCAACGCTTTGGCTCATTTTCAAAGCCTTTTTCTGCGTAGAACTCTTGCTCACGTGCTGTGAAAGCGAAATCATCGCCACAATCTACACATTTAAGGGTTTTGTCTTCAAAACTCATTAGTCGAGGTCTCCTTTCTAAAAGATTCTCTATCCAGAGTGGGGCTTCGACTTAGTGCAGTTGGGGATTTGACCTTGTGCTGTTCCTAAAATTTTAGCCACATATACTATACCATAAGTAAACAAAAAAAGCTATATATAAAGATAATGTTATTTTTTGACTAGCTGTATCCCCTGTTTTCGAAATATTAATACGAATAATAGTGAGCAGATTGCGAATATGTAAACTGGAAATGCCGCTACTTCGAAAGTCCAGATTTCGATAGTAAGGAGAGTTATTGCAGCGCTTATTGCACCAAAAAAGAATACATTATAACTCTCTGTTTCTGGCTCTTTGTAGGCCTTAATAATTGTTGGGACACCGGCGAGTGCATCGGCAAGTATGCTCAAAAGAATTGCAACGGCTGCATTCTTTGTCAGATACCATAAGATAAGTGCCAGTACAGATAATACACCACAAGCAATGTCGAGTTTACTAATCTTCCAATATGCTTTTTTATTCATAAATGAAGCAATAAACACTATAGCCGGTCCAAAGCCTACCATAAATGTCATTAATGACCTTATCCCTATTCCCCCGCTAATCTGTGCCGAGAATGCAATCATCGGAGCGAGCGCCCACAAGAACCAAGTAACCCTATTCGGCTTTGTTTTGCCTCTAAATGTATCGATCGCGTAGCTGCTACTGCCAATTAGATTTAATAAAGCCCCGAATAATACAAAATTTGCGTTTATCATTTATACTCCCCTAATTAATATACAGTACATAGTGCTTTGTACAAAACAAAAATGAGTTTCTCAGCGAGTGAGAAACTCATTTTTGGTAGCGGGGGTAGGATTCGAACCTACGACCTCCGGGTTATGAGCCCGACGAGCTGCCACTGCTCTACCCCGCGTTATTAACAGGGTAAATATTAGCATATTTTGTGCTTAAAGTCAACTATAATACTTATATATTTATATTTAAATATTATGGGATTATCCACTTTTATATCGCCAAAGTGGCCAAAAGCTCCTGCTCGTGGATAAGATATAGTGTCATTTCTTTATTCACTCTGTTTAAAGAAAATTAACTCACTGGTATTCTACTAGTTCAGACAAAATTATCCTTTAAATCGCGTTCATAAATTATTCGCTATATCTTATCCAAGCCGCAGAGGAAAACGGGAAACCTTACGAAAAATCGCTTCGGTACCGCGTACCCGACTATCTACGAGGTCGAGTAATTATTGGCTACAAAATTACGAGCCGAGCAGAGGGAGTTCGATTTTTCTTTCACCCCGTGAAATATTGCTTATAGCAATCTCATGTAGTGAGATTTCACAGGGTGAACTTAACTCCATTTTCTTTCAAGAGAAAATGGAAAAGAATATAAGTTATATCATAGTAACTACACTTTAAAGAAGAATAACCACCATTTTTGCGGATTTGTAAGCTTTACGTATGGATCTTCTTTAACCACCTTCGCTTTAGCTTCAGGTAAGATAACGATAACTTTCTCTCCGGGCTTCTGTAAATTCAACTTTTCTCTGGCTATCCTTTCCTGATACGAAGGGCTCTGATAGTAAAGAATCTCCGCCGACAAGTCCTTATTCGCTTGAGCCATATTAGTAATATCGTTTTTTAAACCTAATATTCCTTGCTGAATTTGATAATTTTCATAAACGGTATTACCGACGGCATAAAGTATACACAAAACACCCCCGATAATAAGTAGACTGAGTAGTAATCTATTTTTTTTCATGTTTATATTATAACAAACTAATGCTAGATTTACATTGACCAAGAGCACAAATTTCGTTATAATACTCATGTTTCAAAGTTTTCTCACTTAGCAAAATATCGTCTGGTTGTGGTAAAAAGCCGCTCGGCTTTGATTCTGAGAAAATTTTGAGATTTATACCCCTAGATATCCGCGGGCCTGTAGCTCAGTTGGTAGAGCAATTGCCTTTTAAGCAAATGGTCGTGCGTTCGAGTCGCACCGGGCCCACCAAATAAAATCTCTCTCGGATAATTCGCGGCTGCGTAGCTCAGGGGTAGAGCAGCAGACTCATAAGCTGTTGGTCGGTGGTTCAAATCCACCCGCAGCCACCAAATATCGCTTTCCAATTTTTTTGGAAAGCGATATTTGTTTATTGAATAGTATATTTAATTCTCCGAAGTTGCTTCTTGAGGTGTTAAGTCACCCTCATCTTGCTCATTATCATCTTTTTGTATTTCCTTTTCTTCCTTTGTAACTAGTTCTGTTTCTCCTGCCATATTTATTTTTTCTTTATCAAAAGTTAGCTCCATGCCACGTATCTGGTTTGGCTTATCTAACAATCTATCTATAAATGAGTTTGCGCTAAAACTAAACCAGATATTTGAGGGCAGATCGTCTACCTCTCCTTTTGCAAAGCCCTCTCCTATTTTATCGATTGCTTTGGGTATTTTTATACCCAAAATGTGAACAGCTAGCTCTAGATTAATCGCATCAACAGACTGCCAAGAACTTTCAAGAAAGGCTTGGAATTTTTTTATCGCTCTAGCTTTCCAATTTTCTAAAATTTGCTTCCTTTCCACAAGGGCTTCCTTTTCTTTTTTTTCTTTATTTTTAGACGATTCTACTTCCGAGATTTCTTCTGCTATATCTAACGGGTTAATCCGTGTTTCGAAATGTCCGTTTTTTGTTTCTATAACCAATCCTTCAGGTATTTTTTCTATCCCAAAGTCTTCTAGCCACTTGGCTCTATGTTCAGTCAGGAGTAGCTTTTGTTCTTCCAATAACTCAACGGCGGCATCATTCCCTTTTGCAGTGGTTGTTTCTGATTCTATGCCTAGGTTTCTATATTGCTCGTCCTTTTGACGCTGAGTTTCTGCGTCGCTTTTCCTTAGAAGTAATATCCGCTGTTCTATTCTGTCAATATCGTTCTGCACTGTTATTATTTCTTGCTGAGGTGTAGCCTCTTTCTCGCCATTAGCATTTCCCCCTACCTCAGTATCTTTGTCTGAATTAGATTCTGGCACTACATCAGATTCATTTTTTTCTGCAGGCTCAACTGTCTTATCTGTTTTCTCAATACTTGCATTTCCTTCTCTACCGTTTAACATATTTTTCCTTTCATTTTAATAAAAGATAGCTTATAAATTCATAACATGCAATTGAAAAACCGCCTATAGGCGGTTTTTTTTGTTTTAAATTATGTTTAAATTAATTATCATCTGTCCCAATGGCTTCGTCTCTCGCCGTAATTGGAACTTCTTCTTCATCGAATTTGATTTTCATATTTTTAATTTCATTTGGCTTACCAGAAAATCTTTCACTCCATGGTGTAGTGTCCCATTTGATAAATATTTCCTTGCAGAGTTTGCCGTCCTCTTTACCGCTCAAATATTCTTCCGCCATTTTGTCCATAGCCTCGGGGGCTCTTTCTTTCATTAATGAAATAGCGGCTTCAAGATTTATGGCGCCTTTTGTTGACCAATCAGACCTTAAATATTTTTCATACTCTCTAACAACGTTTTCTTTGCCACGCTCAAAAAGTTTTTTTCTGTTCTCTGTTTCTTGTTCTGCTGATTGATCTGGAGGTACTTCGCTTTCGGCAATAGACGTCTTGACTTCAAGACTATTGTCGCCGCTCTCTATTACAACTCCCTCTGGCACTGCTTCATTACCGTGCTCTTCTAATAATTTATCTTTTTTGTCTCTAAGAATCTCTTTTAAATCGATTAGGCTTTTTAGCCTTTCTTCATCACTATCGCTCTCTGATAATTCTTTGTCTGCCGATAGGCCCAAACCAGAACGCAACTCGTTAATCTGCTCAGAAGTATTTTTTTTATCTGTTTCAATTCGAAGAATTCGCTCGTTCAATGAATTTGATTTCTCGGCTAGCTCTCGAATCTCTTCTTGAAGAGAAGATATTTCTGATTCCTTATTATCACTACTATTTTCGGCGATATTTTCTCCACCAGATTTCAAATCTTCGGGTGTTTCTTGGTTTTCACCTGGAGGCACAACTTCAGCCCTTAGTAATTCTGGCGAAGGCTCTTTCCCAAAGTTATCTTGTTGATCATTCATAACACCACCTAGAATAGTTATTTTTTATTTCTTAGAAGACTTTCGATTTAGTATTGTACTTACTAGTACCACCGCTATCGGCGCTACTAACCAAACTATTTGGTATCTATAAACTTGTACTGCGAGACTACTGGAGGCGAAGAGATCGACTCTTTGAATATCTCCCATAAAAGAAAAAACGCTATAAAGAATGAGACCAGCCGTAAGAACTCCATAAATCCCTGTATATATCGAGCTAGAGAGTGCATCATCACTAGAGCCAGAAAGCTCTTTGTTCATAATAAGTATAAAAACTACTGCCACAAAAACAAAAACTTTTGCGCCAAACATGGTCACGTTGAAACTATGAGATATTTCAGTGATTTTGCTTAAGTATTCAAAAGCAAAGCCTCCGACAGCAGTAGAAACTGCCAATCCGACATAGCAATCTATCAAGATATTGAGTACACGGCCTCGACCCAAAAGGAAACCATAGATACCCATGATAACAAAGAAAAGAATAATGAATAGATCCCAGGATGGAGTCATTTGCCTACCTTTATTTTAGTACTAATCAAATTATAGAATCGTAACTAGCTCTAGTCAATGTAAAAAATCGTATAGCCGTTGTTTTAACTTGGCTATATAATACTTTTATGGAAACAAAATCAAGCAGTCTACTCATGTATTACGAAAAAAGAGCGCTATCCATAGCTATATTAATTTTTGGCGCTTTGGTAATTTTCTTTAGTATATATTTTTCATTTTTCCCGTCAACAAGATTCCAAGAAATCAGAAATCTGGTGTCACTCTGTCTTCCTGCGGTTTGTGTCATAACAATAACTACATCTTATTGGTTAAAATGTCAGAAAACAAAAACAATTGATACTGATAAATGGTTTATATTCATCCCTATTCTGGGCCTATCATTCGCTTTTTTGTTTGCCACGATGGGGTACTTTGGGGTGGATATTTCTACAAGAGTTTTCAGAGATTTGGCGCCAGACATAGCCAGTGCAACCATTCTATTATCTGCAGTTTCGGCCATATTGGCTTATGTACTCTCTATTGAAATATTCCACTTTGAAGCAAAAAAATTATCAATACTTCTGCTAACCGTTACTCTTTCGGGTTTTATTATTTCGGCTATCTATAGTCGCGATAGTCACTGGTGGGCCGGTTCACTCTGCGCTCTTGGAATGGGCAAGGGATACCAAGGAGCTTTTTGGATTTATAACACATCTATAGTTCTCGCCGGTTTACTACTATCACTTATGGGATTTTATCTTGTCCCACTATTTAAAGAGCTTGTTATTAGACATAAGCTTACCAAAATAAGACTAAAAGTTTTAACAGCAATCTATCAGTTTTCTATTTTATTAATCATAATCGTAGGTCTAATTCCGTATGGTCATCAACCGATTCTAAGCCAAATACATATATATGCTGGGAATATGGTTTTTCTTGTTATCGGACTAACTATGCTATTTTCCAAGCTTATCATGAACAAGTTTAAGAGAAGCTTTTATATTATTTCTTACTTATTTTTCTCAATTGGTGTCGCTCTATATGTGCTTTATGACGTTGTTAATTACTTTACTATTACTTTTTATGAATTGAATTCTGCTGTTCTAATCGTGATCTGGGTAGTATATCTTATTAAATACATCAAAATTGTCGAACTAAGCGAGACTTAATTTTTATATTTTGTAATGCAAAAGGGCGAAGCCCGTTTGCATTAGCTTTCGCTGTTACAAACGTTCCTCGCCCTTAGAGTTCTACAAATCCTCTCGACCAGCAGTTGCCTCCTTTGTTCTTGGCACAATATAGGCCCTTGTCTGCAGCGTCTAACAGTGCTTTGAGAGTAATCTCTTGACCACCTATCACAGTCACTATGCCTATAGACAGGGATATATCGAGGTCATAAACCTCGCCGATGTCGCGAACTGCTTTTAGTGCGTCTTCAGCTCTTGCCTTAGAAGCGAACAGATCTGCATTTGGCAGCAATACAACAAATTCATCGCCGCCGTAACGCCCCACCGTATCACTTTCGCGAAAGGTGAGCTCGAGAGACTTGGCGACTGCCAGAAGGATCTCATCCCCGAGAGCATGCCCACGAGTATCATTGACTGCTTTGAAGCGATCAATATCTACAAACATGAGCGAATATTCCCCAGGATAGCGTGACATGCGCTCCATGTCATACTGCAAATACAGGCCAATCGCTCTTCTGTTTGCCACCTCGGTTAGTGGATCGATCAAAGACAGCTCTTGATGATTGTCTCTGTCTGCCCCTATCCGCAAGACCTCCGTTGCCAACCTGGTAACTTCTGCCTTCAAAAGATAACTACGTCGGTGTGAAAAAGCTATGGCGACCAAGCTAAAGATGACTACCAGTACAAGAGTTCCGTCGACTACCAAGTTTGTGTCACCAAACACAACTATCAGCCTCCTTCCGAGGCATACTTGTTCCCTGTATTGGGAACACAAATCTAGAGAATATCCAGATTTTTATACCCAAAACAATTATTTATTTTAACGTATTTATACTTATTTGTCAATGTATTCAAGCACAAAAAAACTTGTGATAACGCTGGCGAGGTATCAACTTTAGCCTGTTCTATTTTGAATTTCTTCAACAAGTTGAACCATAACTACGTTGTAGGTATCGGGTTTCATTAAATTTGATCTTCAAAACAATACTATCCAAAATACTCTATACTTCTAATAAGCGAAAAGGCCCGCATCCCGTTTCACAACGGTACTTGGGCCCTCAATAATTATTTGTTTCTCATGAGTGCACACCTCACGATTCCAGCGTTGTTTCGCTGGCACTCTGAGAGAACTAGGACTATTGTCCATGCCTCTCCTTTGTTGCCAATGGCTGGGAGTTACCAGCCCTCAGGGCGCGTTCGCCTAAGCCATCATAATGGCAAAAACAAACGGGGACAGAAGCGCCCCAATCACGACGAGAGATCCAATGAGGATCTGTTCATTGCGATTTCCCTGCGCCATCGACATCCCAAACAACATGCTCGGGATACCGATGATCGCCAACTCGAGGAGAATGACCCCCCCAATATGGAACCAAAGCGGCATTTGTTCACCTCCTTCCAGAGGTTGATCGTGTGGTTGACCACTGTCCTAACTGTGGATATGATCAACCAGGACCACCAGGGCGACGAAAATTACCGTCGCCATGAGGCCGGTCAAAATACAGGCCGGTACGATCAAGAAGATCGAGATACCTGCCCCCAGCATCAGCTGGGCTACAAATACGGCCGCGCTAGCGATCAGAGTGATCACAATGAGGAAATACACTCCTATCATCACGATCAAGATCTGATCCCTAAGTCGTTCCATCTCCCTACACCACCTCTCCATGGTGAATCGTAATCACAGGCTATTTTGGCCTGCTTTCCTTCTGCTTGTTAGCAGCAAGGTATCCCCTTATAAAGTTTCTTATTTATTCATGAACTGTAGTTCTCGACAAATCTCGAACAATATATGGAAACGCTTTGCTGGTGACAAGGAAAGGCCAAGCGCCCCCAAATCAGGAACGCTGGGCTTAGCATGTATTTATCGTGGTAGCGTACCACGCTACACTTTTTGATTAAGCGGTGGTGTAAAAACCGCTTGTGCCCCGTCGGGGGCATTTGCAGAAGAATATTTTACGTCGCAATACTGCTAACGACGACTACACTTGGTTGCGCCCTAACTTCTAGAGTCGGATACTAGACTATTTGGCTAGCGACTCCTTCTGTTAGGATCCCCCCTCTCCCCTTGTAGTGTGGGGCCCCATTGTGAATAGTGAAATATGAATACGATTTTTAGTCGCCTTCATATTTCACTATTCACTCTTCTCATTACTGAGGATAGCTTTCCGCTGGGGCGGTATGGTACTGACTTTACAGCCAGTAAGCTGTCTATATCAGATAAGATATATTCAGCTTACTAATCGCAATTGAGAATGGAACAACCCAACTCCCTGCAAGATTAATCAAGCAGGAAGTCAGGCTATGTGCTTTTTCACTGTATTCTTTGTAGCCACATTAGCTAGCAACTACTTTCGATACCGCCCAGTGACAGGCGGGGAGAATTATCTCCGGCGTAAACGGCTGTAGGTAATCCCTACCAGGGTACCTACCGAGACCGCGTAGGCAATTGACGAGAAATCAATCCCGAAAATACGCCCTACGCCCCAGATAAGACCCCACGAGAGTCCCAGTGAGACCACGAATCTGATTATCTCAGCCGTGATATCAATGTCCTCGTTGTTCTTATCTTGGTACATTTCCACCTCCTAATGGTGAATGAAGGTACATTTGCATTTTCACTGTATTCTTTGTAGCCACATCAGCCAGCGACTACTTTCACTACCGCCCAGTGACAGGCGGGTACCAGGTTTGGCTACCTGGTCAGCTGGTAAATACCCAACATGAGGTTAACCCCCACAAGAAAGGCATTCCAGACTGCCCAGAACCAATCCCAGGTACGACCACTTTTCATGGCACTCCTGAACTGATAAACAGTCAGAGCAACCATGATCATAGCCATGTGCAGACTAAACATACTACCTCCCTCCGAGGTTTTGGTGTTTTTGTCTGTTCCCGCATCCGTGCGGGTTATAAAACAAGTTGTTCTATAATCCGAATAGATAATAGGAATGGGGTGGTTGAGCTCATCACTCAAACGCACCCCCGACTTTTCTTCTCAGAGACTAACCTTGTGGGTTAGTAGTCATATCTCTGTGTCGATGAGGGAGTATCACTCTCTGCCGAAGCAGACGCACCTCAAGGGTGGCCTTAGTGGTTTAATAAATCGATTCCGATATAAACCACCTCAATGCATCGGATACATTACCCGCTATATTTTTTGGTCCGAGCGGATAGGACCCGTACTAGGGCAATTTGGCCCTCCGTTTCTGAGGCTATTTTGGCCTCAATCGGTGTCAGTTAACGAGCCAACAATACTGCCAGCTGGTAGCCCGCGAAAAAAAAGTTAGCTCCAGAGAGTAACAAATTATACGCGAGCTTACCCTTATAGCCAGTCCAACCGCACAATACTGCAGCGGCCAAGCTCAGGATAAACCAGAACATGGTGCCCCCTTTCTGGGGATCGTTTTTTGTTTTCCGCATCCGTGCGGATAGGAGGAGAGGTAGGTGTCCTCCTATCTACAAAGATACATAATAAGGAACTGAGGCCCGGCGCAAATGATGCACCGAGCCCCATGGTGGTGGTAGGGTTCGACCTTACGGTCTTACCCTATAGGGGAACTACTTGGTCGTCTTGCCCTTGGGGGCAAGGAGCGCGGTCGGAGACCCGCTCTTCTGGTACACTGTGCTCGTTGTAGCCGTTTTCTTCACCGTAAAGGGGAAGCACGTCACATTGAGCTCAGTGTAGACAGGCATCAGCTTACCGGTCGCCGGATCGATGAACATCACTATTGTGGCGTTCGTTGTCGGCGAAGTGTAGAGACCGTTCGGTTCACTCTGGGGCAACGTGACGTTTCCGCCATTGTAGTTGCCCTCATGGACCTCGGTCTTCTCCGGGTTGGTCAACTGGCTGTTGTACGGAATAGGGTACCCCATCGTGGGGCCCTCATAGTACACGTTGCCGTTGATGTCAGACACCACACTGTAAGTGTTGATGCCCTCCTGAGTCTGGAACTTGTAGAACTGTGTGAAGAGATCTCTCGGAATCGAGTAGTCGAACCTCGGAATCGGCTGCCCCTTGGCATAGACCGAATCCTGAGAGTTGACTATCGCCGCCTCCTTGGTGGTGGCGGACGAATTGTCAACCTGCTCGTCACAACCGGTGAGAGCAAGAGCCGAAAGCGCCAGCATAACAACGATTGCAAGCGTAATGAAACGCTTCATGTTTGTTCCTCCTTCGGAACTAGTGGGACGCTAGGAACTCCTGGACGTCTGTCGGCACGTTCTCCTTCGCGATCTGCCCGCTAGAAACGAATACCTTCATCTGACGCACAATTCCGGCCTGATTGGCACGGAGAGTGGCGACAGCCTCGGGATCGTCCTTTACGAGTGCGATCTGCTTCTCGGCGTCATCGTACGACGCCATCCAGTCGGCCAACTTGGTCTCCTGGGTGGTTCTGTACTGCTGGGTCTGCCTCATGACCTGCGTTTCCGCGTTGGTCACGTGCTTTCCCAGCTGGAGCCCAAAGAGCTCCAAGCCGGTCGTCCACATCATGAGGACGACTATCAGAACTGTCACCGCGACGAACGCGGCGATTACGTACAGAGTGGTTTTCATTGCCACTCCCTTCGTTGTCTGGGCGGTCCCCCGCCCTTCTGTTTTAGTGTAGGCCCCTTACCTACCACCGATGGATCGATGAATTCGTTCGACCCGTCGGCAGTAGGTACCACCTATTTGATTATTCTATTGTCAAGGTATGTAACATTTGCCTATGACAGATATTACAGTGATGTATTATACTCCCTTTTGGCTCTATGTCAATATTATATTTGATTGGTGAGCTTATGGGAAAAGGGTATAATGTACTGGTTTGTCACTTTGACTGTTGACATTTTAACCCACTATGTGCTATGCTACTTTTATGAAAAAAGATATCTTTGAAATGGCTGGATTAGCCGAAAGCGAGGCTGAGTGCTATCGGCTCCTTCTAGAAAATGGCGAACTAACTCCACCAGAAATAGCCGAGAGAATGAAAGTTTCTCGACAAAATGCTTACATCATACTTGCTAACCTAGAGAAGAAAGGTGTCGTAAAGAAAGATGCAAGGCACAACAAGATTCGCTATAATCCTGAAGACCCGGAGATACTCACTCAGCTATGTACCGACAACATAAGACTTTTAGAAACCTACCGAGAGGACCTAAACGATGCCATGCCAGAACTAAAAAGCCTCTACAGCCTAGCCAAGGATCGGCCTGGGATACACGTTCTTTACGGTATAGAAGGAGTCCAAAAGCTATATACAGACATGCTTAAAAAACATCCCAGTGAACTACTGTTAATCCTTTCAGAGCAAGGCAAAAACACTTACCTCGAGGCATGGTTAGAGAGAAAATTTCGGCCTGAGAGAATCGCGAAAAACATCGAGATAAGAGAGATTATCAATACAGACACGAAACACGACCCAAAAGTGCTTGCAAAGCTACTATGGAAAAAGAAATATGTTGATATGCCGGGGATGCCACGGAATATGGATATATTCATTTACGACGACAATGTTACCTTTATCAAATACAACAAAAAAGAGCCTTATGGCTTTACCATCGACGACACTTTGGTATTCTTTGCAATCAAGGCTTTCTTTGAGACTTCTTGGAAAAACAAATGAACAAATATGCACATCGGGGTGCTCATGAAACAGAAGCCGAAAATTCCCTCGCTGCCTTTGAAACGGCGATAAAGTCTGGCTTTTATGGAATAGAACTTGACGTAAGAAGGCTCAAAGATAGCACTCTAGTAGTTTTCCACGATGAAAAATTAGAGAATGCTAAGCTATGCGATTTAACGCTAAACGAATTACAGAAACTATACCCAGACATACCAACACTTGAAGATACTCTTAAGCTCGTAGCTCATAAAATAAAGTTAGATATTGAGCTAAAAGAGGTTGGATACGAAGCTGAAGTCATTAATTTAACTCAAAAATATATTAAAAACGAAGGATATATTATTTCTTCTTTCTATCCAAAATCATTAAAGAAGATTAATAAGGAATTCCCCTCTATCAAAGTAGGTTTATTGTTATCTGAGAGATTTATCAAAAATCTACTATATCTGCCTTTTTTCGAGTTGTTTGTACCTAAATATAGTTTATTAAATAAATTATCTCTACTATTTTCTATATTTGATAAAGAAATAATTATTTGGGATGTTAAAACCAAAGAAGATCTCGCATTAATACAAAATATGAGGAATGTATCGGGTATTATTACCGATAATCAAGGGCTTGTATAATCTAATATGCCGACTCAGCCACCTTGAATAATTCTTCTTGAGTTATATATGTATTATCCAAAGTCATCAACGATAACGATAAACTATTTTTCTCAAAATTCATAACAGTCATTGTGCTATCAGAATCAGTATTCTTACTGCTGATGTTATATTTTATTCCTTTTCTAAGGACGTCTTTTGTCGTCCAGGTGCTGTTTGGTTTACTTTCGATATACTTATCTTTATCTTTTTCGATCACAATTATCTTCTTTTCCGTGTCAACCAGATTGTCTGGGTTACTAAATAAAATATTAAGGGTATTTGTACTTACGAAGCTAATTGCTGTATCCAAAATAATACCCGCTGGTAAATAACTGAAATATACGGGATTTTTTCCTAGTACTTTCTCCGCCTTTGAATAACCAATAAATGGTTTTTCGTAAGAGCCAAGCCATGCGTTGCCAACAAAAATAACTGTAATTCCAATTGTTAAAAACCCTAATATGAAGGTAAATATTATACCTTTCTTGTGTATTTTGTTGTCCTCATTTATAAATTTTTTGTAATTTATAACTAATATACAAGCAGATAATGCCAACGCAGCAAATATAATATATGATCCGCCTCCTAATATTATCTTATTGATACCAATGGTAGAATTCGACGTGCCGCCCGCCATCGTGGCCATTTTATTCATCAATTGTTGTAGATTAAATAGGCATAAAAAATATGCGAGAAGCAGAATCGGCAGGAAGATTACAGCCGACATCCATGATTTTTTGGACATATTTCTGACTTTCATCAGAATGTAAAACAAGGATACGGGAAGTACAGAAATTGGTAATAGAAGAAAAAAGTATAAAGGTAACTCTTTGTACATAAAAGATATATCGCCCCTTATTTGACCCAGCATAAGTTGAATGGCAATAGATATTACTAGATTCGCGGAAAAAAATAAAAATAATGTAATAAATAAAAAGGTCAGCATGTTTTTTATAAATTTATGTTGATTTGACGACCCATCTATTTCTGAACTAAAACTTTCATTACTAGATATTCCAAAATTGCTAAACTCGGCGACGGGTAGTGTTGTGGGTGGCAGAGCTTCAACTTGAGGTGTAGGATATGGAATAGCTGGCGGTGGATTCCCTTCTAAATTCGGCTCATTATCACTATTCTCTATGTTTTGTGGTTCATCGATTACTACCATTTACCGCCTCAAATACTGCATTAAATTGTTTTATTATCCCGTGAACAATATTCTAGAATTCCTTGAAAAGTATATAGACTTAAGCTGCCTCTCGGAAAGCTTCCGCTTTTTCTTTATTTCTTATGTTAGATTGCTCTCTACGTGCGTGGGTTGCCTCTTCGATTGCCTGATCTACTTCTAGTGTTGCGTCTCGAAGTGCGTTCCAAGAAGTATAGGCCTTTGTCTTGGCATTATCTTTGACTTTTTTCTCCATAGCTCTGTCGAGAAGTTCACGATATAAAATACCGTTGATAAAGTCTTTTGCCCTTTCTTCTCTGGTTTCTTCAAATGTTCTTGGCTCTATGTCAGGAAAAAATTTACCAGCTAATCTGTCGATTATAATCATGGTTTCATGGTCCATCTCTGAAAATATTCTATTCAGTCCTTTTGGATAGCGAATTTTCTCTTCGCTTTCTGCCAGCGATTGTGCGAGCTCTACATCTTTTATTTTACCTGCATTCTGCCCATCTGCCTCAAATGCCTCTGTTGGGTGCCAGTTTTCTGAACCTTCAGGACTGGGACTATTTTGTTCTGCCATTATGTTCTCCTTTTTATTATTTACCCGTATTTTGCTTTTGTGCGCTCTGATTGCCTCGATAATTTCTAGCGCCTGATTTACCTCTTTGCCCTTTTGGCCGACTCTCTTTTAGTCTTCCATAACTAGGGTTTTTTTCAACACCTCCCGGCGTATAAGGACCGCCAGTAGTAGTAACTTGTCCATGAGTAATATTATTTGGTTTCCCGCTGATGTCTTGTCTGCCCTCATCAAAATCTTTTGGATTTCGAGGTGGTATTGGTGGTACGTCTTCTATGCCAGGTGTTCCTGGCTTAGTAACCCTCCTAAGACCTAACTCTCCTTCAATATCAATCGTAGTGGGCGGAATCTTTGGCCAAGTGATTCTCGGGGTGGGAACCTTTATCGGTGGAACTTTAACCGGTGGAAAACCTGGCGGTACGATTTCTGGCGGCGTAGGCTCTGCCCTCAACCTTAGTGCTACAATAGGTAACGCTGCTGCCAAAAATAGTAAAAGGATATTCATATCACCCGTGATTACAGACTTGCTAACAACCTCTGGAGGAATATAAATATTTACATCTGCAAGATGCAGAAATATTCCGAAATTACCCTTACACAACATTTCTTTAGTTATTTTTGCACCAAATACGTCTACGTCGCCTCCAATATCGATTATTCTTCCGTCAACGCCAATTAATTTCTCAGCGTGAAAGGTTATCGTTGGGAGTATATCCAGCCCCAATAATTCCTTTAATTGAAATTCTGTGGAAATTTGATATCCAAAAAGCTCAAGATCGCTTGTGTCTAATTGCACATCTCTTTCGTCATTCGTTACTAGTGGTATCGTTTGCTTTTCTTGAGTTATTACAAACTTAATGAAAGCTTCTTTGGCAGTCTCTTCATCAATTTCTCCGCCAGCTTGTCGCGCTTTTTGCACCAGAGAAGCACGGTATTCTGGCCAATTATTCTCTGCCAGCTGACGCATTAATACTTCGTTTGACTTGATCTTATCCGCGCTTGCTGGATCAACTACTTCGACATCATAAACACCTTCGACCTCTGTTCCCTCATGCATCCCAATAGGTGTCGCCGACGGCTCAAACATTGGGGCATTACCTATTATCTGTGTGAACATATCGCCCTTTGTTAGTCGAAAAACCTGATCATCAGTTTTTATCTGATAGCCATCAGCCCTAGTTATCTCTGTGACTGTACCTTTTTGAGTTAACTCCCTTGCAACAGCTTTTGCTTTGTCAGGAGAAACAAGGCCCACTTTTACCGCTGCCTCTAAAATGTCGGTAATATCTCCAGCCTTCACCAAACTGTTAAATTCATTTGCTGTGGCCTGAGTCTCCGCGGCCACTTCGACAATATCTGATTGGGAGCTACCGCCTTCCATCATTGTCTGTATTTTAGCCATTTGTTGGTCCAAATATTCTACCAATACTTCGTGTCTTTGTTCTCCACGTAAATGTTCGTTTTTTTCTAACCATTTTTTTGATTCGGCGATAGCTTTTTTGTTTGATTCTGTGACAGGTATATCCTCAAACATTACCACTCCTTCGTGCGTAACAGCTTCTTGAGACATAATATCGGATACTCTGACAGCGATCGGTTCATCGGTTTCAGTGAACGTCGTCCCTTCTGGAGCGATAGCGGTTATGGGCTCCGGTGAAAGTTTATAATCTCCACCACTACTACTCTCGGTTTGCGTCCCTGCCTGGATGCCACCGATAGAGGCTGCGCCAATACCCAAACTAGCAAGAAATAGTCCTACTTTTCTCACAACATCTTTAGAGTTTGGGGCTTTTTCTGAGACCCATTCTTTGGCCGTGACAACTGCCGCCACCAAACCAAGACCCGCCTCGCCACCCAAATGCGGTATTGGCGCAGCTAGGATTATTCTTTCCGCCCTATCTGACTTGTCTTGTATCTCACCCTTGATCTCTTTATCTAGTTCTTCTTTGCTCTGGATGTGTGGCTTTTCGGCAGAGGCTTCTCTTTTTTCTGTTTTTCCCCCGCGAATCTCATTATCTTCTTGTGCCATCAAATTTCTCCAATTTGTTTTTTTAACTGAACCATGTCTGCCTCATCGATTTCATTAGAAAAAGCTCCCATAAGGGCTATGAGCTTGTTATCAAATTCTTTAGGATTCTCATTTATTTGAATAGCAAAAAACTCTATCCGTTTCATTAACTCTTCTGAAATACCGGGATAGTTTTTCCCAAGTAATATTAATTTATTTTCAAGTTCTTTGCTTATCATAAACAAATTATAGTATAGCAATACCGATTATTCAATATATATGTATGTTTATATACCTAGAACCAGCCCTTATCGTTTGAGAACTCTTCAAGGAGTTTCTTTTGCTTTCCTGATAACTTAGTCGGAGTACGTACTAATATGGTCACTAGGTGGTCACCTCTGTGCCTACCAGAGAGATGAGGGATGCCACGCTCAGAAAGTCTAAATACTTTGCCACTTTGTGTTCCTGCAGGAATTTTGAGAGTAACTTTGCCATCGATGGTTTCTACATCTACCGTTGTCCCGAGAGCTGCCGCCGGGAAGGTTATTTCTGTTTCCGCTTCTATATTAAAGCCATTTCTAACGAATCTCTTGTCCGTTGAAACACGGATCAGTAGATATAAATCGCCCGCTGGAACTCCAGCCTCTCCCACCTCTCCCTTACCCGTGACTTTGATTGTCTGACCATTGTCTATTCCGGCAGGTATCTTTACTTTCAGCACTACTTGTTCTTTTAACCTACCTTCGCCTCGGCATTTGGTGCACTTCTTCTCTGGAAACTTACCCTTACCATGACATTCTGGGCAAACAGCGGCTTGGGCGAAAGTCCCGAAGATAGTTCGTTGTTCAGTTTGTACTTGTCCTTTACCATGACAAGTAGCACAAGTTACTTGGCCACTACCCGGTTCAGCTCCATTACCCTTGCATCTATCACAACCATTCATCTTGAGTAGTGAAAAATCTTTTTCCACGCCGAAGACAGCTTCCTCGAAGTTGATTCGTATTTCAGCCTGAATATCAGAACCTCTTCGCGTACGAGAACGTCCTCCTCCGCCACCGCCACCAAAGAATGATTCAAAAATATCACCAAACCCTCCTAAGTCATCCATATTAATATTAAAGCCCTGCCCGTTAAACCCACCAGGTTGCTGGCCCCCAGCACCATATGGATTTGCCCCAGGACCATTCCCGGCACCAAAAGGACCGTTATGCCCAAACTGATCATACTGTTGTCTTTTTTGTGGATCAGAAAGTATCTGATAAGCCTCGTTTGCTTGTTTGAAGTTTTCTTCTGACTCTTTACCACCACCACGATCGGGGTGATGCTTCATCGCTTGCTTACGATAAGCCTTTTTTATCTCATCATCAGTGGCACTCTTTTGTACACCTAGAATTTCATAATAATCTCGTTTTTCGGCCATCTATACTCTCCGTGTCATTCCTGACCTGTTCAGGAATCTATTTGATAATTTCAATATATAAGTCCTTCCAGGTTGGATTCAATTCGTTAATAACATTTAATTTATATTCGCGCTTCCATTTCTTCATTTGTTTTTCTTTTTGTATTGCTGTACTAACGTCACTTGTCTCTAAATAATAAACCAACTTATCTAAACCATACTTTTTAGTAAAACCGTCCACAAGTTTTTGTTTATGTTCAAATATCCTTTTTGGGAGATTTGAGGTCACACCAATATACAGTGTACCATTCTTTTTATTTGTAACAATGTAGACATAATATGTTTTCATAATTGTGTGGATTCCTGCATACGCAGGAATGACAGTTTAATATTATTTGGACTTAGTAATTTACGCTTTTATTTTCCTGTCCGTGTCATGATTGCATTACTTCACCTATTTGGCTCGAGGAGTCTTCCCCGAGCCTCAAGATGAATAACTATATTACTCATTTTGCTTCAAAATACTTGAAAGTAGTAAAACTTTTAGACAAATATTTTGTACGAAATTACCTTATTTCTTGTCATCTTCTTTCTTTTCTTCTTCAACAACTTCACCCTCAACAGGTTCGTCTGTTTTGGCATCTTCTGACGTATTTTCGTCAGTTCCGGCCCCTTCTTCTGGCTGAGCATACATAGAAGCTCCGACTTTTTGAATTGCCTCAGACAATTCATCATAAGCCTTCTGAATTACGTCTTTGTCATCACCGTCTTTGACCTTCTTGAGCTCTTCGACTTTGGCCTCAACGTCCTTTTTGTCCTCGTCTTTAGCCTTATCTCCAGCCTCTTTAAGAGTCTTTTCTGCTGTGTAAACAAGCGCGTCTGCCATATTTTTGAGGTCAACAAACTCTTTGCGCGTCTTATCTTCCTCTGCATGAGCCTCTGCGTCTTTTTGCATCTTATCAATTTCGTCATCGGTAAGAGCTGAAGAAGCTGTGATGGTAATCTTTTGCTCTTTGTTAGTAGCTTTGTCAGTAGCTGTTACATGGACAATACCGTTCGCATCGATATCAAACTTAACTTCAACCTGTGGGATACCACGAGGTGCTGGTGGAATACCGTCTAGAGTAAATCTGCCTAGTGATTTGTTGTCAGCAGCAAATTCGCGTTCACCTTGGAGAACCACAACTTCTACGCTTGTTTGATTGTCAGCAGCGGTTGAGAATACTTGAGAAGCACTTGTCGGAATAGTAGTATTCTTCTCGATCAGCTTCGTAGATACTCCACCAAGAGTCTCAATACCAAGTGACAATGGTGTGACATCTAAAAGTAAGATATCTGTGTTCTTAAGATCACCAGAAAGCTGTCCGCCTTGGAGACCTGCTCCGATAGCAACTACTTCGTCAGGATTTACTCCCTTCAAAGGCTCCTTACCAAAGAATTCTTTAACTGCAGCTTGGACGGCTGGCATACGAGTCATACCACCAACAAGAATAATCTCATTGATGTCAGTCTTTTTGATTCCAGCGTCTTTAAGGGCAACTTCACAGGGTTTTAGGGTTTTCTTTATTAGTGTCTCTACTATACCTTCGAGTTTCGCTCTAGTCATCTTGATATTTAAGTGTTTTGGACCACTAGCATCGGCTGTTACAAATGGAATATTTATATCTGTTTCAGTCTTTGAAGATAATTCAATTTTGGCATTTTCAGCAGCTTCTTTGAGTCTTTGAAGGGCAGCGGTATCGCTCTTGAGGTCGATTCCTTGTTCTTTTTTGAACTCATCAACTAAGAAATTCATGATTTCTTGGTCAAAGTCATCACCGCCGAGGTGAGTGTCACCATTGGTAGACAAAACCTCAATAATACCGTCTCCGATGTCCAGTATTGAAACATCAAATGTTCCGCCACCAAGATCATACACTGCTACCTTTTCTTCTTTCTTTGAGTTTAGCCCATAAGCGAAAGCGGCGGCTGTAGGCTCATTGATGATTCGCTTTACATCTAGACCGGCGATTTTACCGGCATCTTTTGTTGCCTGTCTTTGAGCGTCATTGAAGTAAGCAGGAACAGTGATAACTGCTTCCGTCACAGGCTCGCCGAGATAGGCTTCTGCATCAGTCTTTAGCTTACCAAGGATCATTGCAGAAATCTCTGCAGGGCTATACTCTTTTTCGCCCATCTTTACTTTGACCCCAGCGCCACTTTTGACAATCTTGTAAGGCATAAGTTCGATGTCTTTTTTGACTTCTTCGTCATTAAAAGAACGTCCAATGAGGCGCTTTGCTGAAAATATAGTATTTTCATAGTTGATAACAGCCTGACGCTTCGCTACCTGTCCTGCCAAACGTTCACCATTCTTTGATTCAGCCACTATCGATGGTGTGGTGCGATTGCCTTCTGCATTTGGTATTACTTTTGGCTCCGCACCTTCCATTACCGACATAGCTGAATTAGTTGTACCGAGATCGATTCCGATTATTTTACCCATTTTTTCTCCTTTGTTTTGTTATTTTAACTTGTTTACTATTACTTTTGCTGGTCGAATGAGTTTGCCGTGAAGCAAATACCCCGGTGATTCCTCACTCGTTATTACCCCATCTGGTTGATTTTTGTCTTCCACTTCGCCTATTGCTTCATAAAGCTTGGGATCGAACTGTTGTCCCTCTGTTTCTACTCTGGATAGGCCATTTGCAAATAGTGTTTGTTCTAGTTGTTTCTCGATCGCCCTAACTCCCATAACCCACGAGATTCCTTCTATTTCTTTTGGTACGTGTTTAGCAGCAAGTGCGAAAGTGTCCATAACTGGTAATATCTGTTCTATGATGTCGCTTGTAGCATGTTTTACAAAATCAACTTTGTTTTCTTCGTTACGACGTCGGTAATTCGCGAAATCTGCCTGTGTATGCTGAAGTAGGCTTTTTAATTCCTCAAATTCTGCTTTTGGTTGATCTTCTTTCACTATTTTTTCTTTTTTTGCCATTATTTCTCCTTTCTGTTTTTGGCTTGCAAACGATACTTCTTAACTGTGGTTTTCTTCGTTACTTTCGGCAATTCTTTACTATTATTTTGCCAATCTTCTAGCATTTGCTTTATTTCCTCAACAACTGCGATTACTTTTTCATAATCCATTCTTGTAGGTCCGAGTACTGCGAGTCTACCGATGGTGTTATATGGGGTCTCAAAACCTGTAACCACTAGTGAGCAACCCGCGGCTGCGCTAAATGGTGATTCGCTACCGATAAAGACTATCGGATTCACGACATTTGGAATCTCTGCAACTAGCTCATGCATCCTATCGAGTATTTCAGCTGCCCGAACCGCATTGTCTGAGTCCTGAAACTCTGGTTGAGAAAAAAGATTGGCTAGTCCATGAGAGTATATCAAACCAGAAACTCCGACGATTCCTACATTGCCAGTACTTTCGGCTAGAGTTTTGGCTGCTAGATCAATAAGTTTCTCGTAACGCATGTGTTGCTCAAGCATCTTGTGCTTGATTTCGTGCTCATCTTGTCTGGCAAGTGCCTTCGTCTGGGTGACCATTAGATTTACAAAGTACCGATACCCCTTGTCTGTTGGAACACGTCCCGCAGATGTATGTGGCTGTGAAATATACCCAAGCTTTTCGAGCTCAGCCATTTCACCTCGAATTGTTGCTGGAGAAAAAGGAAAATCAAACTTTTCACCAAGATTCAGAGAACCTACGGGTTCCGCAGTTTCAACATAATCACGAATGATTGCATCTAAAATAGCTTCTTGTCTGAGATTCATTTTCCCTCTTTTGGCACTCTTTAAGTATGAGTGCTAGAAATATATTAGCACTCCGGTATACCGAGTGTCAAGAGTTTTTTTATGACATTATTTATTCATTGTTTTCTTAGTTCGTGCTAAACTATTTAATAGAGAAATAACTATGAAAAAAGCTAGAATCATCATTGTAGATAACAACAAAGACGTCTGTAGAATATACGAAGATACATTAAATGCAGCGGGTTATTCGGCGACGGCAATCTGTAACGAGGAAGAAGCACTTGATGTAATCTATAAAGAAAAACCTGATTTGGTTCTTCTAGATATCCTGATGCCAAAGATCAATGGTCTGCATATACTGGACAGAATTCGAAACGATCACCATACCCGCTCTGTAAATGTCGTGATATTAACTGAGGTATCGGATAGCAATATTAAGGAAAAAGCCTTGCAACACGGAGCAAAGGACTTCATCATCAAGTCGGAAACCGAAATGAAAGAACTGTTAAAACGCATCGATGAGGTCATGTCGCTATGAGTCTTGTAATACACAATAAAGATATCGGAAAATTTATACTAGAGATTGCTGAAAATTTGCCCGTATACGGCCCAATAGAGGATAAAACAGGAACAAAAACAAGATTTCGCTTTGGTAGAATTCGTCGTGCCAAAGATTACTCTATGATATACGGACCAACGGTAATCCCGCCGAAAAAATATCTTTTCCCTGCCAAAGAAGATGTGATGAAATTTGAAAAAGGTGAAATTTTACCCCCTTCAAACAAAGACTTTGTCGTTTTTGGTGTTAACAAAAAAGACGGGGAGGGAATTTTTTATTTGGACGAAATCTATAACCATCCAATCCCTGAAGAGCACTATATTGAAAGACGCAAACATATGAAACTGATTATAGTAGATTCTCTACCTCCTTCAAATAACGTTACTTGTGATTTATATCTACAGTTAGTCGATGCCGAGCACTTGTCTGCATATCCATTTACCGAATACGGTGGAGCGTTGATTGAAGGAAACCCACTTTTTGGGAAAGAAGGCGATGTGGGAACTATTTCAACCAGACACATGCCCGATGATGTACTTTTTCATCCTAGATTAGCCGAAATAGTCGAAAAATCTAGGAATTCAAAAGTATGGGATGAACTTGCAAAAGTTTGCTTCAATTGCGGTATTTGTAGTTATGTTTGCCCGCTTTGTTATTGCTACGAGCAAGAAGACCGCATCGACATCACTGGTAACGTTGGAAACGATATCAAGGGTGGCAGAGAGAGACGCTGGGATTCTTGTATGTTACCGGATTTTGCAGCTTTGCCGTTCAAAGATTTTCGGGATACTCACAAAGATAGAATCTACAATTGGTATTTTCATAAATTCGTCAGAATGCCCAGTGAATACGGCTTCCCTGGCTGTGTAGATTGTGGTAGATGCATCGTATATTGCCCGGCGAGAATAAATTATCGAAAAGTATTAAAGAGCTTGATTGAAAATGACAAACGAAAGTAAAGAGTACAAAAAGGTTGAAGTTATCTCTACGAACGGCCAGAGTCCGAGCGTTCGCTCTATTCGCTTTAAGTTTACTGAGACGGCTGATGGTAGAGATTTTACCTTTGTGCCTGGCCAATTTATTATGGTGTCGATTCCTGGATTTGGGGAATCCCCGCTGACTATCACCACTTCTCCATCATCACTTCCAGAATTTGAAATCGCCGTCAGAAGCGTCGGAAATAATACTTTTGCGATCAACCGACTCTCTATCGGAGATACTGCATATATCAAAGGACCCCTTGGGAATAATATTAGTTTTCAGGAAATCTACGGCAGAGAACTTGTAATAATCGCTGGAGGAATCGGCATAGCCCCCCTAATGTCGATAGTACGCCAGATAAAAGAAAACCAAAGCATGGTAAGCAAACTCACATTTATTTATGGCGCAAAAACCCCTGACGACCTCCTATTCAAGGGAGAACTTGCCATAATGAATAAAATCGCCGAAACCTATATTACCGTTGATAAGGCCGATAAAGAGTGGCAAGGTCTGTCTGGATTTATCCCCGATATAGTCAAAAAGGTAGAAATAACCAAAGACGCTACGGTAATTATTTGTGGACCATCTATAATGTATCAGTCAACCTCTGATGTATTAATCAAAAAAGGCTTAAAAAAAGAAAATATCAACCTTATGTTTGAGCGAAGAATGAAATGTGGGATTGGTAAATGCCAACACTGTACTTGTGGCAAGCTATATGTTTGCACAGATGGGCCGACATTTACTCTCGCGCAGATAGAAGATAACTGGGAAGCATTTTTATAATGAAAACAAAGGCGAATTATCTAAATAGAAAACTCAAAATTGCAATCTTCGATATGACCGATTGCGAAGGCTGCGAACTTGCGTTTATCGGCTTCAGAGAAAAGCTTGCCAGCCTGGCTGGGCAAGTAGAGTTTGCAAACTGGCGTCTTGCTAGCGACAATAGCAATCCAGGACCTTTTGATATTACCTTTATTGAAGGCACACCTATTTCTGAAAGCGATATCGAAGCCGTCAAACAGGCCCGAGTAGCATCTAAAATCATTGTTGCCCTGGGCAGCTGTGCCGACCTGGGAGGAATCCAAGGCAGTATTGGCATTTCTGGCTGGAAAAAAGGTATAGAAAAAGTGTATGGCGCAAAATATAAGACTAACAGCAAACCGCCAAGACCGCTTTCCTACTACATTGAAGTCGACTACAGATTGCCAGGATGTCCTATCAGTCCAGTCGAGTTAGAGAGATTCCTAGGAGCGTTTCTTATCAACAAAAGACCAGACGATAAGCGCTACCCGGTCTGTCTTGAGTGTAAGGCTGCCGAAAATACCTGCCTACTTCTTGAAGGCGAATCTTGTCTCGGCCCCATCACTAGAGGAGGATGTGATGCCGCTTGCCCATCAAAGGGGCTCAGGTGCTGGGGTTGTTTCGGTGCTCTCGAAGGTGGCAACCAGCAAGCTATGAAAAAAATGTTAGAAGCAAAATTTGGAAAAAAGCGAACCGAACAACTTTTTGCATCGTTTATGAGTCAACAAAATGAATACAAAGAATTGTATCTAAAGGAAAAATAATCCACGCTAACATACACACCATATTCCAAAATCACAAATCCAACTGGATGAACCTTAACTAGCAAAAATATTTAAAGAGTTATAATGATAACTAGACACTGCAGAGACCCGCAGGTCACTGCATAAATAAAGATTTTTGGGATACTTTTGTATCGACTGACAAAAGTATCAAAAACAATATATAATTAAACAATAAAATATCAAAAATGGTTTTCACTTTAGTGGGAACGAAACAATAGGAAAATAATGAAAGAATCTGTTTTATCACACTATATTTGTAAGATCGAGGGTCACGGTAATCTTAATTTGAATTATAAGAACGGCTCAGCCAAGCTAACTATCGATGAAGGCGAAAGACTATTTGAGCAACTTGTTCTCGATAGGCCGTATGAAGATGCGCCATTTATAACCGCAAGAATATGCGGAGTCTGTCCGACGGCTCATGTTCTTGTTTCTATTAAAGCAATCGAGCAGGCTTTTGATATCAAAACTAACAATCGTATTAACAGTCTGAGACAAGCTCTCCTGGCGGGGCAAATAATACAGTCTCACGCTTTGCATCTTTTTTTCTTAGCACTTCCCGACTATTTGGGCGTAGTGAACGCGATCGAACTACATCAATTACGACCTGAAATATACAAGATTGCACTAGGACTGAAGAAACTCGGGGATAAAGTTGTCGCTAGTATCGGCGGCAGAGAAGTTCATCCCGTTGCCCCAGTAGTTGGAGGTTTCTTATCTGTGCCAGATAGAGACGACCTGAAGAATCTTATTACAGAACTAAAGAATTCTCTACCAATAGCCATGGAAGCAGTTGAGCTTTTTGCGAATTTCAAATATCCAAATCTTAAAAGAAAAACTGAGTATCTAGCCACTCAAAAAGATGGAAAACTAACTTATCTCGATGGAAATGAGATTAGATCAAACCAAGATTTTGTCTCTACTATAGAGAACTATGGTTACGCCTTTAAAGAAGAAATAAGGAAAGATTCACCAACAAAATATGGCACACGAGATGGCCGTGGATTTATGGTCGGTGCTCTTGCCAGACTTTCTCTCGACCATGAAAATCTAAATCCGAAAGCACTTTATGCGCTTAGAGAAATCTGGGGCAAGAGTCTTCCTACATATAATTCTTTTCACAATAATGTCGCTCAAGCGATAGAAATAGTACATCTCATAGAAGAAGCTATAAACAATCTAGAAAATGCGATAACTTATGAAAAACTATCAAAAAGAGTACCCTTCAAAGTAAAGGCTGGCGCTGGCGTAGGGGCTATCGAAGCACCAAGAGGAACCTTGTATCACTCTGTTAAAATTGATAAAAACGGGATAATCACCTATTACGACATCGTCACCCCTACAGTTCAAAGTTTGGTAAATCTAGAAGAAGACGCCAATGAAATGATGGAAAAATTCGGTAATCTTGATGATAAAGAACTATATCGACAGGTAGAAATGCTGATCAGGGCGTATGACCCCTGCATAACCTGTTCGGTGCACTAAAATATGGTCAAAAAGAAGACCAAGAAGACCTTTATTCAAAAAGCAAAGAAAGTGGCTCTAATTGTACTATGTATTGTTTTGGGCTTAATGTTGTTTGGTTTTATTTACGAGAATGTCTCAGAATATATCGATTCAAAAACTCTTACTCCTCCTGGTCAAATAGTCGATGTAAATGGTCATAAAATGCACATTTATTGTACAGGCGAAAACAATGGCAAGCCGACCGTGATACTAGAATCAGGTGCTGGTGGCAATTATTATGATTGGTATAAAATTCAGCCAAATATAGCAAAGTATACTAAGGTCTGCTCTTATGACAGAGCTGGCATTGGCTTTAGTGACACTACAAACAATAAACATAATAATTTAGATGTAGCTAAGGAGTTACAAAACCTGTTAAACGCAGCAAATGTCCCCAGTCCATATATTCTTGTTGGTCACTCGCTTGGTGGTTTTAACATTAGACTTTATACGGATAAAAATAAAACCAAAGTTGCGGGAATGGTTTTTGTTGATTCTTCAGTCCCGGAAATGGCCACCTTCAAACCTACATTTCTTGATAAAATTATCTACGAAGCAAATATAAAACTTCTTGTTTTTTCTTCTTATACTGGACTAGTGCGTCTAGTAATGACCATAAACCCCAATATGTATGCCTATCCTACGGACACAAGGCTATTGCTTGCCGGTATAGTTACCCCCAAACAATTTATTGCAGGGTCTAAAGAAGTAAGCGATTCAAATATTAATTTTGAGGAAGTAAGGAAAACAAATAATTTTGGCGTGATTCCGATAACAGTATTAACAGCCAAAGGAAGTGCTGACGTGGAGCCTTTTTGGAAAGAGTGGCAGCAAAATCTTTCAAAGATTTCTCAAAACGGAAAACAAATCATTGTTCCAAACAGCAACCACTATATTCATATTGACCAACCACAAGTTGTTATTGACAGTATTTTAGAACTAATCCCCAATTAAACTATCTTAATTACAAACCACAATGTTTGTAATATATGGTTGAGGCCGGCTTCCTGAAAGGAAGCCGGCCTACATCTTTAGAGCCTCTTTGGCAGCGATAGTTGCCTTTGTAAGTCTAGGCGCTTTGCCGTAGTCTAGACCGCTAAGCTTCCTCGCTCTTTCAACGACTCCGTTTCCCGCTTGTTCTGACATGATTCGAGCTGACAGGCCACCGTCTTCTAGCCAGATCACGCTAGCAAGATGTGCATACGGAGTCCCGTTGCTTGGGCCAATCTGTACAAGACCAGAAATAGGCAAATACACGTCGTCATTCTCGTATGAGTAACCCCCATGTATAAGGGTTAACGGCAAAAGTGTGTGCGCTATTGTCTGCTCTTCTTCTGGAAGCTCAGCTGCGACGACTGTCGTAACTGTGTCAAACTTGGACAGGTGTTCGTAGCTTGCGAAGTGGGTTATTACCCCCTCCATGTCGATGAGGTCATTCACTTTTTCGCAAGTTTCTACCAGTTCCCCTAGCGCCGCCGAATCAGGATGATCGAGTAGGCCGCCGAGTATTTCTCGGAGATTCATACTTTTGCTATCACGAATCATTCGCGCTAGATGCCACATTGTGCTCATGGTACCACCACAACTTGGCAAGATACGCACAAGTGCGTCCTTGCCTCCTGTAGTCATTTCCGTACTCATACGTATCACCTCCTAGTGGTTTACGCCGGCTTGGGAGATTAATTCTAGTATCTCTTTGGCATCTTTGCAAGGCACTTTACTAACTGCAAGCTCACCGTGAGCAAGAATCCAGTCCCCCACTTTTGGATTATCAATAAGTGAAAGCTCTACACGATACTCTTTACCGCCGTGCACAAGAAAGCCATATTCTTTTTCTATTCTTTTTATTTGCATTGGTGTTGCTAAACACATCTTGTATTCCTAACTCGTTATATGATTATTATCCCAATTGTTTATACTTTAGTCTTTTTCTTCTTGTGCCAGTCGACTTTGCGGCCGAATACC
Source organism: bacterium (assembly GCA_037129835.1). Taxonomy (GTDB): domain Bacteria; phylum Patescibacteriota; class CPR2; order UBA1875; family CAIMLA01; genus JBAXUE01. The sequence continues at coordinate 36,355 of JBAXUE010000001.1, read as the reverse complement.
TCATCTAGCTCGGCTTCTAAAGCTTTTCTATCTGTTTGGTTTGGATTTTTTAGTGCCTGTCTAATGATTCTGCCAGCCCTGAGATGAATCAAATAGACAAAGCCTGCTGCAACCCAGGTAGTAAAGAAAAAAACGATAACGGCGTTTGTATGTTGTCTACGAATCTCTTCAGCAAATCGATCTGAAAAGTTCAATTTTTTTACTTTTCGAATCAATGACGTATAAGAATATATCGTCAGTAAGTAAAAACCAATAGCGCTATAACCAAAAACGACCATGGTAAGACCACTAACGGAACCGAGGTCACAATACAAGTGCCCGGTACATCCCTTTCTGGTGATAATCATTAGATAAATACCTCCCAGATAAAGCGCCCAATAGAAAATCATTATTCCCCAGATCGCCCATCCCGAACGTCCCCTGGCGAAGTAGCCGATAACGCCGAGGCTAGACACGACTATTAATAATGCCCCGAAAACCAAGAGTATAGTTAAATAGAAATTTATCATACAAACATGATATCACATACTGACCCTCACGGATAAAGATAGAATAAAACAGCCATTTACCCTACAATACAAATATGAAGTTAAAAGTAATGTCCTACAACATTCGGCATGGCCAGGGAATAGGAAAGATATATTCCCTAAGGAGCATTGCCGAAGCAATAGCAAAGGAAAACCCCGATATCGTAGGTCTAAATGAGGTATATCAGATTCCACCGTTTTTAGATCAACCGAAAAAGTTATCAGAAATGCTCGGGATGGAATATGTTTTCCAAAGCAATGTAACTTATGGACCTTTTGGCGGGTATGGCAACGTTATTTTGACCAAAGGGGAAATAAAAACCTCAGAATGTATCCAACTACCTAAAATCGCTGGAATAGAAAATAGGGGCATTGCGATAGCAGAAATATTTATTAATAATAGAAATATATATTTTGGGACTACCCACTTGGGGCTTAGAAAAATCGATAGAGACGTACAGATATCACATCTCACAGAGTACATACGACAATATTCACCCATTATCTTCTGTGGCGACTTCAACGGCCCTGTTTCTGAACTATCAACCCTACTGAAATATTACAACCTCGCCGGAGAGTACAAAACGTACCCAGCAAACAATCCCCGGAAGCAATTCGACTATATATTTGCAAGTAAAATTCTATCCAAAACAAGTTCAGACGCTATTGCATCAAAAGCCTCAGACCACCTTCCGATAGTGGCTGAATATATTATATAAAGTCAAAAATTTACTATTTTACTAATTCTTCTGGTAGGTTTTTTGAAAATAGAAGTCCCAGAAGTGCCAAAAGAGTAAGTGCAAGCATAGAAGTCTTCAGTGCCTGCATCTGTGCCGATAGATAATAATCAGATATTTCTTGAGATTCTGAAATACTTAGCCCCTTACTTATAGAATACTGATAAACCTCACTTTTACTAACAACGGCTACTCCACCTGTAGTATGCTCCGAAATATATGTTTTCACATTGCTTGGAAGCGCGCTTGAAGTGCCAGTAGCGGTGGCAACGAAACCAGAGGTAAGAGACGCAATAAGAACAGAGCCAATAAGTGCGGTACCGAGGGATGACCCAAAATTCTGAAAAGTACCCTGTAGTCCCCCTGCTTCCGAAGTTTTGTCTTCGTCCACAGCAGATAGAATAACATTCCCAATCTGAGATGCCATAAAGCCCAACCCACCACCAACAAAAAACATGCCAACTATTAAATAACCATTTTTAAGCTCAGGATCGATGGAAGCCAATATGGTAAACATACCGAGCAATAGCAATATTTTACCCCAAGTTATAATTTTCTTAGGAGAAAATTTACTTACTAATTTAGCGCCAACTAGAGATGCTATAATAAGCGCGATAGACATAGGCAATATCTTGATACCAGTAGACAATGCGTCTAACCCGAGAACCATTTGAAGGTATATTGGCATTACGAAAAACAATCCTGCAGTTAAAAGATACTGAATAGTGATATTTGAAAGCCCTGCTTGAACAGCGGGTATTTTTAACATTGATATGTCTAACAACGGATCTTTACCTTGGTTTTTAAGTTTTTCCTGTCTGGCTGTAAACCACCAAAGTATCCCTATCCCAAAAACGATAAGAAAAGGCACTAAAGAAAAACCAAATGGGGTAACTTTCAGCCCATTTATTACTGGGGCTGAGAGAGGAGTAATCCACCCCCAGACCTTAGACTGGAGTATTCCAAAAACTATAGAAAATAAACCGAGCGCAGATAAGATTACGCTTGGTATATCTAAAGTAGATTTCGAAGTAACGGGGACGTCCTTTATTTTATTCGCAAAAACGAAAAATATTATCAAGACTATTACGGTTTCTGCTGAAAAAACATATCGCCAAGACAGATAAGTAGTAACTGCGCCACCGATAAGAGGGCCTGCTGCTGCTGCAACTCCGGCAACTGCGCCGAGTATACTAAAAGCTGCCACCCTATCTTTGCCTTGATAATTAGCCGCAGTTAGTGCCGCTATCGCAGGCATTACTAGTACTGCGCCCAAACCCTCCACAATCGACCATCCCGCTATCAACATTGGTAGACCAAGAGAAAGAGATGTGATTAGCGAACCAGTCCCATAAATCAGTAGTCCGATTTTAAATGCCTTTCTGCGCCCCCAGATATCACCCATTTTGCCGCCTGTGAGCATAAAAGAGGCCATCACTAGAGTAAAAAGTGTAATAGCGAGCTGAATTCCTGCTACTGAAGTATTGAGATCCGTAACAAGCTTGGATATAGACACATTCATTACAGTGCTATCGAGCACCATCACAAACGACGCGAGCGAGAGTACAATTACCGGTAGCCACTTTTTCATATTTAGCCCTTTCTTTTGCTTTATTATAGCACAAACAATTAATTATCCGCCGATAATTAACTGTACCATGACTTTCTCGTTATATTATTTGTCTTTAGGTATTGTGTTTTTTGTAGGGAAATATATATATAATATCTCTAATATACCAAGTGTATTAATAAGTAATAAAGCAACGAACCACGGAACGCTGTCGTTTTTTGCTGCTTTCCAGAGAGCCATTCCCTTCCAGGTTAAGGACCAAACCACTAAAGGAATAATAACATATGGGTTCATTAAATAGTCGTACATTTTTCTCCTTTATTTAAGTAATTATTAATAATAATAAACCAATTACGGTATAAACTCCAAACCATCCTATGCTATATATTGCAGCCTTGGCGCTCTCAGTCTTTTTATTATCAAAAAATAAAAATATCGATTGGCCAAATACCAAACATCCTACAGTGGCCGCTGAAAAACAAAATAATAGCAAAATGACAAATGGTGCCAGCATGTTGCTATTCCCAAACCATTGATCTCCATTTTGCATCACCAACGAAACCAAGAATATATATGCAGCTGCGAAAAAAGTGTTTCTAAGTGTTTTTAGTAACAATGATTTATTCATACCTATATTATATCATTTATAGAAAATCTACATAGAAATAACAAAGCCCAAGAGTTATAATTATTTTAATAATATAAAGGAGCACATATGGAAAATAGAGGAGATAAATCTTCAGATATCTCAAAAAATGAAAAATTTCCGAAAAATGAATCAAATGAGAATGGCTACACTAATTCAGAAAATAAAAAAAATCAACATTTGGATAAATTTGATAACAATAAAGAGAATCCTCCAGACATGTTGGTAAGTGAAATTGTAAAAGGCGATCCCATATATGCGCTTGAAGCCGGGCTCGAAATAGATCCTGACACAGGGCTCGTTGTAGGAAGCCAAATTGTCCGTAAAGTGGTAGTTGGACACTCTACTCATACTGAAACCGTCGCTACACCTAGAGATGATGGCAAGGGTGATTATAAAAATTATATAAACCCAGATTACAATAAAGACGAGTTGAGCAAGAAGATAGATAAACAAAATAAATATTTTGACGAATCAAATGAACTTATGGATATACCAGAAAAAGAATCTACAGTAGATCTTACTTCTCCAGAAGCAGTCATCGCCCTAATGGAAAGCAGTAAGGACGAAAAAGAATGGAATGCTAATTGCGATCGTGTAATAGCAGCCAATGGTGGTGATTACCCTAGCTTCTGGTTAAAAGAAATTGTTATTAGCGGTATCGTGCAAAGAACACAAGAAAAATGGAAGAAATAAAGGTGTGTTTTGACAAAAGAATTTGAGGGAGTAATAGCTTGGGGAATAATGACTGTTGTCACACTATTGACGGCCATCGTGACATTGTTAATAATCGACATAACGATGAGAATGATCGGTACCATAGATTCAATAAACTATATGTTCGTGGGTGGCAGTTGCTTGTTTATTATGATAATCACTACTTTGTTGTTTATTATGACTGGTATCGCCTGTTTTAAGCGCATAAAATATCTAGACGAAGGTATCGAAAAATCAATATTTTAAAAGAGGTCATAAAAACCTCTTTTAAAATACGAATCTGGTTTGACAGGAATATTAATTTACTTGGAAGATATTTTTTTATTTTTCCCAAAAAACCATATCCCGAATCCTACAGCTGCTAAGGCGATAACACCGAGCTACTATAAAAGCGAAGCGCCCCAGTCTCTTTCTAGATCACTTAGCGGTTTACTATATGTTGCCTCTATTATTAAAATGTTCTTTTCCTTGGAAAAAAGCTCAGAGGCCCCCCTATATAATTCTAAAAATTTAGGCAAACCATATTGTTTCACTAAATACATGCAAAAAGATCCACATAAAGGTGTTCCATAGATTGGATTCTGAGCGCAGAATTCATAAAATTCTATTTGCTGTCTTACTTTGATATTGTGTTTTCCTTGATTGTAATGGACCCATTCGTTTATGTACCGATATTCTCCTGCTTCCCGTAACTTATTCCCAAAAACTATTTCATCGATTAGTAATGCCAGGCCCTCTTGTAAATATGAAATCGAATCCATCGAGACTGTTTCCTTTTGTTTTTTGCCATCAAAAGTATCCAGCTCTATCTTCCAGTCGTATATTGGACTAATTGCGTGCATAACCAAATGAACTATTTCGTGTGGAAAGCTAGGGTTTGGCATAGCCTCTCCGAGCACACGATAGATAGTCTTTAGTCTTGCACAAGCATAGGAACTACTATGGAAGGGGTCACCCGCTCTTTTTTCTTCGATTGTCGGATATATTTTATAAACAAACCTTGTATCGGGTAGTTTTTCGCCTAAAAATTCAATAATTTTTCCCAAGTCAATTTCTTGGGTTCTTATAAACTCGTCTATGGCGCTTTTTCTATAATCTCCATAAAACTCATAATCGAAATTTTTTGAATTTGCAGTAATCTTTCTTGTCTCTATTTTAACTCCTTGTTAGTAAAAATTCAGCAAACGCATTCATTTCTGCCCTTCTTTTTTCTAGAAGAGGGATCTCTCCTTGATGCTTTTCCGAGTCCACAGAAGTATATTCAAAAACAAAATCTCCGGCTTTTTGTTCGAAGCTTTGCAGTCTTGATCCGGTGAGTTCGCCTTGATCAATCCTTATGCGAACAGCCTCATCTACCATTCTGCCAACGTAAAATTCACTTAATAACTGCTCTAGCCGCTTGCCCAATTCACCATTACTAGCACGCCATTCTTCAAATTGTGCGGTTTGAGGATTGTTAGAGACTTGATTAATAATTTGCTGATAGATATCAAGTGGATCACCCCTTCTTAAGTTGTCAAAATTCAAACCCTTTTCGACAGCGACCCTTAAAAACTCTGCGAGCTCACCTTCCCATCTTTCTTCGGGTTCGCCTGGAGCCACTACATCTACCCAAGGCCAGGGTAGACCTGGACCACTATGACCCTCGCAAGACTGAGTTGTGTTTAACCCAGAGGCCCTTAAAGCTACTACAGTTTCCTTTATCCCAGGGTCGATTTCTAGACCAAGACGATCAGCTAATTCGTCAACCTCCGCCCGTGCCCTGAGAACACCAGCATCTTTTTTAATGATAAGTTTTTCTGTTAGTTCCTTTGCATGCTCTTTTGCGTTGAAAGTCGACATTGAGTAATTTTCTTCGTTATTGTTTTCTATCATGATAAAAGTATACCATGAACAGAAAAATACCCACAAAGAAGCACTATTTAGCCAAGATATACTATCTTTGGCCCCTGCTTTATTCCCAGCACTGCCTTCACTTTATCTATTTCCGGTACAAGCGCTTTTACTGACTCGCCCTCTTCTCTTAACTCAAGAATATTAACAACGCTCTGGACCACTCCAATAATAATTTCCCTATCGTTGCCTGCGGATTGAAATTTAGCCAAAAACTCATCCGGATAACTACGAAGAACATTTACGGTAGAGGCGAATAACTCTGAATAGTTTGAATAAGGGTGTCCCCCTGTATCTACCTTCTCATATGCGCTTTCGTCGAAAAATCGAAATAAATTATTGTCTTCTATGCCGTCTGGGGCTCCCGCTATCAGGTCTTCCTGAATCGGATATTCGTAGCCAGACTTAATCACAACGTCCTTGTATGAGTCTGCTAAACTTAGTAGACAGCGACTTTTTTGAAGTAATGACTCCGACTCATCAATATCTTCATTTTGCTCCGACATACTTAGTGAATCCACCATACAGTGACAATATTCATGAAAAGCCACACCAAGAGCTTCTCCGGGTACCTTAGGATTTAGTACGTATGAGTCAGCTATAGCAGTTCTTGCATCGCCGAGATAGTAGCCGTTTTGTTGATCTTCTGTATCCGCGAAAAAATAAGTATACATGTCTGCGCCTATTAAGTGCTCAAACTTATCTTGCAAATCCGCAACGCTTCTAAGAACATCTTCACTGATAGGTCTTTCGGTAGATACTTTTTCTTCTATGCCCATATCTACGGTGTATATTCTTTCACCTACTATAGTTCCTCCCGCTCCCACCCGCTTAACAATCACATGATGCCTACCAGGACCCAACCTAACTGCCGAAGCCTTTTTACCCCCCAATTCCCCGCTAGTAAAAGTTAGCTGATCAAACATCATGGCAGAAGCACTGCCTACTTCTGAAATTCGAATAGGTCTTCCATACAGACTAGCATCGGGTATAACTAAAGACAATTCAATCTGCAATAAATCACTAGTTTTCACATCTGGATGCAGAGTTCGATATTTTTCAGCCTCAGCCTTAAAGTAATCTCCTTGGCTATGCCCGTCAAATACTAAACGCCATCCGTCTATAGCCATGGGGCAGTTTGGATCATTGATGATTTCACCGCTTCTAAACAATAATGCTTCTTGTGTTTCCTGAGCTTCGGAATCAGGTCTGTTCCTTATAACCTCGTCTGCCAAAGTCCCTGTTGCTGCACCGATTGCGAAGGTTGCCATATATTTAAGGAAACTTCTTCTGTCTAGACCGGCAGATTTTTCTGGAATAATCTGCGGAGCCAACTCTCCTTGATCTCTGTTCATGTCTTGTGGTTCAGGCCCATTTTGTTCAGCTCCCATTATTACTCCTTTGTTATCTATAATATGGCTAAATTATATCATAATCAAAAATAATGCTATTTAAAAATCCAATATTACTGCGCAGGATATATCAAAGTGGATTACAAACGGAAAATATAAAAAAATAACTTCGCTGAAACTTTATGCTTTTTATCTCCCCAAAAAAGATGATACAAAATCTAACGAACTAGGCAGCTATAGGGAGCTTCCCAATTCGCTGGTGCACCTACGGGTGGATTACAGTCTAGATCGGTCACTTCTTTTTTATTTATTTCAAAATTTAATACGCAGCTTCCTCTTTCGTCCGCGAAAGTAGTACCAATAGATCTTGGGTACACACATGAAAAGCCATTCGGACACATTTTTCCATCAATCCCACCGCAAGTACTTATCCCTACAAAACCCAAATAGACAGACAAGACGGCTATTAGCCCTATCAATATTACTATGCAAATAATTATTATATTCTTTTTTGTTATTTTCCCCATAAAATATTTTACTTCGATTAATCTTCTACAAAGTATAAACTTCCCTAAAAACTACTTTACAGTTTTTACTTAAAAACCTCTAAGGGGACCCGGTCCTTAGCTGCCTGTTTGTTATCGTCGGTAACACCAGTTTCTTGACCTCTGATTTCTTCAAAGGAAACAACGCCTGGAATCAGAGTAATCTCCTTAAAAGGAAGACGATTTGGGGTGCTATAGACACCTCTAGTTTTTACCCTCTGAACTGACGGGCCAACCTTAAACGCCTCTCCCTTGTACATCGCATAAATTGGTAGTTCGTTCTGTTTAGAGATATCAATGATATCTTGAAAAGATGATTCTGCAAGATATGATCCGCTATTATAACCAGTATCTTCTTGCATAAACTCATTTCTCATAGCTTCATCCCAAAAGATAACCTGAGCATCTGGGGCTATGTTTATAAATACCCCAGAAATATCTGGTGATTCTACAACCAACTCATTGTGGTTTCCCGGCACATCTCTCCCCTTACCGGCGATAGCAAAATGTAGATCTTCTTCGTTGCGAACAAAATTATCTTTTCTCCCATGTAGCCCCGCTTCACCACTCGCTCCCGAGCCATTAGGTCGAGAACGACGACCAGTTTCAGAGTCAACAGATGTGGCCATGTCCTGATCAGCCGCCATCCTCACCGAACCACCACCTATAATAAAACCGCCTGCGCCTGGCCATATCGTATCTTTGCTACCTTCTCGCAACGTGCAACAGCTCAGTTCGATGTCATAGCCCAAGGTAATATCCGCAATTAGCCTTACTCCACTAGCTGCTGCCACCTCGTAATCAAGTGGGGAATTATCAGTCGGCGCGGTCTTAAAGGTTGTTCCTGGAATATAGCCCTTTGGCATAAGTGTATGAAAAACCAAACAATCTTCTTTTTCGCTCATTGCCGACACATCCCTAGCAGCACGAATGCTTTCAAGTTCCGCTTTCTTTGTTTCTATAGCTATCCCCGTTGCTTCAGTGTTGACCTCTTCTGATTTTAGAAAGTCTATAACCGTCAGATTGAGTTGGGCTTTCTCGGTTTGGTGTAGGTTTTCTAGAGCAGAAAGTTCATCTTTGATTTTGGTGACTTCTTCTTGCTGAGATTTTCGGGCACTCTCAGATGAAGACAAATGTTGTTTTAGCTTTATGATTTTTACAAAGTCAAATATCCGGGTCAGTATTTTTTGTTCCTTAATGGAGATTGATTCATTTGTCTCATCTATTTTTCGCTGTGTTTCCTCTGCGGTTTTCTCGACTGAAATCAAAGATTCTTTTATCTCTGAAATCTGATACCCTCGTTCAAGATGAGTAGTGTGAGATTCTAAGAAGTCAGATTCGGCCAGAAGATTTTGCTTTTCTTTTTCCACTGACTGCGGCATTGTTTCGCTAAGAAGTTCTGAATCAGAAGTCCGGGGACTATTTTCACCATGTTTTTCGCTCATATGTGAATTATAGCATAGAAAAATAGCCTGTTACGGTCTATTATTTTTCCAATAATATTGGTGAACCTGATCCGGATTCATTTACGCTTAATCTTAGAAGAAACAAGACGCTGGAGATCTGTTCTTGGTTCTGATTATGAACAGTAAAGGTTAGATATGGTTATATAATCCTGAAAGGATTAACATAGTTTGTTATAATAGCAGTATGAACGGCGAAACACCCAACACTTATCATAGAGAAAGACTCGAAGCCAATGAGCCTGACTATCGAGAAGTCACTAAATATGTAGATTCTCGACTTAATACAGAGAGGGTTCACGGACACTATTATAACTATGCCCAGAGTCTAGAACAGCGAGGCGACATTGAACTCTCAGATCATCAAAACCAAAAACTTCAGGACAGATTATCTCGTCTTTATAGACCCCTCGATGTTAGGTATGAGGAATTGAACCACAAAAGAATTCTTGAAAAAAGGAGCGAAGACGCTTACAAGTTAGTTTTCACTTATTTTGGTTCGAATGAGGCTTGGTTTGGTGATAACTCAATAGTCTTACAGGTGTCCGATGCTGAGGACCAATTTAGAGGAATTGATAGTTTTTTAGAAATAAGTGCAAGACCCGAGCAACCCGACCACTTGGGTATAGATTTCACCACTTCTGCTAAGCCCGAAATCTTAGAAGGCAAACTCACTAAAGGCCTAGATCGATTGCAAAATCTAAGGACACAGGAACTGATTGGTAAAATAAGATATAACAACGAATTTGTAGCTGCTGATTCCTTCCCTATCGTTTTAGCACTTGGTGCCAAGAATACCGACAAGCTGATTCACCAAGTCGCGGAGGAGATTAAAAAAATACCTGAAAATCCACTGCACAAAATTAGTCAGGATGAATATCCAGAAAAGGTTGGTATCACCGGCCTAGAGGGCGGCAGAGAATCGAAAATACCATTCATTATGAACTTTATACAACAGATTACTGCTCAGCTAGAACTTTATAAAATGGAATTAGGGGCAAAGCCAGTCTCAGAGAGGCAGAATTATCTTTTGGAACGCCTTAATACTTTGCTTAAATACTTTTCTTTCCTACAAAATGCATATGAAAGTCATTATGATTTTGTTCCGCTATATGACAGGAGCAGCGAAGCACTTATATCGATTGTAAATACAAAAGTTGCTTCACAAAGTCTTTAATTTATCATTATTGAACCTTATCCGAAAAAGTTTTAACCCAATCCTAGAAGAAGTGAGTCGCTGGAGATCTATTCTTAGTTCTGAGTATGAGCGCTATAAGATAGATAAGATTTTATATCCCTGAAAGGGTTAACACCTTAAATCTTTGCTTCTAAGATCAAGTATCTTATGAAAGCCCATCTTGTCCCAGAACCTCTGTGCCCCGACATTGCCAGGGAAAACGTAAATATCAACTATATATATTTTATTCTCTTTTAGCCAAACAAAAGCTTCTTCAACTAGCTTGTCTGCGACGCCACTACCACGTAGTTCTTTTATTACAAAAAGATTTGATAATATTCCGCATCTATTTGCTTTTGTGGTTTTCCAATCCACAATATTTGCAACAATGATACCGATAACTTCTTCGTCTTCTTTTGCCACAAGGTAAAGATAATCCGGATCATCAATTCTGCTCAAAATTTCTTCTTTCAGAATTTCGTCAGCATTCTCTTTACGCTCCAAATAACCAGGATAGTCCTTTTGTTCTTCATCGCTAGCATTTATTAGGGCAATTACTTGGTCTATATCATTAATAGAAGCTACTTTTATAATCATATACTTATTATACCATAATAAAAATGGCTTACAAAAGCCATTTTTAACAGTGTACTGTCCCTCGACTATGCTCAGGGCATTCGACTCCAATATTCAAAACGCCCCTGGTCGAAGACCATGAGCGAATGGAATGAGTCGAATGGTGGACCTTATCCGAAAAAACTTGAACCCAATCTTGGAAGAGACTCGACGATGGCGTTCTCTTCTTGGTTCTGAGTATGAAAGATACAAACTCAATAAGATTTTATCTCCCAAAGGGTATTAACACAATATTTATAATTATTGCCTCTGCACAATCTTCAAGGCTCAATATGCATACTAAAAATCACTAAATATAGATTTTTTGGCCCCTTTATGCTACCTTAAAGCCAAAGGAGATGAATATGATTGACGAGACTGAGGCTGAAAAATGGCAGAGAAGATGTTATGTTGCCACCTTTCTGCTTATTGGTGTAACCCTTATACTAATCGTTATGATATCGAATTATAATGAATTACAACACGAAAACTACAATAATACGGAAGAACTACATTGCCTTAATGGACATGACCCTTATCTGGAAAAAGCAGAACAGCAAAAGTGTCTAAAAGACTTATACGACAAACAGAAAGCAAGTAAAAAGTGGTTTTAGTTATAATACTGCTGGGAATAACTCTTATTTTGGTCCTGCTGATTCTCAAAATGGCCCAAGAAAAAGAAGCGAGATGGAAGATGTTGGGATTTACATTGGAAGACGTTCGTTCGTGGTATACTAAGCCCCTGATTCACCATAAGAAACCAAGAGAAGCAAAAGAACCATGTGATAAATGTGGCGGGAAAATGGTAGAAAAATTAGGTAAGTATGGAATATTTTATGCTTGTTCGAATTATCCCAAATGTAAAAACACAATTAAAATAGAAATAGACGAATAAGGAGTTTAAGGGAATGAAAGAAGACATATATAAGATTATCTGGGTTAGCTCTAAGACAATTCATGAAATAATGAGAGTAGATAAAGAGAACGCTATAAAGATTGCGAAGCAACTCCCAAGCAACAAACAAGCAGAGGCACTAAACTTTATTGAAAATGAATATAACCACGAACACGACAAGGAAGTTTATTACGATAATATAGAAAAGATAACAGGCTATAAGAAGGAAATGTTTACCAAGGGACTAGAGGACGCACCCTACCCCCGCCAGGGGGATGATAAATAGGCGCCAACTCATCATAGAATCATTCTGCCTTATCTGTAGAATTATTTTATAGAACTATACACCCTGTGGATAAAGGAACATCCTGACACAAACGCACATCGGCATCCCTATGTCGGGACCTTCACAAAACAAGGGGGTAAGGCCCACAAAATCTTAGCCAGCTTTGGTATGTCTATAGAAACGCTCAAATCTGTTATAATAAAGTAGAGAAGATAGTAGGCATAAGCACCCTGCAGAAAAAGGAAATACGTATGGAAAGAGCAACATTAATGCTTGTTGGATTTTCATATGACTTCCTCACAGGACACCAGCACTCCTTCTAATATCAATGTAGGACCAGTCCATCAGCACCACAGCAAAGAGGTGCCAGGACTCATTAATGCATCCCAAAATAGTAAGCATAATACCATAACCAGCATAGTTGTAGATGAAGATACTGAGGCAATGGCTTGGGCTAGATTTTTATACTCAGCTTACACAAAAAGGAAGCTACGATTAGCTCCAAATCAAGCACGAAAAGAGGTATAATGCATATGGACACAATCTTAATATATAAGGAAGCAAAGAGAGGCATTCTGCGTCAGTTTCCTTATGGAGATTGTGTCCAGCAGTTTGCCTCTCTTTGTGTTGAATTGAAAGGAGCCTATTATGAAGAATGAATCAGTCGCCCTAGCAAGAGTGTCCTCCGCAAGACAGCGGGTGGAGGGGAGCAGTCTCGAGAGTCAGGAAGCTCACGTATACGAGTTCTCTGAGAAAAATCTTGGCTCAGGCATTGAGAAGATATGGTCACTAGACGTATCAAGTAAAGCTGGGAAGAACGTCAAAAGGAAAGACCTAGAAGAAATACTCCGATACTGCAAGGAGCATAGATACATAAAGTATTTCATCGTGGATAAGGTAAATCGCCTTATGAGAGAGATAAAGATGTTCTACTGGTATATCTATGAACTTGAAAAAATAGGCGTAAAAACATATTTTGCAGACCCCCAGCAACAGGACTTGAACGGAGATGACCAAATTGCCCAGCTCAAAACCTTTCTAGCGATTTATGAAGCAGAGAGAGATAACAAGGAGAGAGCTAACACGACAATCACCAGGATGAAAGACCGAACACTCCAGGGCTACTATCTATTTCCACTCCATCAAGGATATAAAACATCCGAAACGCCTGGGCTCCACATACCTGACGGGGAAAGTTTTGAGCTCCTCCAGATGGCTTTAAGGAACGTAGCTAGTGGCATAATGAACAAACACGAAGCCTTTATGGACCTCACAAAGAAGGGCTATAAGGCTCCTTCTGGAAAAGATTTAAGGATTGATGTGTTTAACAAAATACTGGTGGATGACTTTTACGCTGGATATATAACGGTTAACAAGTGGGATGAGAGATTCCACCGTCTAAAAGGGCTTCACATACCAATGATAACCGAAGCTGAGCACGAAGCCATCAAGGGCTATATGAAGGGCAAGAAAACAGTCATACGCAAACAGCATAATGACGAATTTCCATTGTCTAATCTGCTCCACTGTGAGTGTGGTGGTAAATTTGTTGGGTTAATGCAAGGTAATGGTAAAGGTAACTTCTATCCTAGATACCGATGTAGGACTTGTGGGAGACAATTAAGGCGTGATGACCTACATCTAGGCACCCAAGAGCTCATTGATACTGTGAGGCTCCCAGAGGGATTTAAGAAGAAAGTATTAACATCAATGGAGTTAGTTTGGAGAGATGAGCAAAAATTCAATCTTGCCCACGTGAACACGCTCCAGAATAGGAAAATTGAGCTAAATGAGGCAAAAACTAACCTTGTTATAGAACTGTCCAAGAATCCCGACCTGTCAGACGACTTCAAGATAGCTATTGAGAAAATCAAAACTGATATTCAGGAGATTGAAGGAAGAATCAAGGAGGCAGAAAAGATTGAAGACGACTTAACAGAGTTTGTGTCTTTCGCCCTAGATTTTATAGAGAACAAACAGGAAAGAGTTTGGGATTTAGACTTTGAGGATAGACAGAGGTTCAAACAATTGGTATTTCCGGGCGAAATTTATCTAGATTTCAAAGAAAAAGTTTGCACCCACCTAATTAGCCCTATTTTGAACTTAATTGGCACGAAAAAAGAGGCACAAAATACCTCTATTTCCACTATGGTGGGCCTGGTAGGACTTGAACCTACGACAAAGGGATTATGAGTCCCCTGCTCTAACCAACTGAGCTACAGGCCCTCGTCAGCGATAGCTGTCGCCTTTTGTATTTTTAGTTGAAATACTTCAGGCTTTCGCTTCGCCTCCTCTTCCCCTTAAAACCTTTGGTTTTCGGGGTCCCCATTACCTGGAGAACGAGTAGATTATAGCAAATATATAGCTCAGATTCAAGAATATATGATATAGTTCTGTTATGAACACTATATATAACTGCATTGTTTGCAGTAAACAATTAGTTGGCAAACAACGATCTTTTTGTTCGATAGATTGCAAGAACGACCACTATTTAAATTATTCCGAAGTAAAAAGGAGGGCGGAGAAAACAAAAAGACTACTTGTTAGTAACCTTGGCGGTAAATGTAGCCAGTGTGGCTATAATACATCTTTATCTGCCCTATCATTTTACAACAAGAAAGGTGAAACACTCCGCATCAATACCAATCAACTAGCGAATAATAACTATGAAAAATTGGCACAAAAAATCAAGAACGCACAAATATTGTGTAAGAATTGTATGGAAGAGACAACAAATCCTGCAGAATCACACACTCAAGTAATGCCAAGTAGTTCTGACCGCTGCCCTAGTACTGAAGCAATAACGCTAGAATTTTCAAAGAATCTGGTTATTTGCGGCGTAAAACCTGAACAAACCATCATCTTGGGCGTTTCCGGTGGTGTAGATTCTATGACAATGCTGGATCTTTTCGCCAAATCCGAGCTCGCTACAAGGTTCAACCTTGTAGTTGCGCATTTAAATCATGGGGTACGAAAAGAGGCAAAAAGTGATGAATCGTTTGTAAAGAAAATTGCGGAAAAATATGGCTACAAGTTTGTATCAAAAAGTATTAAGAGGCCAGACGGTGGTAATTTAGAAGAGAAGCTACGTGACGAACGAAGAAGGTTCTTGCTCGACACTGCGAACAATAACGGGGTTAGCCTACAGGGTCCGACACTGTTATCTCTTGCTCACAACGCAAATGATCAAGCAGAAACCTTTATTATGAATTTAGCACGCGGTAGTGGGCCCGCTGGACTGGGTGCAATGAACATGCAAGACGATATAATCATCCGTCCCCTATTAAATATAACGCGAGAGAATATAGCGAGCTACGCCAGATTAAATAAACTAAAATGGCATGAAGACAAAACAAATCTCGACACTACCTATGCTCGAAATTATATTCGGCACAATATTCTTCCATTATTTTATCGATTAAATCCTGAGTATTTGGCTAACATCTATCGCTCAGCTGAGATTCAACGTGATACTGACAAATATATTAAACAACAAGCTGCAAATCAAATTGCCAACAAAAGTCTCCCGAGGCCAGTCTTATTCGAAATCTTTGGCAGAATGTATGAAGAGGTAAGGGGCGATAGACAAAACCTGTCTCTTGCCAACCTTGTTGCGCTAGGCAAACTTATAGAAAACAATAACGGGACTAAATCCATTAATCTTCCTGGCGGTATTGTTGCAACAAGAACCTATGATAAGCTTGATTTTTGTGCTGAAAAAGAGCATAATAATACCTCGACTCAAGCAGAAGTCGCATTAAAGGAGATAAACACCTTTAATAATGGCTTTAAAGTTGAGTTCGAAAGATATATAGGTAGTAGATTAAGTAATTATTCACTATTAACTACCGAGGATTTACTGGGTAAAATGGTTGTAAGACCACCAAAGAATGGTGATAAAATAGCCAAAAGGGGCATCGCGGGGAATAAAAAACTACAAGACCTATTCGTAGATGCTAAAATAGATAGAGTAAGACGACAACAATGGCCTGTAGTAACAATAGATGAAGACATAATCTGGGTACCGGGTCTTGCTATAAGCAGGCTAGTGCCGGAAAATCCCGAAAAACCAATATTGATAAAAGTTAGCGAGGTTACTAATGAAAAAAGACAACAAAAAAACAAATAGATATGCCACTATCGGCATACTCCTATTAGTAATTCTGGTCTTTGCGGGTATTTATACTTACTCAAACCAAGGGGTAAAGCCTAAAGAAGTTCCAATAAGCCAAGTGGCACAAGAAGTAAAAGATGGTAAAGTCAAAAATATCGCGGTTACCGGTACAAATGTCGAAACCACTCTTAAAGATGGCAAAAAGCTAACTTCGCAAGTAGGCGTCAATGAACAAATCACAACCACCTTAAAAGACTTTGGCGCAGATCCAAGTAAAGTAAGCATCGATATCAAATCTGGTAGCGATAACGCTGTCTGGGTGACATTATTGATCAATATAGTACCATTTTTGCTTATTATCGGTTTTTTTTACTTTATGCTACGTCAAGCTCAAGGCGGAAACAATCAAGCCATGTCTTTTGGCAAATCAACCGCAAGGCTTGCTGATGATAAAAAGTCGAAGATTAGTTTTGCCGACGTTGCTGGTGCTGCGGAAGCAAAGCAAGAACTTTTAGAAATAGTCGATTTCCTAAAACATCCTAAGAAATTTACAGCATTAGGTGCCAAAATACCAAAGGGTGTCTTACTCTTCGGTCAACCAGGAACCGGCAAAACACTGATGGCTAGAGCTGTTGCCGGGGAAGCGGGCGTGCCCTTCTTCTCTATATCTGGTTCAGAATTCGTCGAGATGTTTGTCGGTGTTGGTGCTTCTCGTGTACGCGATCTCTTCGCAAAGGCCAAGAAAAACGCACCCTGTATCGTATTCATTGATGAAATAGACGCGGTTGGTCGCCAACGCGGTACTGGTATGGGTGGCTCTCATGATGAAAGAGAGCAGACACTTAACCAGATTCTTACCGAAATGGACGGTTTCGAACAAGATTCAAATGTAATCGTCATGGCTGCAACAAACCGCCCCGACGTTCTTGATCCAGCGCTACAAAGACCGGGTCGTTTCGATAGAAAAGTAATACTCGATATGCCAGACATCCTAGATCGTGAAGCAATTCTCCTAGTTCACGCTAAGAATAAGCCACTCTCAAAAAATGTCGACCTTAAAGTCATTGCTAGGCAGACACCGGGATTTTCTGGAGCCGACCTACAAAATATACTAAATGAAGCAGCAATATTAGCAGCTAGAGAAAATAAGAAAGAAATATTTGCCATCGATGTCGAACACGCTGTCGAAAAAGTATATCTTGGCCCAGAACACAAGGGTGCCGGTATGAACGAAAAAGAAAAGAAAATTACCGCTTATCACGAAGCTGGTCACGCTATCGTCGGTCACTTACTTGCTGGAACTGACCCGATACATAAGATATCCATAGTTTCTCGCGGAATGGCCCTCGGAGTAACCTGGTCACTACCAGAAGAAGATAAAAAACTTTCTTCAAAATCAGAACTAGAAGACGATATCGCAATGATGTTAGGTGGTCGTGCTGCAGAAAAAATATTTTTCTCAGATATCACCACTGGGGCGTCTAATGATATGGAGAGAGCTACCAAACTATCACGCGAAATGGTTACTAGATATGGTATGAGCGATGTCCTCGGAAATCGAGTATATGGTAGGAAGAATGAGATGGTATTCCTTGGCCGCGAGCTTGGAGAACACGACAAGGATTATTCTGAAAAAGTAGCTGCCCTTATCGACTCAGAAGTAGATAAGTTTGTCGAAGAAGGCTACAAAAAAGCAACCGAAACAATTAATAAAAATAAAAAGAAACTTGAAGCCGTTGCCACTGAATTAATCGAAAAAGAAACTCTCGACGCAGAAGAATTTAAGGCGATAATGGATAAAACGAAAGCGTAATGAACGAGGTAAAGAAATTCTGGTACTTTATTTCGAAGAAGAAACTGACTGTTTCATCCGCAGCTATTATTCTTGGAACAACATATCTGGCTTCCAATATCCTCGGAATGGTAAGAGAGTCGCTAATTTCCAGCTACAGCGGGACTCTTGTCGGAGGCGTGCACTTAACGGATATTTTTTATGCAAGTTTTCGTATTCCAGATCTAATCTTTAATCTTCTTGTCCTGGGGGCTGTCTCTTCCGCTTTTATTCCGGTTTATGTTGACTATCTCTCGGAAGATAAAAAAGAAGAATCAAACCTAGTCGCATCAAACTTCATGAACTTTCTTTTGATATCAACTGTAGTGTTTGGAATATTGGCCTTTTTACTTTCTTGGAAACTCGTTCCGCTCCTACTTCCCGGGATTTTTTTAAATGGCCAGAATCCTGATCCTATCGTTTTAAACACCACTGTTTCTACAGTTCGACTCATGCTTCTTTCTCCTATTTTTTTCGCTATCAGTTCGGTATTCGGAGCTATATTAAACTCGAAAAAACGTTTTTTATCCTTTGCGTTAGCACCTCTTATATATAACTTATCTATTATTATTGGGATCGTTTTTTTTACTAAAATATTCAAACAACCATTGTATGGTTTAACAGCAGGTGTAATACTAGGAGCATTTTTACAAATGCTTATTCAGCTTCCCGGCACCCTGATGAGTGGCTGGAGATGGCGGCCTGTGTTTAGCTTTGACAAGCACGAGTTACCAAAAATCATAAAACTCATGATACCAAGAACCATAGCAATCGGGGTCGGACAAATAAACTTAATTGTCGACACGATTGTAGCTTCTTTCTTCGTTGGCGGTATAACTCAGTTTACTTTTGCTAATGATATCCAAACCTTACCGACGGTGGTTTTTGGAATTGCAATTGCTACTGCGGTTTTTCCATTTCTTGCAGAACAGAATTCAAAGAAAGAAAAAGCCGAATTTTTAAAGACATTTTCTGAAGCGGCGCGAAATATTTTATATTTTATAATACCTGCCACCATAGGAATACTAATTTTACGAGCACAAATTGTTAGATTGGTTTTTGGATGGAGTGATAACTTTGATATGACGATGACAGAATTGACAGCTTTAACACTGGGTTGTTTTGCCCTCGGACTTGTGGCACAAGGATTAATCCCTCTACTAATTAGAACTTTTTACTCCCTCAAAGATACCAAAACACCTCTATTTATTGGCATTATAGTAGTTGCTGTTAATGCAGTGTTATCTATCGCTCTTCCCTATTTCTTTCATGATAGCCTAGGAATCGCTGGGGTGGCTCTAGCATTCTCAATTGCTGGTTTTGTTAACATTATCTTATTATTTTGGTATCTCCACAAAAGACTGGGAGTGCTCGATAAAGACAATAAAATTTTCGTCTCCACTTCGAGACTTGTTTTCGCTTCGTTAATAATGGGTCTAGCCGTTTGGGGCTCCTTACAATTTTTTGATATTTTTGTTGAAACAGGTACTGTTATAGGAATATTCACTCAGACATTAGCCTCTATTCTTGTTGGAGTAATAGTATATTTCTCCCTTACTTGGGCGATGGGTTGTGAAGAAACGGTTTTCGTTATGAAAAAATTAGGCCTCAAGAAAACATAATGGAACAGGAAAAAATTCGTAATTTTTGCATAATAGCCCATATCGATCATGGCAAATCTACTCTGTCTGATCGATTTTTGGAAGTAACAGGCACTATTGATAAGAGAGATATGCATGCCCAACATCTAGATACCATGGAGCTCGAACAAGAGCGTGGTATCACTATTAAATTACAGCCCGCCAGAATGGAGTACACTTATAATCCAAAATCCAAAATACAAAATACAAAAGAAGAACTTATCGGTGAGAAATTTATATTAAACCTGATAGATACTCCTGGTCACGTCGACTTTACTTATGAAGTTTCACGGTCCTTGGCAGCTGTCGAGGGTGCCATTCTAGTAGTTGATGCCTCGCAAGGAATAGAAGCCCAAACGCTTTCAAATATCTATCTCGCCCTAGAGCATAATCTAGAAATAATACCCGTTCTAAATAAAATAGACTTACCTCATGCTGAACCAGAGAAAGTAGCTCAGGAAATAGTCGATCTCCTTGGAGTAAAAAGAGAGGAAATAATCCTTGCATCTGGGAAAACCGGCGACGGGGTGGCTGAAATATTAGACCGAGTAATCGAGAAAGTACCGTCACCAAAAGGAGATAGCACGAAGCCGTTTAGGGCTCTTATATTCGATTCTTTTTATGATACCTATAAGGGCGTTGTCGCATATATTCGTATTATGGATGGTATGTTGCCTAGAGGCCAAAAGCTTTATATGCTTGGTAGTAAATCAGGAGCAGAAAGTATAGAAATCGGCTATATAATACCCAAATTTATTCCACAAGATTCGATAAAAACAGGCGAGATCGGATATATAGTTACCGGCCTCCGCGATGTTTCGGGAGCACCAGTCGGGGATACAGTGACACTCGCAAGCGACAAGGAATTGGTAGCTCTACCGGGTTACAAAAAAGTAAAACCATTCGTTTTTGCAGGAATCTATACCACCGAAGGAGATGATTTTCCACTTCTAAGAGAGGCGCTCGGCAAGCTAAGTTTGTCCGACTCTTCCCTTTCTTATGAGCCAGAAGTATCTAGCGCACTAGGCTTCGGTTTCCGCTGTGGCTTTCTTGGCCTGCTACATATGGATATTATCAAGGAAAGGCTCGAACGAGAATTCGATTTAGACTTACTAGTGACCATTCCTTCTGTTGCTTATGAGATTGAGAAAACAAACAAAGAAGTAGTAATAATCAACAGTCCCGCCGAACTGCCGAATATTATGCACATCAAGGAAATACGTGAACCGTGGGTAAAAGTAGAAATCGTTACTCCTAGCGACTACATTGGGGTAATTATGGAACTTATATCCAATAGGCGCGGTATATTTAAAACAATTGATTATCTTGAAGAAACTAGAGTGATAGTAAAGTGCGAAATGCCACTTTCTCAGATTGTGACTGACTTTTTTGACCAACTTAAGAGCATCAGCTCCGGCTATGCCAGTATGAACTATGAGTTTATCGAATACAGAGTCGGAGATCTTGTAAAAGTCGACATTTATATCGCTGAAACTATAGTTGATACCCTATCTTTACTAGTTCACAGAAGTGAAGCCCAGACAGTTGGGATCAGTGTTGTTTCGAAGCTTAAGGGCCTAATACCAAAACAGCTCTTCAAGGTCGCTTTACAGGCCGCTATTGGCGGCAAGATTATTGCACGAGAAGATATTTCGGCGATGCGCAAGGATGTAACGGCAAAGCTATATGGCGGTGATGTAACCAGAAAAAACAAGCTACTCAATAAGCAAAAAGAAGGTAAAAAAAGGATGAAGAAATTCGGAAAAGTTGAGATTCCTTCAAATGTCTTCATGGAATTACTAAAGAAAGACTAGTACTTAATTCTAATATATTCGTTATTTATCCTATACCATAGGAGTATAATTAGTATAGAGACTAAATAGAAAGGAGGTGGAAAAAATGAAAACTTTGACAATCAAAAAACTTGATGTTGTGTCTGTTGCAAATTTTGCAGCTGTTTTGGCAGCCGCAGTTGTAGCCGCAGAAGTTCTTATTAGCTGGTTAGTTGCGTTGGTTAATTATGCTCAGCTTAGCGCTCACTTCCCAAATATCGTTAGTTGGAACACAGGGTTTGGGGTACTCGCTATTATATTACTTCCAGCTTTGGCTGCTGTTGCAGGCTGGATCGGTGGAGCTGTAGTAGCTTGGTTTTATAATGTAGCACTAGGTGGTTCTAACGGCATCAAAATCGAAGTAGAAGAATAAAAATTTTAACTACTGATATTTTGTAAGTATTTAAATTTATTAATTTGGCTATTTTATCGAACGTTTTTAAATTTGTTTCATGTTAAAATGTAAGTATGAAGGCAAAGAAAATCACGTTCCCAAAAGATGAACAAAAACACGATTCTACGACAGAATGGTGGTATTATAATGGGCACCTAAAAGATCCCAACGGCCATAATTATGCCTATATGAATACTCTCTTTAAAATTAAATATCCAAAAGTATTTGGTGGATTTTTTTCTTACCTTCCGTCGATAAACGTCTATTTTTACCATTCAATTATTACAGATATTGATAATAATAAGTTTTACCCCAATATCGAACTTAATCTTAAAACAGAGGATAGATCTAACAAATTCTTAAATCTTAGCTTTCTTTCGAAAGATAAATCTCAAGGTTATAGTATTTCACAAACAGAAAAAACAAAATATCAAATACACGGTAAGAATCTTTCTCTGTCTATGGATAATACCAAGGACCCAATATTAGTCGGTGGTAGCGGTTTTGTCGACAATGTTGGCGAAAAAACATTTTATTACAGCCTATCAAATCTCGAATCCAAGGGCAAACTAACTGTTAATAATACAGAAGTCCCAGTAACTGGGGTGTCTTGGATGGACCATCAGTGGGGAGACTTCGGGATACCAAGGGGTTTTTGGAATTGGTTTTCAATCCAACTAGAGAACGATACTCAAATAGTATGCTATCAAGTGGGCAATAAACGGGATATTCATTGTTTAGCCACGATCTCCTATGAAGACAATCGACAGGAATCTTTCACTAATATTCAGATTATTGCCGGACAAGAAGCTTGGACAAGCCCAAAAAGCAGAATATCATATCCGCTTAGTTGGCAAATCAATATACCCGAGGCAAATCTATCGATATCAACTCACGCACTAGTCGAAGACCATGAAGTGGATTTCCGTTTTATTAAATATTGGGAAGGGCCAATCG
Organism: bacterium; assembly: GCA_037129835.1. Lineage (GTDB taxonomy): Bacteria > Patescibacteriota > CPR2 > UBA1875 > CAIMLA01 > JBAXUE01. The sequence goes on along the minus strand of JBAXUE010000001.1, from coordinate 13,164 downwards.
AAATAAACGCGAAACTAAACGGTAAGGATATCGCTGGTAGTGGCTATCAAGAACTAGTTGGTGGCAAACCCAATAAACTGTAGATTTAAAACTACTTCTCTGCTAAATAGTCTGCAAACTGACTAAAGACCGCTGTTTTCTTTTTTCTCTCGTGAAAGGCTGCGTCGTCTTTACCTATTATTTGATTCAGTGTTTTATCGTAACCATTCGGGATATATATTCTCCAAAGATCTGACCAGTCATCTGGATGAGAGTCGGGATCTACTGCTTTCGCAATTATCCCCTGTTCCGAGTTTTCAGAAAAAGTTTTCATCTGACCGTTTTCGTCAACATATGTCAGAGCTTGGACAAAATGGCAATTACGATTTTTTAGATTATCCATCATCCTGACTATACCCTCAGCGCCTATTGTCTCAATCACATACTTTGTATATGGTCCTGGGAAGTCATTAAGTTCATTAATACAAAACCCGCTATCATTAACGACAAGTGATTTCCCAAGGATTGCGTAGGCCTCTTTTGCTTTTGCAAGACAAACTTCCTCAACAGTATCAGCTTGAGGTTCGATAATAGACAAGTCCATTTGGATAATTTTATACCCAATCTCTGGCATATACTTATTCAGTGAAGTCACTTTGCCAGCGTTACCGGTAACGAACAGAATTTCTTTATTTTCCAAGATAGCCTTTCAAGATAACTAAATATTAATTTATTAATTGTGAAGATATTTTGTAAAGTCTTCAGGGAATGCTTCAATAACAGCTTTCCAAGCCAAATAAATCGGTGTTAGCTCCTTTTTTATCCCTGGGAAGTCTTCCAAATCGCGGTAATCTCGTTCTAGTTTTCCCATCACTGTGTCTTTACCGTAGTCGGCAAGTACATTCATATATACGTCTGCAGTCAAGTGACTTGCAGAGTCAGCACAACAGACTATTTTTGCCTCAATAGTATCTGGTTTTACATCTTTATTACGATGAGCTCTTACGGCATGTGCTACCTTTTTGACAAATTCACTGTTCGCACCATCTTTTTTTAGGAAATCTATCGCCTCTTTTTCTGAAGTAACTGCATGATCATTACCTTCATCAATAAAGTGACCCAGATCATGAAACCAAGCAGCTACCAGTGCTGCTTCCCTATCAGCTTCGGGATGCATATCACAGAGCTTTTCAACCCATTTTGCGACAATATCCACATGATGAGGAAATGTCTGATATCTTACTTCTGATTTTCCATAAACTTTTAAAAAATGCTGTTTATATTTATTCATGGTCGTCGTATGCTTTACTGCACAGCTCTAATTGTTTTGTTGGGCATTGTTCCCTCATAGTTCATCTTACCTGCAGAAAATGTTATGCTTTTTGCTTGCAACCCCGGCACTCTATTCAGCCTCGTAGAAAGAAATGTGTTTATCTGTGGCTGATATGAAGATAGCGTACTCCCAGGAATGGTATACGGTCCAACTACAAAGGTTGCCACATTAGCTTCGACCGAATTCGCGTATGCCTTGGGAATGATATTGTTGAAAAAACTACCTGCACCAATCTGAATATCGTTCAATTCCATCGATACTGAACCATCGGAAACACTAGCAGTTCCCGATATATAATAAGGGACCTCGCTAGGAAGTAAGCCGATATACTTAGTTATCGAATTATCAACTACCCCGGGTGTAAGTGCTAAAAAATAATTAGTCAGGTTTGAAACAATCAAAGTTCCAGACGATTCTAAAGCTCCGTTTTCACCTATTTTGATTTGAACATTTTTTACTGGCTGGTATATATAGTTTTCGCTTGCCACCATGGCAGTCAATTCTTCGTCAGTGAAAGATGTGCTTACAGGATGGCTGCCTTCATATTTCATAGAGCTAGATGGATCTTTTGAGCTAGAAACCGCTATTTCTACTCCAAATTTATTTTTGGCGCTTGCGAGATCTGCAGTAGTATATTTGACCCCCAAGTCTTTAGGCTTATTAGTTCCGAACAAACTAGCGATTGCCGGAATGTAACCAAAATAGCCAAGTGCCAAAATAACGATAACGGCTATAATACCGACTATGATTGAAATCATTTTCAAGGCCTTCATTATTTCTCCTTTTTACTTTTTTATATTATACTCTATGTCCTCGAAGAGGTTAAACATTTTCTTATCAATCGATTCACTAAACACACATCTATTGACTAATAGGCATATTTGTTCTATAATTACATGTTATACTAAATTATATAAAGGAGATTACTGTGGAAATAAATAAAATTTCGAACGAGACAATTTTCAGAATTATGACAGCCGTGACTATGTTTTTATTATTTTTGCTATTCACATATGCGATTATCACTCCGCTTATCTGGTTCGCAACTGCCTTTATTATAACTTTACTCCTAAACCCTGTTGTCGGTTGGTTAACAAAACATGTCTGGCATCAAAAACGTGGACTTTCGATAGCAATCGTCTATGTTATCCTATTTTTACTTTTTGGCGGATTGCTGGCCTTGGTAATTCCTATCATCACCATCCAATCTGTTGGTTTGATGAAAAATCTGCCTGAGGCATATCAAAAGTTCATGGAAAGCAGCTCTCCCATAGCTCAATCTATCAAAAACTTCCTACCCGCTATGACATCGGATAAAAATCTAACAGACGTCATCGCAGGAATAAATAAATATTTAATTACTCAAACATTAAGTATTTTTGGCTCTATTGCTGCTGGTTTCACTATATTTACAACATCAATATATATGAGCCTAGAAGGTCCTAAATTGTTAAAGAAATTTTGGTCCATTTTAAGTAAAGAAAAATACCAAAGATGGCATACCAATGCAATAAAAATGTATGAAATAGTTATTAAGTACATCATCGCAAATCTAGCAACTGCTACGCTCGCCGGGGTAGGCGCTGCTATTATGCTATTACTTGTTGGGGCTCCGGCCGCTATCTTCCTGGGTATTCTAGTCATTTTCCTAGATCTTATCCCGATGATCGGTGTCTGGCTTATAGGACTACTCCTTGTCGGCATGGGAGCAATATTTGGCGGATTCTGGCCAGCCATTATTATGGCTATTTATAGTCTTCTTTATGCTCAGTTCGAATACAGTTATCTAGAACCAGTTATCTATGGCAAAGCCACAAATATTTCGCCACTCACTATTATTATCGCTGTCATTATCGGTGGTACGCTAGCTGGCATTCTTGGCTTATTCCTAGCCGTTCCTGTCGCTGCCTGTGTACAGTTACTAATAGTAGACTATCTCAAGTACAACAAAAATATTAAAATCGAAATCTAAACGAACCAAAATATACAAAAAATAATTATTTCTTTAGGCCAGCTTTCACTCTAACGATTAGCTCTGGGTGGTATTTTTCTAAATGTTCAAATTCACGTTCACCGAATTGCCCGACCCAACTGATAGCCTTTTCGACGAGATCAGAATCATCTATTGGCACCCTATATCTCTCAGGAAAATAACTTATTATAATATCGCCTTTTACTTCAGACTCCTTCAGATACTTACTAACATCATTAACATGTTCTTCACTTATAATTTTAACTGGGCTCGGATTTACGACCTCTTCGTTCCAACTGGTCAAGTCTTCTAGAAAACCTTCGCTACTCAGTGTATATATCGATCCCGAAACCGAATATCGTAATTCAAAGGCGCCTTCGAACCTTTCTGTCAGAAATACTTTCCCCTCTGGATCCCGACCGACTTGGACAGTATAGTCGCCGCCTTCAGTCCCAAGAAATACAGCCGACATTATTTTGTCTTTCGTAGCATAAACCCAAGACTTACCATGAGTACTTTTATTGGGCATCAAATTATTGAGACCGCTCTCTGAAGAACCGTGATATACATACTTATTATTCATAAATGGATTATATCATAACCCATAGAAGATTATGTTTATGAGAAGAATAATTTAATAATAATCAATCCAATAAGACATGATGTTGTGTTTAGGATAATAGAATCGAGAAGAAATCTCTTTCGAGGGTAATCTTCAGCCAGCACATATCGCAGTAATAACCATTCACTGATTACTACAATAACCTCAAGCAGCAACACTAGTAATTGATAGTTAACAAACAATAAAAGACTGTTAATTATAATAAGTAAATTTAGTAAAGGGTTTGTAAGAACATTAATCGCGATAACAGAAATTATTTCTTTTATTGTTCTATAACCCAAGAAAAAAGCTATTGGGACTTCAATAAGAAGCGTGCCAAGCAAAGCTCCTAATATCAATATCATTTCTTCTTAATAGTACGGATGATTATAATCGACAAAGTAGCCAAAAATGCCACTACAAAGAGTGATATTATTAGTTGATTAAAAACTGTATTCTGCAAACCCAACACACAACAATCGGGGCTAATCGTAGGAGACGGATTTGGAGTAGAGGTCACAGTAACTGGGTTTGTGGTAGGCCTTATCGGGGCCAGCATATCTGTCAATTTATTTTGGTATATATTCATGTGTATATTTTAATTCAAATATTATATTAATGCCAATGAATATAATAATTAGAGACAATAAAAAGCCAGTGGCGAGAAAATATTTTCCAACATTAAAGCCAAAAGAAATTTGGGCAAAATAATAACCAAAATAAATAGATAAACAAGATAAACCGAAAGCAAACCCAGGATTTTTTGGGAAGATATCTCCTAGAATGGTTAATGTTATTGGCATACTAATCTGGAATAAAAATAATACACCTAAGCCAAATATCACATAGCTGGAAGTAAAAAATAACAATATGGAAGCCAATATTAATGAAAGAATGACTGTCTTTAGCCATCCAAACTTATCGGCAATAAACCCTCCAAGAAATTTCCCTAAAAACACAGAAAGTGTTAGTAATAATGCGAAGTTCATAATATTTATTGATGAAAAAGTTAAAAACGAGCCCAAATAACTCCTTAAAAATATTACCGCAAGTATTAAAATTAATGGCAAAATGTATGATATATTTGTTTTTATCACCCTTGATGAAGGTTTCGGCATCTCTATAAACCATAAGAAACAAAATAATATTATTATTAAACTTAATATATACCAAAAAGCATTTATATTTGTTTTACCTAGCAGCAACCCTACGTACAATCCTAGTGCCCCGAAAGACACAAACAAACCTGGGTAAGTCGCCTTCCCCGGGTAAGTTCTAAGAGCAACTATTCCGCCCCCAACGTGTATTAATGAATTCGCAATCCCTATTAAAATTACAGCGATTATCAATGAGTAATATCCGATTAACAAGGAAAATATGGCCGCGGTCAACCCTAACTGGATAACTCTTTTGGGGTTATTAACAATGTCGGCTAAATACCCAAAAAAAAACTGTGCCCCGAAAGCTAAAAATATATATATCGATATAAGAAAAACTGCTTCTTGGGTATTTATTAAGCCCGATGAAAAAGATTTATAGATAAGAAAAGAGGGTACAACATCAATAGATAAATGAATTATCCCAAGGAAAATTATTTTTATCGTATTATTTATTTTCATGCAATAATTTTATATCAATTACCCTAAGTCCGATAGTGAAAATACCCTAAGTATTGAAAGGACCTTTGTTATTAGCTCGCCAGTAGGCTAAAATTGTAACTATCTATATTTACTATCCAGCTATTTCTAGAATGTTATTTATAAACTCAATTTTTTGTCGATAATACGCTCTTGTACTAAGACCATTGCCTTTTTCTTTCAGTAACCGGTATTTGTCAAGTAATGTTTGGTCTTTTTCTAAAGCAGACTCAAACCTTAAACTATCTAGCCAGCCTTTACTTTTATTATTAATCACAAAAATCTCAGCCCTTGTGCCTCTTACAAAAGTTACGAAACGAGCCCTTTCGAGCGGATAGTTGCTTTCAGGATTTCCAAATAATGTTGTCAGTTTCTCGACCATAAATTCGTATTTGCTTTCATCTGTAGGCAAATATATATCAAGTTCACCCTGGCCTGAAATCTTGAAACTAGATGCACCACGATGTTGAATTTCTATATCTTCACCAATGGTTGCATGTATGTTATTGGCTATCTCGATAAATATAGCGGGCGTTTCTGGGTTATAGGGAGTTATTATCACCTTATTAGTATCAGATAAGTGGTTGATCCATTTTTCTTGTTCTTTTGTTATCATAAACAAATTCTACCACAATCTAAATGGTTCTAACTCACGATTTGGGGTATATAAAAAACGGCTTGATAAAGCCGAATTTATTTTGGCTCCCGGGGTCCCTCCAAAGGCGGGTAAACTCCACGAACCGACGACCAATTGATTAACAGTCAACTGTCCGGCAGCTGCCGGACTACCCGGGAATTATAAATGACTTCTCTGGCTCGCTTGGTGGGCTGAGTTTAGAACAATTTACTGCCAAATCCCTTTCCGAGAGAATTATATGGTAGTTTTAAACCAGAATCTGGGAAGGCATTGATTACCCACTGAACGTAGGTGTTACTATTGGGTCCCAATAATGAGTATTTGCCCTTGTGCGGATAATTCTTGGGGGAATCTTTTATATATCTTATTAATTGATATGCGATAGATTGGTCATCGCCGCTAACCGAACTGACTATCGTTCCTTTCCATCTTTTCCCAACACCAGGAATGATGGCAATCCCGTCACAATAGTTACCCTTCAATAGATTTTTACGGAGATGCCCATAATTCTCTTCGCCTATATTCTTCATATAACCCGCCTCCCATCTCTCAATTTGACCATCGTTATCAATGACAATCCAATTATGAGCAATAAATGGGGTTGGTAAATTGCAGGGGCAAGAGTAAATATATACTTTGTATTTTCCCATAATTCAATTATACAGAAAAAAGTTCTAAGTCCGATAGAGGTTAAGGAAAATAGGCATCAAAAAGAGACAGTATTTTACTTCTTCTTTATGTTACATGAAGGGCACTATCGGTTATCACCTCACCCCCAAGCTTCTGAGGTAAAATCAAGCCTTCAGATGACCAGAGCCCTTCAAGATAGATGTTACCACCAACCTCTCGGGGCAGATTTAAACCTTCCGTTGTAGATAGGCTCTCTAGATAAATATCACCTCCGACCACTTGCGGTAGAATTAGCCCTTCCGTCGATCCTAAATTATAAAGCACGAGGGCGCCGCCAATTTCTCTAGGCAAGGCTAAACCCTTGGCCAAAGTTAAAAAACGTAAATTGAGGTAATCACCGACCTTTTCAGGTAGGACCAGGCCTTTGGCTGAAGTTAGGCCCCCAAGATAAAGACCACCGCCAATTTCTTGCGGGAATTTTAGGCCTTCGGCTGAAGTTAGACTACCAAGATGGAGATTGCCGCCAATTTCTTGCGGCAGAATTAAGCCTTCGGTTGAGCTGAGGCTCTGCATATAAAGGGGGCCGTCAACTTTTTCAGGGAGGGTTAGTCCTTTGGCCGTCACAAGTCTTTCAAGAGAAAGATAGCCGTCAATCTCTCTAGGTAGGGTTAGGCCTTCGGCAGAAGATAAACCATCAAGATAAAGACTACCTCCAATTTTTTGGGGCAGAGCTAATCCTTCGACTGAGGTTAGACCAGCAAGATTAAGATGATCTCCAACCTCTTCCGGCAAAGTTAATCCTTCGGCCGAGGCTAGACCCTTAAGAATAAGACCTCCCCTAATCTTTTGAGGTAGGATTAGCCCTTCGGCTGAAGTAAGCCCCCCAAGATGAAGGCCACCCCCAATCGTTTGAGGTAGATTTAGACCTTTGGCTGAAGTTATTCCGGGAAGATAAAGGCTACCACCGATCTTCTCAGGGAGGATTAGATTTTTGGCTGACTTTAGTTTAGGGATAGAGAGATTGCCACCAACCTCATGAGGCAAGGTCAAACTCTCGGACGAGACAATACCATCAAGTAACAGATCGCCTCCAACCCTTTGAGGCAGGCTAATACTAAACAAACTTTCAAACCGCCTAAGATCTAGGTTTCCATAATGAAACTTTATACCACCAGCTAACGCACCAGAAGAACTTATGCTTATTTCCTCAGGCGCGTAACCGGTAATAAAGGATAGGTCCGCTCTCTCATCTCTTTGCCTTATAATTTCTAAGACCCTCGGGTCCGTTTCATATCCAAATCCCTCAATCCTTTCATCTATCTCATAAAGAAAGATTAAATCCTCCTTGGTAAGTTCTTCGTCATCCTTACTTTTTCGATCTAACTCGGTCAGACGCTTCATATCACTGTCTTTCTTCTCAAACTTTTCACCACCGGGGAGAGTTTCATACTTGGCTTTTGCAATTTCTGCAATAGAACCTTCCATATTTTGAGACTCCGTAACGCCCCTTACCTCCGTCACCTGGCCGTCGGTTATGGCAATGGCGGCCCTGGGGATAGTATATTTACCGCTTCCATCCTTAGTGTAGTAGACAAAAAAGTCACCACCAGACAAGTAGCTCTGAGCCATTCCTTCACCTGCCACACACCAGCCCGTAGCATGGCCCTGAAGTGTTGCGGTGAGCTTTCTGGGGTCTGTCCCCTGATCAAACTTGATCCATTCGCCCTCCGTTTCTTCCCTTGTTTCAGGTGAAGCGGGAGTAATTTTTTCGATTGCATAAGCATAGAGTTTAGTAAAGTTTGCTCCCCTTAGAAGCCGGGATAGCTCTTCATCTTCAGGGAAATTCTCCCCTTCTCTCTGCTTTTGAACAGCATCGTAGACATATGCCAAGGCCTCATGATTTAAGTCGGGATATGGCTTGGTCGTGGTCTTGCTCCTTTTGCCGAAACTGTGCTGGTCTTTATCATATTCTGACATAGAAAGGACACTTCTGATGGCAAAATACTTAAACCAGGTAGGATACCGGGCATCATCTGATTTAAGGTAGTCCAACCATCGCCCCAGGCTAGCTTCCTGATCGACTCTGATCATTTCCGCCGCCTCATGCTTTACTGCAGCGGTTATCTCAACGTCTCCCTGACCTCTTTCTCTGGCAAGTCTTTGTTGATTCTCAAAATAAGCGTCGGGTATTTCTTCCTCATCCAAAATCTCCTTGTCGAAAAGCATCCTTCTTAAGAGTCTTTCGCCTCTTTCTCTTTTAGCTGGATCTGAATTAAAGACAATACCAACCAAACGGTCCAGATACGCCTGGATGCGTTCATCTCCGGTGTATGGCTTATCCTCCGTTTGATCAGCCTTAATTACAGAAGCTCTTTCCACTTCTCTTGCGTGCTGAAGGTTTGGATATTTTTTATTTAGAAATTCACTGCCAGGGTTTGATCCTTCTTCCATGTGGACATTATAGTATATTCCAGTGGAAAAAGCATAACGATAGTTAGGGTCGTTTATGCTGAATTTATTTTGGCTCGCTTGGTGGAACGAGTTTAGAACTGAGATAGTTCTTTCTCCAACTTTTGGAAAAGGTCAGGAATGTCTTTGTAGCGTATTACAGTCTTAAGATTTGGTAACCCCAACACCATAGTTGATTTATCAAAATTCTCAACTTCTTCTTTTACAAGAACTATTGCTGGGATATTGTGCTCTTTGCCCATTTGTAATTCCATCCCCACCCCGTGTGAAGGTGAACTACATTCAGCGATAAAGAGGTCACATTTAGTAATTGTGTCATATGTTCTGTCCCAGAACTCCCTTGGTGTCTCTTTTGAATCCCAAAAGTCTGGGTAGGTGCCGATTACTTTATCAAAATACTTCTCGCATAGTTTGTTTATATCTTTATATACCTGAAGATAGTCTTGTCCTGAAATATAGATTGGTCCGAATACATACACGCTTTTCATATCAAACACCTGGTCTTTTAATAACCAAATCCTGCTCTGGGCTATCCAATTTAAGGTTATCAATCACTTTTTGGGTGGCATACTCAACTGACATATACTCCTTAAAGTCATCAGGATATTTTTCTTTGTATATTTCTGTTTGCATTCCACCTGGATGGACGGAATAAATCTTAATGGGAGAATCTGAAAGTTCTTTTCTGATGGACTCTGTAAGCCCCCTAATTGCCCACTTGGAAGAAGAGTATGCCGAAATTGTTGCTTTACCATCAAGCCCCGCAGTTGAGTTAATGTTGATTATCAAGCCTTCTTTCTGCTTTTTCATCCTTCTTATTGCTGTTTGGCAGCCATAGAAGTAACCAAAGAAGTTTACATCATAAAGATGATGTATTTTTTCAATATTCACTTCCTCAATCAAAGAAGGGGCTATCTGGATTCCTGCATTGTTTATCCAAACATCTATTCCCCCATATTTATTTGCTACATAATCAGCAAGTAATTCAACATCTTCGGTCTTCGTAACATCAACCACGAAACTATCTATATTTAAGTCTTTTGCAGTTTTCTTTAGTTCGATTTCGTCATGGCTGGCAATAATAACTTTGGCGCCTTCTTTGTTAAATACCTCTGCAAGTGATTTACCAAAACCTTTACTTCCACCAGTGATAATAATTACTTTATTATATATTTCCATAAAAAGTATTTTAACTCAAAAGTTCAAAGTCCGATAGGGGTTGCTTGGTGGAACGAGTTTAGAACAACATATATCTAACTGACGGCGAGTGACAATATTGCAGATTTTACAGCAGTTTAAAAAAATCCATTGCTTCATTAACGGCAGCGATAAATAAACCAGAAAAGCCCAAGCCAAAAGCAGCCCATTCAGCAGCAGATAATTTTATTTCTTTAAATTTCTTTATTCTTTTAAATTTAGATTTAATTGCGAACCAACTACTCTCATCATTGAGAAGTGCGATGTTAATTGTTGAAGCAATAATTAAAGAGTATGAAAACATTTCCAAGAATCCTATGGGTGCAGCCGAAAGCCAACCTTGCAGTGTATATGGCGAAACGCTACTGCTTACAGCAAAGGAATTTGTTCCTGCTATCAATCCTGAGATAATCCCGTTGAAAAGCATAACCACATATCCCAATGGAAAGTTTTTTACCCTTACAAAGTTAGCACAAACCCCAATAATGAAAACTAAAAGTAGATTTATGAAAAATGTCTCCAGCGTATGTATCCAGAAATTTGTTTCGTTTACAGTGAAGTTTGCGAAAATTGAAGTTGGTGAAGATTTAAAAATTCCCTCTGGTAGTAAATAGTGACCTACTATAAAAAATATTATCAGTAAACTAAATTGGATGACTACAGCCCACACCACCCTTTTAGCAACACTAGGGTCTGTTAATTTCTCGGTTATACTTAACTTTTTCATATAATTTTATTCATGTTTAGATTTCCCAAAGCCCATAATCGCATAAATTACACCAGAAAGTGCACCAAGGACTACTGGTGGTAATAATCCGACCGCGAAAGACAGTTCTTTTGTGCTATTAATGTAATTAAAAATTGTAAAATTGCTCTCCGCGGGACCAACTGCAAAACTTGGAATATTTAACAATTTAAGAAATGACGGTAAGAAAAAGAGAATAAGAACCCATAAAGTCAAAGAAATGATAAACCCTTTGAGAAAACGGCTCAGAATACTAGTATCTGGTATGTTCAGAGATTCATCTTCGGGCCTGCCATAAACAACAAAACCGCTCTTATCGTCTTGGACAAGGATATTTTTAGGATATCTTGTTAAGACTCTGACCATCCATAAGTCACCTATACACCCACCCGTGTGCATTGTTAGTAATAGAATTATAAACCCTGAAATAGAGGGGAAAATTAATAGCATGACAAAACCCAATAATGATATCACTACCAGAGGAGCCAAGGAGATGACAATAAATTCTTTGCGTGTAAGTTTTTTCTGATTCTTATCGGTAGCATAGAAATATGGCAAAACATAGTTAGAAATACCCGCACCATATACGGGTTTTCCTCCAAACCTTTTAAAAATGAACCCGTGAATAAATTCATGCGCTACTAGAATCAAAATGAATACAATTATAAAAAGTAAAGAAGTGAGCCAAGTATAAGGGGTAAGGTTCAGTAAGTTTTCTGGTTTTGTGTTGGTAAGCCATAAATATAGCGAATTTAGCAACCAATAGGTGGCAAGCGTTATTACAACTGAAATACCTATTATTTCAAAAGTTAAAGACACGGTCATCTTCCAATAATCAAGTTGTTTCAACTTTTCAACTTCCCCCATAATAACTCCTATATTTATCGTTATTATATTAACATCAAAACTCTAAGTCCGATAGGGGTTAATGAAAATTGGTCCATGCTTCACTAAAGTTACGCAGGATAAATATCAAAAAAAGGCAATACTTGCCTGCCCGTTCCGAAGTGAAACGGAGGAGGGTCCTTCCGTAACTTTTGTGAAGGAGGATTAAGCCTCTTCTTATATGGCTCTGCACGTCGGTTCAGTGCTAAACTACTCTATCTTGTCGGTTTTATCTTCAAGAAATAATATTTCGGAATTATCAAAATATTTTGTCTTAAGTCCAGCTAACCAATCCCATTTATGATAAGCTGCCCTGATCATTTTCCCGGTGTCGCCATGGCAAACTAATAGAACATTCTCGTCTTGATAATTACTCATCACTTTTTTGAGCAACTCCTCTGCTCTTTTATAGAGTGTGGGGAAATCTTCTGCACCTTCAACTTCAAGAAAATAATTTACAACGTCAGTTTGTAAGGTCTTGGTGGCATAGTTGGGAATATCAGAAAGTGGTTTACCCGTTAATATCCCAAAGTCCCGCTCAATTAATAGTGGTTCTACGATCGGCCCAGGTCCGCTAATAATTTCAGAGATTATTTCGGCAGTTTTCTTAGCTCTCTTCAACGGAGAACAAAGTATGACGTCAATTTTTATGCCATCTTCTTTCAGTTTTTCGCCAGCAATATGGGCTTACCGCTCACCTTTTTCGGTAAGCGGCATATCTCTATGACCGTTTAAAATATCTTTCGCGTTATCTTCGTCTTGGCCATGCCTGGCAATTAAAATCTTCATGAGTTAATTTTATCAGAAAACGTCTGGACTTAATATTGCCACTGCGTCATTAATATAAAAAGACCGATCAATTCGGTCTCCTTAACTGTTTCATTTGGCTCCCGGGGTCGGGCTCGAACCGACGACCAATTGATTAACAGTCAACTGTCCGGCAACTGCCGGACTACCCGGAAATAAAATTAGTTTCTCTGGCTCCCGGGGTCGGGCTCGAACCGACGACCAATTGGTTAACAGCCAACTGTCCGGCAACTGCCGGACTACCCGGAAATAAAATTAGTTTCTCTGGCTCC